>NZ_JAIUIN010000006.1:0-336149 GCF_020165665.1 Mesorhizobium sp. BH1-1-4
GTGCCGCCGGCGGCACCTCGACCGGGATGGGCTGTTCGGCCGGCACCTCGACTGGCGGCGTCGGCACTTCGACCGGCGCGGGTTCCGGCTGCCTTTCCGGAGGCGACGGAGCGATCTCCGGCTCGGATGGCGCGGGCGGTTCAGGCGTCTGGGGCGGGGGTGCCGGCTTCTCTTCCGGAGCAGGCTCCGGCTGCCGTTCCGGTTCCGACGGAACGGTCGGCTCCGGCGCCGGCGGAATGGTGGGGACAGGTTCGGGCTTGGGTTCCTCGGGCGCCGGTCCAGGCGCGGCTTCCGCCGCAACCTCCTCGCGCTTAAAAAACTCCGGCAGGGCCTGCTCGGCCGCCGGCTTCAGCGCGTCGAGCTGGTCCCATTTGATCGGCGGCAGCGGAGCGGTCTCGTCGATGCGCTCCTCGACCACCTCCTTCTTGCCGAACGAAAATATCTTCTTGAAAAAACCAGCCATGCTTTTGCGTTCTCAGGCGGCGGGGGCGGCAAGGGGGGCGGCTGTCAGCCTGATGCCGTCGTGGCCGGTTATTTCAGCTTCGACGATCTCGCCCGGCGCGCCGGTGCCGAGTGCGGCAAGCGTGAACCCTTCGGTGCGGCCAAGACCGTCGCGCTCGATCAGGATCGACTGGCGGCTGCCGGCCATGGACGACAGATGGCGCTGGTAGGCGGCTTCGCCGGCGGCGCGCAGCCGGGCGGCGCGTTGCTTGACGAGCTCGCGGCGAACCTGCGGCATGCGCGCGGCGGGAGTGCCTTCGCGCGGTGAAAACGGGAAGACATGGAGGTGGGTCAGGCCGCATTCATCGACGATTTTTTCGGAATTCTCGAACATGGCTTCGGTCTCGGTCGGGAAGCCGGCGATGATGTCGGCGCCGAAGACAATGCCGGGACGGAGCTTGCGCACATCCTCGCAAAAGCGGATCGACTGGTCGCGCAGATGCCGGCGCTTCATGCGCTTTAGGATCATGTCGTCGCCCGACTGCAGCGACAGATGTAGATGCGGCATCAGCCTGGATTCGGTGGCGATAGCGTCGAGCAAGTCCTCGTCGGCCTCGATCGAATCGATGGAGGACAGCCTGAGCCGCTTCACGTCGGGCACCTGTTTCAGGATGGTTTTCACCAATTTGCCGAGCTTGGGCGCACCAGGCAGGTCGGCGCCGAAAGACGTCATGTCGACGCCGGTCAGCACGATCTCGGCATAACCGTTGCCCGCCAGGCGCTTGACCTGCTCGACCACCGCGCCCATCGGCACCGAGCGCGAATTGCCGCGGCCATAGGGGATGATGCAGAAGGTACAGCGATGGTCGCAGCCATTCTGCACCTGCACGAAGGCGCGCGCGCGGCCCTCGATGGCGTCGACCATGTGGCCGGCGGTTTCGCGCACCGAGAAGATGTCGTTGACGCGTGCCTTTTCGGTGTCGTTGACGCCGAAATCCGGCAGCGCACGATAGGAGTGGGCCTTGAGCTTTTCCTCATTGCCAAGCACGAGATCGACCTCGTCCATGGCGGCGAATTTTTCGGGCTCGGTCTGCGCGGCGCAGCCGGTGACGATGATGCGCGCGGCCGGGTTGTCGCGGCGCGCCTTGCGGATCGCCTGCCTGGCCTGGCGCACCGCTTCTCCGGTGACGGCGCAGGTGTTGAAGATGACGGCGCCACCGGCCAGCGCGCCGAGGCCGGCAGTTTCGGCCTCGCGCCGCATCACCTCGGACTCATAGGTGTTGAGGCGGCAGCCGAAGGTCACCACGTCGATGCGGCCGGGCTGCTTCGCCACGTCGACGCCCTTGGACACAGCCGACATCAGGCCGCGCTTTCGGTGTCGCGGGCCCAGGCGCCGTTCGAAGGATCGAAGCTGCCGGAAAATTCCCATTCGGCCGCGCCGGTCAGGATGACGTGGTCGTCATCGCGCCACTCGACATGCAGCGTGCCGCCGCCGGGAGTCAGCAGGTTGACGCTGCGGCCGGTGCGCCTGGTGCGCGCGGCGGCAACGACGGCAGCGCAGGAGGCGGTGCCGCAGGCCTTGGTCAGGCCGGCGCCGCGCTCCCAGGTGCGGATGATCATCGAATCGGGCGAGGTCACCTGGGCGATGGTGATGTTGGCGCGCTCGGGAAAGATCGGATGGTTTTCCAAGAGCGGACCGAAACGGTCGAGCTCATAAGTCCAGACGTCGTTGTCGACCCAGAAGATGGCGTGCGGATTGCCCATCGAGACAGCGGAAGGCGAATGCAGCACCGGCGCGTCGATCGGGCCGACCTGCAACTCGATAATACGGGTGTCGCGGAACTCCTCGGCGAGCGGAATGTCGCGCCAGCCGAAGCGCGGCGTGCCCATGTCGACCGAGATCGAGCCGTCGGCGTGTTCGCGGGCATTGAGGATGCCGGCCACGGTCTCGAAGGTGAAGGTCTTCTCGCCGGTCTCGGCGGCCAGTGCCTGGACGACGCAGCGCATGCCGTTGCCGCAGGCCTGCGCCCCCGACCCGTCGGAATTTAGGATGTCGACGAAATAGGCGGTGCCCGGCGTTCTGGCGTCGTGGATCGCCATGATCTGGTCGAACCGCGTCGCGACGTCGCCATTGAGCGCGATGGCGGCCGCGGCCGTCACCCGATCCGCGCGACCACGCATATCGGCAACGATGATCTCGTTGCCGATGCCGTTCATCTTGGCGAAAGGGGCCGTGCCTGCCATTGCTCCGAAAATTCCATGTCCGTTCGGCGCTATATGGCGGAAATGGGCAGGAATTACCAGTGCGCAGCGCTTTCACGGCAAAGGCGGCGGACTTACGTCACCGCGAAGACCCCAAGCAGGATCAACAGGAAGATGACGAGCACGATGCCGATGAGAATGCGCGCGCCGGTCGCGGCCGCGCCGGCCAGTGCCGGCATGCCGAGCAGGCTCGCAGCGGCGGCGATGATCAGGAGAATGATGATCCATTTGAGCATGGTATGCCTCGCAAGCCGAACACATTGAAACCGGTTGAAAAACGCGGCCGTCGCGCTTGGGTTCCCGAGGCTGCGAGGGGATAGCCCCTTGCGGGTGTCGTTCAGTCGGCGCCAATCGACCTGATGACCCGTGCCGGATTGCCGCCGACAAGGGTATTTGGGGGAACGTTCCTGGTAACCACCGAACCGGCGGCCACCACCGCGTTTTCGCCCACCGTCACCCCGCCGATGACAGTCGCACCCGCCGCGATCCAGACATTTCTCCCGATGGCGATCGGCTTTCCGATCGTGACGGCGCGGCGCTGCGACGGGTCAAGCGGATGGCCCGTCGTGATGATGCTCACATTTGGCCCGATCATCACATCGTCGGCGATGTCGAGGCCGCCGATATCATAGAAAGTGCAGTTCTGATTAACGAAGACGTTGCGCCCGACGCGGATTTCGTCGCCTCCTGCCGTATAGAATGGCGGGATCAGCAGGAAACTCGCGTCCACCTCCCGGCCGATGAGCTGGCTGAACAAGGCCCTGACTTCGTCCGCATCGTCGAACGTCAGACGGTTGAGCCGGGCGGTGATCGCCATCGCCCGTCTGACATTCGCCAGCATGGCCGCCGATTGCGACGTCCCGCGATGAATTGTCCTGATGCCGTCTCTGTCGGACATTTTCTTCAAACCGGCTCAGCCGGCGATCTCGACATCCGTGCTGAAGGGGGCCGTCTTGCTCGAATTCTCGTCATGCATGACGAAGTCACAGCGGTATTTGCCAGGCGGCAGGCCGGTGAGGGAGAGGTCCAGCTTGAAGAACAGTTCGCGGTTGTGCGAACGCGAGGCGACCTGCACGCGGCCGATCTTTTCGAAGGTGCCAAGTTTTTCACCGGCCTCGGAAAGGACGGTCAGGTCGACGGAGAGCGCGATCGAGCTGTTGCCGAGCCCGTCCGAGCCATAGCCGTACCCAACCGGCTCCATGTAGAGAGCGACCTGCTCGCCTTGTTTGTACACATGGTTGGCGCGTTCACTGTAGATGCCGAAGCCGGAGGCTGTATCCACCTGCTTGACGTTCATCACGGCAAGCGGCATCGCCTTCCAGAGCGCCTCCTGGGCGCTGCCGAACTTCTCCAGCGCAGCGGCGCCATCACCCGATTGGAGAAGTTTCTCGGCCTCGGCCGCCCGGTCGCCGATCTCGCCCGCGAAAGCCGCCGGCACCGAGACCGCCAGCGCCAAAAGACCTGCCATGATCGACTTCATCTGATTCCCCTATTCTGTCCGAGGACGACCATCAGCGAAAACCACGGCAGCGTAAACGGCCATTCTGTCGAGGCCATTAAATCCGCGGCACGTCCCAAGCCTCGCCGGGTCGCAAGGCCCGGAAATTCTCGCGCGGCACGCCTTCGGCGTCCAGCGCTTCGCCCAGTTTGCGGACCGGTTCGTCGAACGGCTCGTCAGTGAGCTGGAAAGTGCCCCAATGGCAGCCGGCGGCGAAGGCGGCGTTGCATAGTTTCATACCTTGCACCGCTTCCTCGGGATTTTGATGCTGCGGTGCCATGAACCAGCGCGGCTCGTAGGCGCCGATCGGCAGGATGGCGAAGCGGAAGCCGCCGTGTTTTTCAGCCATCAGCCGGTAGTTGATGCCGTCGTGGAAGCCGGTATCGCCGGCGAAATAGATTTTTCCGCCCGGCGTGTCGATGACGAAGCCCGCCCACAGCGCCATGCGCCGGTCGCGCGCGCCGCGTGCCGACCAGTGATGCGCGGGCTCGACGTGGATAGTGGTGCCACGGCCGACATCGCGCCTGTCGCCCCAGTCATGCGCGGAAAGCCGCATGCCTGATACAGCGGCGGCGATGATGGCATCGTTGCCGAGCGGCGTCACCACCAGCGGATCGTGCTTCTCCTTCAACTGCTTCAGCGTGGCGAGGTCGAGATGGTCATAGTGGTTGTGGCTGACCAGCACGAGGTCGATCGCCGGCAGATCGCCAAAAGCGATGCCAGGCGGATTGACGCGTCTGGGGCCGGCAAAGGAGAACGGCGAGCTACGCTGCGACCACACAGGATCGGTGAGGAGGTTCAGCCCGGCGGTCTGGATCAGCAAGGTGGAATGGCCGACCATGGTCACGGTCAGTTCGGCACCTTCGACCGTCGCCATCGGCTTTGCCTGGGCAAAAGGGCTTGGGCTGGCAGGTGGCCATTTCGAACGCTGACCGCTGAACTGCCATTTCAGCAGATCCTTGAAGGGGCCGGGCATTCGGCCGCCCGGATTGAAGAACAGGGTGCCGTCGAAATGGTCGCTGGGCGGGCCGCTGTAATAGCGGTTGGCGGCTCTCTGTCTCGCGGCCAATTTTGCGGCTCCCACTGGGTTGTGTTCCCCCAGAGATAGGCCGAACGCCGGCTGGCGCAAGCGTGCGCCGGCCGAGTGCCAAGGGCGGCGAAGCGGCCTCGGTTAGGATCGCGGGATCAGGAGGACAATGCCATGGCAATGAAGCGGACGAAGGCGCCCTGGATGAAGGCCGAGGATTTCGGCCGCGCGCTGCCGCGCGGCATCGGCGTCAATCTGCTGGTGTCAGACATGCAGGCGATGGAAGCCTTCTGCCGCGACGTGCTGGGCGCCCGGGTGATCTATGCCGACGAGGATTTCGCGGCCATCGAGCTTCTGGGGTCGGTCTTCATGCTGCATGCGGATCATTCCTATCTCGACAATCCGATGACAGGTGTCATCACCGGCGCCGAGACACGCGGTGCCGGCATTGAATTGCGCCTCTATGGCGCCGATCCGGACGCGGTCGAGGCGGCGGCGCTGGAACATGGCTACATTGCGCTCTCCGGCGCCGTCGACAAGCCGCATGGCCTGCGGGAGTGCTATATTGTCGGGCCGGACGGGTATGTGTTCGTCCCAAGTGCCGCGCTGGCGCAATGATTGCGATAAATTTGCAACAATCTTGCCGCAAACCCTATTTTAACCATATCGGGTTGAAATTTCGCCACCTTCTCCATCTTGGTGGAGGTGCTATTGCGCGGACGGCTTCCCCCCAGCCGGATCCGACGGAGGTTGTAATGAATTTTCCCAAAGGCGGCCTTGTGGCCGTATCCCTGGCGGCGCTCGTTGCGAGCGGCTGCTCAACCTCACGCTTCTCGTCGATGGACGACCAGCAACCGGCACCGTTGCAGCCAGCCCCCGCTGGCCAGGTGAGCTCCAACCAGCTGCCGCCGCCGGCGTCGCCCGGCACCACCGACCCTTCGCAATTCCCGACGGCGCCGGCCAACACGCAGGTCGCCTCGCTGCCGCCGGACGGCACGGCGCCAGCAGGTGCCGCGGACCTCAGCGCGGCAGCTGTCGCCGGGGTCTGGAACGTCAATGTCTCCGGCCAGAGCTGCAAGGTGGCGACGCCGCAAACCAAATTCGGCGCCGGCTTCCGCGCCGGGCCGCTGCATTGCCCGGCGCCGATCGATGGCATCAAGTCATGGAACGTCGCCGGCAAGCAGCTGACGCTTTATGATGAGAATGGCGGCTCGCTGGCGCGGCTCTATTCGTCGGGCGGCTCGAAGTTCGACGGCCAGACTTCCAACGGGCAGCCGATCTCGCTTACAAGATAGGCCAGGCGTGTCGATATTCAGGTGATGCCGCCCCGCGCATCGCGGCTCGGCCTGACCTGAATCTCAACATACCCTACCCTCTCTTGAGCATCATGCCCTGAACAACGACGTGACCGATGCATCTGCGTGACGGCCTCCAAACCCATGCCACCGTCCGGCAGCGCTACGACCATCTGGTGGTGTCAGGCGCGATCCAACGCGATGCGGCGCAGGAAGAGATCGCCGCCGCGCTCGACCGGCTGACCGTGGAGATCTCGGCCAAGCGGCTGGCGCACAAGTCCAGTGCGCTGGGCTGGCTGTTTGCCCGCAGGCGCGAGACGCATGAGGCGGTCAAGGGTCTCTATATCCATGGCGGCGTCGGCCGCGGCAAGACCATGCTGATGGACATGTTCTTCGAGCTCTTGCCGGTGCGGCGCAAGCGCCGCGTCCATTTCAACGATTTCATGGCCGACGTGCAGGACCGCATCCAGAAGCACCGGCAGGCGCGCAAGGAAGGCACTGTCAGGGAAGACGATCCCATCCCGCCGGTCGCCAAGGCGCTGGCCGAGCAGGCCTGGGTGCTGTGCTTCGACGAGTTCTCGGTCACCGACATCGCCGACGCCATGATCCTGTCCAGGCTGTTTTCGGCGCTGTTCGCCAATGGGGTCGTGCTGGTCGCCACCTCGAACGTGGCGCCGCAAGACCTCTACCGTGACGGGTTGAACCGCCAGCTTTTCCTGCCGTTCATCGCCATATTGGAATGCCACGCGCTGGTGCTGTCGCTCGACAGCGACAAGGACTATCGGCTGGAAAAGCTCGCACGCACGCCGGTCTATGTCACGCCGGCCGATGCGGCGGCCGACCAGGCGTTGGACGAGGCCTGGCGGACGATGACGCACGGGGCACCGACATCCGAAACGTCGCTGACGCTGAAGGGCCGCAAGCTGGTGGTGCCGGCCGCCGCCGGCGACGCCGCGCGGTTTTCCTTTGCCGATCTCTGCGAGAAGCCGCTCGGCGCGCGCGATTATCTGGCGATCGCCGGCCGGTTCTCGACCGTCTTCATCGACCACGTCCCGGTGCTGGGCGAAGGCAAGCGCAACGAGGCCAAGCGCTTCATCCTGCTGATCGACACGCTCTACGACCATCATATGCGCCTGGTGGTGAGCGCTGCGGCGCCGCCGCACGCGCTTTATGTGGCCAAGCGCGGCGTCGAGGTGTTCGAATTCGAGCGCACGGCCTCGCGCCTGATCGAGATGCAAAGCCGCGACTGGCTGGAGGACTGGACCGAGCGGCGGAAGGAGAAGAGTTCGCAAAATGCGGAGGCGCGAGCCGGCTAAGCGGTTTATTGTTTTATGCAATCGCCGACTCGCTCTAAGCCTTTGTTTTAAGCAATTCCGGACGGAAGATCGCTACGCACTTTTCCTAGAATTTTTCTAAGCGGTCTGCACTACAGTCTCTCATAGCGTTCAAGGCCAAGACGGATGCGTTGGCGTTCCGCGACGCAAGCGCCTCGATCTCGAAGGAATTGGTTGCAGCGGTCCTGCCGCCCTCGGTTACATGGACAAACCATTCGCCGCAGCTTTCGATGACCTCGACCCGGGATTTCGCATTTGCCTTGTCCGGGCTCTGCATCCAAACCTCCAGACGAAAGCCGGAAAGTAGTCCCCGCCAAATCCGCTCGCAAGCGCTTTGCACTGTACAGTTTTTACCATGCGGCGAACTGCTGTTGCCGATCGTTCGGCGTGCTCTAGCTTGCGCTGACGGCAAATACTCAGGAAGCCGTAGTGGCCGACGCGGGGATCGGGCAACATGTCTTCACCGGCATCATCGCGTCGGCCATCTGCACTCGCAGGATAGCGAAGGTCACGTGGGGCGTTCCTGTCTTGCGGGGGTCTTCGATCCCAAATCTCCGACCAGCCGATGGTATTCAAACTCCGGAGGACCGTAGGAATCCTGGGCCAACCGCAAAAGACCGTTCCGATCGCGGATCGTGACCTCTCCACGACGAGCCCGGATATAGCCATGGCTCTCGATCATCTGCAGTCCCACGGTAACGCCGGGGCGTCTGACCCCCAGCATGACCGAGAGAAATTCGTGCGTTATCAAAAGCCGGTCGCCGACAGTCCGGTCGCCGCACATCAGAAGCCATCTGGCCAGCCGAACCTCCAGGCTCCGCCGCGCATTGACGGACGCAGTGTAACTTGTCTGGATGTGAAGATATTGTACATACCGAAGCAGGAAAGCGCGCAGGGTACCGCTGGCTCGCAAGGCTTCGACGAACGGGTCGACGCCGATGCGAACCGCTTCGCATGTCGATTGGATATAACAATCAAAAGCCGCCTGGTCGTCTCCCATGATCAGGGCAGAGCCGGTCATTCCCTCAAAGCCGATTATCCCGACTTCGGCCTCGGTTGTCGCCGACGTCCTGGCCACGACGGATGCCAGCCCACTTTCGATAAAATAAACGAAGTCGATCTTTTGACCGGCCGTCTCCAAAGGCGCCCGCAGCTCAAGAAAGACGCTCTCGAAATGCGGTTGAAGCAGCGAAAGATCGTCCGGGCTCATCCGCCGCAACAATTCGCTCTTGGCCCGAAGCGCGCTTTGATCCAACCATCTCTCCACCGGGCAAGAGAGCACTGGATCTCTCGGCCGTCGGCGCCCGTTCGTGAGCCGACGATGACGGGTTGTAGACCTTGCCGCACGCACAGCACTAGGCAAGCCGCCACCTTGGTATGAAAGCGACAGTTACTGTTACAGAATTCCTGGAGCTATCCATTCCTTGCCGCAATGCGAGCTTCGCGGAGGATAGAGCCACGGTCGAGCCCAACCAGCGATACTATTTCGCGTATCTGCTGCTCGGTGGCGCCGGATATTCGAGCGAGTTCGCGTACGGCCTCTGCCGTCAGACTGGGACGTTCCGGTTCACTAACCATGCCATCCTATGCCTCGTATCGGGCAGGAGTGCGATGGTCGCTCCCAAGCGTCAGGGCCCCTTGTCGTGCTGCTGACGATTCATCTCTGTACGCTTTCGGACGGAGATAAGCGAGTCAATTAAGTCCCTGCTGAGCCTTTGAGAGAAGCCCAGCCTCGCGGCCAAGCCGTGAAAAGGGCGCATGCCGGGCCCTTTTCACGTGCGGGGGAACTACCAGCCCTGCATGCTGTACCAGTCGTCAACGTCGCGGCGAACGCGGTCTTTCTCGATGCCGTAGCGTTCCTGGATCTTGCCTTCGAGCTGGTCGCGCTTGCCGGCGATCCGGTCGAGATCATCGTCGGTGAGCTTGCCCCACTGTTCCTTGACCTTGCCCTTGACCTGCTTCCAATTTCCTTCGACGCGGTTCCAATCCATGGCGGTCTGTCTCCTGTTGATCACAGTGCCAAAACGGGCGATCTACTCCGAGGTTCCGGTCGAATCTTTTTTGCCGAACGCCCCAACCGGTCGCCTTTAGGGGTCGTCAGGCTCGTCGGCGCGCCGACAGCCGATAGACATACATCACAAAGGTCTCCGCCTCGTCATGGGCGCGCGCTTCATAAAGCGCGCGGGCGGGCAGATTGTCAGGTTCGATGCCCACCCAGGCTCTTCGCAGCATGCTCCCTGCCGAGAGCGAACATCGCGTCGAGCATTTTGCGTGCAGTCCCCTGGCGCTGGAAGGCCGGCGACACGCCGACCTCGTCGATATAAAGCTCGGTCGGCTTGTCCGGATGGCGGTGGATGACCGCCGCGCATTGGCCGACGATAACGCCGCCGGCCAAGACCACGATCATGAAATGGCCCGATTGAGCGAGATAGCTGGCTAGATGATCGGCCCGCACCGGTTCGTCGAACACGTCGTCGGCAACCCGCATCACAAGGTCGTCATCGCCGGGATAGAGTCTTCTGATCTCAACCGTCATTGTATAAATTCTCCCAAGTCGGCTTACAAATTTTGACGTTTACGTAAATCCCAAGCACTCTAACCGATTGAAAATGCAGGCGTTGAAATAATCGTTTGAATTTATTCCGTACCGGAGCTATTGGGTGCGGCGAAATCCGCGGTTCCCCCGCTGCATTCCGGCCTCTTCCTCGACGCCGTGTTGGCGCCGTCACTGACAAAGGGAAATCATCCTCACATGGCACGCAACAAGATAGCGCTTATCGGCTCTGGCATGATCGGCGGCACGCTCGCCCACATGATCGGCCTCAAGGATCTCGGCGATGTGGTCCTGTTCGATATTGCCGAGGGCATCCCGCAGGGCAAGGGGCTCGATATCGCGCAGTCGTCGCCGGTCGACGGTTTCGACTCCCGGCTGACCGGCGTCAATGATTACGCCGGCATCGAGGGCGCGGATGTCTGCATCGTCACCGCCGGCGTGCCGCGCAAGCCGGGGATGAGCCGCGACGATCTGCTGGGCATCAACCTCAAGGTCATGGAACAGGTCGGCGCCGGGCTGAAGAAGTACGCGCCGAAGGCGTTCGTCATCTGCATCACCAACCCGCTCGACGCCATGGTGTGGGCACTGCAGAAGTTTTCCGGCCTGCCCAAGACCCATGTCGTCGGCATGGCCGGCGTGCTCGACAGCGCGCGCTTCCGCTATTTCCTGGCCGAGGAATTCAAGGTCTCGGTCGAGGACGTCACCGCCTTCGTGCTCGGCGGCCATGGCGATTCCATGGTGCCGATGATCCGCTATTCGACGGTGTCGGGCATTCCGCTGCCCGACCTGATCAAGATGGGCTGGACCTCGAAGGAAAAGCTCGACCAGATCGTGCAGCGCACCCGCGACGGCGGCGCCGAGATCGTCGGCCTCCTGAAGACCGGTTCGGCCTACTACGCGCCGGCGGCTTCGGCGATTTCGATGGCGGAATCCTACCTCAAGGACAAGAAGCGCGTGCTGCCGTGCGCGGCGCACCTCTCCGGCCAATATGGCGTCAAGGGCACGTATGTCGGCGTTCCCGTGGTGATCGGTGCCGGCGGTGTCGAGCGCGTCATCGAGATCGACCTCAACAAGGCCGAGCAAAAGATGTTCGACGCGTCGGTGGCGACGGTGCAGGGCCTGACCGAAGCCTGCGTCAAGATCGCGCCGCAGCTCGCCTCGAAGTAAATCCCGGCAAAACGACACCCCCCCGGCAAACGACCTGGAGATAGTTCCCGATGAACATCCATGAATATCAAGGCAAGGCGCTGCTGAAGAGCTTTGGCGCGCCGGTGGCCGAAGGCGTGCCGGTGTTCAAGGCGAGCGAGGCGGAAGCCGCCGCGCAAGCGCTGCCTGGCCCGCTCTATGTGGTGAAGAGCCAGATCCACGCCGGCGGCCGCGGCAAGGGCAAGTTCAAGGAACTCGGCCCCGACGCCAAGGGTGGGGTCAGGCTGGCGAAGTCGGTCGCCGACGTCGTCGCCAACGCCAACGAGATGCTCGGCCACACGCTGGTGACCAAGCAGACCGGCCCGACCGGCAAGCAGGTCAACCGCCTCTATATCGAGGACGGCGCCGACATCGAGCGCGAGCTCTATCTGTCGATCCTGGTCGACCGCTCGGTCGGCCGCATCGCCTTCGTCGTCTCGACCGAGGGCGGCATGGACATCGAGGGCGTCGCCCACGATACGCCGGAAAAGATCATCACCGTCGCCATCGATCCGGAAAAGGGCGTCACGGCGGACGACGTCAAGGCGCTCAACGGCGCGCTGAAGCTCGACGGTGACGCGGCCAAGGATGGCGGCACGCTGTTCCCGATCCTCTACAAGGCCTTTGTCGAAAAGGACATGAGCCTGCTCGAGGTCAACCCGCTGATCGTCATGAAGAACGGCCGTCTGCGCGTGCTCGACGCGAAAGTGTCGTTCGACAACAACGCGCTGTTTCGCCACCCCGAACTGATGGAACTGCGCGACACGACCGAAGAGGACGAGAAGGAGATCGAGGCGTCGAAATACGACCTCGCCTATGTCGCCCTCGACGGCAATATCGGCTGCATGGTCAACGGCGCCGGCCTCGCCATGGCGACGATGGACATCATCAAACTCTATGGCGCCGAGCCCGCCAACTTCCTGGACGTCGGCGGCGGCGCTTCGAAGGAGAAGGTGACGGCGGCGTTCAAGATCATCACCAAGGACCCGGCGGTGAAGGGCATCCTGATCAACATCTTCGGCGGCATCATGAAGTGCGACATCATCGCCGAGGGCGTGATCGCCGCGGTCAAGGAAGTCGGCCTCCAGGTTCCGCTGGTGGTCCGCCTGGAAGGCACCAATGCCGAACTCGGCAAGAAGATCATCAACGACAGCGGCTTGAATGTCGTGTCGGCCGATGATCTCGACGATGCCGCCAAGAAGATCGTGGCGGCGGTGAAGGGCTGAGCGGATGCCTCCGCGCAAGATAAACCTCGTCGAAGCGGCGGATCGGACCATCACCAAGGTCTTCGATCCGCATGTCGCCGGCGACGTCAATGACAGCCAGGCCAAGGTTGCCAAGTTCGGCGGGGCCTTCGACTGGCATGCGCATGACAATGAGGACGAAGCTTTTCTCGTCCTGCGAGGCAGGATCGCCATCGATTTTCGCGATGGGCCGGTCGAGCTTGGCGAAGGCGATTTCATCGTCGTGCCGCGCGGCGTCGAGCACCGGCCGCGTTCGCTGACCGCGGAGCCGGTGGTGCTGATGTTCGAACCGGCGACGACGCTCAACACCGGGAATGCCAAGAGCGATCTTACCGTCACCGATCTGAAGCGGCTGTGATCCCATGAACGCGGCCCCCTTCTCCTCGCTCTCGGCCGACCATCAGCGCCTGCAGGCGCTGGTCGGCGCGTGGCGCGGCGAGGAGGATATCGCGGCGACGCAATGGGCCGATGAGGGTGCGGCAACCTCCGAAGTGACGGCGGAAGCGCAGTTCGGCGGCCTGTTCGTGGTGCAGCGCTATCGTCAGCGCCGCGACGGCACGGTCTCCTTCGGCGCGCACAATGTGTTCGGCTTCGACCAGCAGAACAGCCTCGTCACCATGCATCAATTCGATTCCATGGGCTTCGTGCCGGTGTCGCCCGCCACGGGCGCCTGGAATGGCGACGAACTGGTGCTGGAGCGGTCGTCGCCGCGTGGCGCCGCGCGCGTGACCTTTGTTTTCAACGATGCCGACACCTATCGCATGCGACTGCAATTCAAACCCGCCGGCAGCGATGGCTGGCAAGACATGGTGAGCGGCGTCTACCGGCGCGTCTCGCCTTCCTCGATCAACGGTTAAAAAGGGCTCCGATGTCCATTCTTATCGACAAGAACACCAAGGTGCTGGTGCAGGGCCTGACCGGCAAGACCGGCACGTTCCACACCGAACAGGCGCTGGCCTATCACGGCACCAAGATGGTGGGCGGCATCCATCCCAAGAAGGGCGGCGAGACCTGGACCGGCTCGAAAGGCGAGAGCCTGCCGATCTTCGCCACGGTCGCCGAAGGCAAGGACAGGACGGGCGCCAACGCCTCCGTCATCTACGTGCCGCCGGCGGGCGCGGGCGAAGCCATCATCGAGGCGATCGAGGCGGAGATCCCGCTGATCGTCTGCATCACCGAGGGCATCCCGGTCATGGACATGGTCAAGGTCAAGGCGCGGCTCGACCGCTCCAAGTCGCGGCTGATCGGCCCGAACTGCCCGGGCGTGCTCACCCCAGACGAATGCAAGATCGGCATCATGCCCGGCAACATCTTCCGCAAGGGCTCGGTCGGCGTTGTTTCGCGCTCGGGAACACTTACCTATGAGGCTGTGTTCCAGACCACCAATGTCGGTCTCGGTCAGACCACGGCCGTCGGCATCGGCGGCGACCCCGTCAAGGGCACAGAGTTCATCGACATGCTCGAGATGTTCCTGGCCGACGACGAGACCAAGTCGATCATCATGATCGGCGAGATCGGCGGCTCGGCCGAGGAAGACGCCGCGCAGTTCCTCAAGGACGAGGCCAAGCGCGGCCGCAGGAAACCGATGGCGGGCTTCATCGCCGGGCGCACGGCACCGGCTGGCCGCACCATGGGCCATGCGGGCGCGGTGATCTCCGGCGGCAAGGGCGGCGCGGAAGACAAGATCGCGGCGATGGAATCGGCTGGCATCAAGGTCTCGCCGTCACCGGCGCGGCTTGGCACGACGCTGGTTGAAGCCATCAAGGGCTGAATCTGGCGCCGGTTATGGAATGAGAGCCAACGACGGTTCGTTGGCTTTTGAGGGGACAAGAAGGGCGGGTGAACCGCCCACTATCGCGGCCCTGCCGCAAACGTAAGGAGACGGAGCGCGGCTCCGCTGAAACGACATGGCAAGACAAGATCAGGCCAACGACCAATTTTCGCTCACCTCATTCCTTTATGGCGGCAACGCCGATTACATCGACGCGCTCTATGCCGCCTATGAGGATGATCCAGCCTCGGTCAATCCCGAATGGCAGGAATTCTTCGCCGGGCTGAAGGACGATGCCGGCGATGTGCGCAAGAATGCCAAGGGCGCGTCGTGGGCGAGGCCTTCCTGGCCTCTGCAGGCCAATGGCGAACTGGTGTCGGCGCTCGACGGCAATTGGGGCCTGGTCGAGAAGCATATCGAGAAAAAGGTCAAGGAGAAGGCGGTCGTCAACGGCGTGGCGCCGTCCGACGCCGACGTGCACCAGGCGACGCGCGATTCGGTGCGCGCCATCATGATGATCCGTGCCTACCGCATGCGCGGCCATCTGCATGCCAATCTCGATCCGCTCGGCATCGCCAAGCCGCTCGAGGACTACAATGAACTGTCGCCCGAGAATTACGGTTTTACGGAAGCCGACTACGACCGGCCGATCTTCCTCGACAACGTGCTGGGGCTCGAATTCGGCACCGTCCGGCAGATGCTGGAAATCCTGACCCGCACCTATTGTTCGACGCTCGGCGTCGAGTTCATGCACATCTCCGACCCCGAGGAGAAGGCCTGGATCCAGGCGCGCATCGAAGGCGCCGACAAGGAGATTTCCTTCACCGCCACCGGCAAGAAGGCGATCCTGCAGAAGCTGGTCGAGGCGGAAGGTTTCGAGCAGTTCATCGACGTCAAATACAAAGGCACCAAGCGCTTCGGCCTCGACGGCAGTGAGGCGCTGATCCCGGCGCTGGAGCAGATCGTCAAGCGTGGCGGCCAGCTCGGCATGAAGGAGATCGTGCTCGGCATGGCGCATCGCGGCCGCCTCAACGTGCTTTCCCAGGTGATGGCCAAGCCGCACCGCGCCATTTTCCACGAGTTCAAGGGCGGCTCGGCCGCCCCCGACGAGGTCGAGGGCTCTGGTGACGTGAAGTACCATCTTGGCGCCTCTTCGGACCGCGAGTTCGACGGCAACAAGGTGCACCTGTCGCTCACCGCCAATCCTTCACATCTGGAAATCGTCGATCCCGTCGTGATGGGCAAGGCGCGCGCCAAGCAGGATTATCTGTTCGGCCGCGGCCGCGAGGAGATCGTGCCGCTGGAAGAGCGCGCCAAGGTGCTGCCGCTGCTGCTGCATGGCGACGCCGCCTTCGCCGGCCAGGGCGTGATCGCCGAAATCCTCGGCCTGTCGGGCCTGCGCGGTCATCGCGTCGCCGGGACGCTGCATTTCATCATCAACAACCAGATCGGCTTCACCACCAATCCGCGCTTCTCGCGCTCGTCGCCCTATCCGTCCGACGTCGCCAAGATGATCGAGGCGCCGATCTTCCACGTCAATGGCGACGACCCGGAAGCCGTGGTGCACGCCACCAAGGTGGCGATCGAGTTCCGCATGAAGTTCCACAAGCCGGTGGTCGTGGACATGTTCTGCTACCGCCGCTTCGGCCACAATGAGGGCGATGAACCAGCCTTCACCCAGCCGCTGATGTACCGCAACATCCGCACCCACAAGACGACGGTGCAGATCTATGGCGAGCGCCTGATAGCCGAAGGCCACATCACCCAGGCCGAGCTCGACCAGCTCAAGGCCGACTGGCGCGCGCATCTGGAAGCCGAATGGGAAGTCGGCCAGCACTACAAGCCCAACAAGGCCGATTGGCTCGACGGCGCCTGGTCGGGCCTGCGCACGGCCGACAACCAGGACGAACAGCGGCGCGGCAAGACCGCCGTGCCGGTCAAGACGCTGAAGGAAATCGGCAAGAAGCTGACCGAGGTGCCGAAGGATTTCGAGGCGCACAAGACGATCATCCGCTTCCTCGAGAACCGGCGCCAGGCGATCGAGTCCGGCGAAGGCATCGACTGGTCGACGGCGGAAGCGCTTGCGTTCGGCGCCATCTTGCTCGACGGCAATCCGATCCGGCTTTCGGGACAGGATTCCGAGCGCGGCACCTTCTCGCAGCGCCACTCCGTGCTTTACGACCAGCGCGACGAGACCCGCTATATCCCGCTCAACAATCTGTCGGCGGCACAGGCTGGCTACGAAGTGATCAACTCGATGCTGTCGGAAGAGGCGGTGCTGGGCTTCGAATATGGCTACAGCCTGGCCGAGCCGAAGGCGCTGACCTTGTGGGAGGCGCAGTTCGGCGACTTCGCCAACGGCGCCCAGGTGGTGTTCGACCAGTTCATCTCTAGCGGCGAGCGCAAGTGGCTCCGCATGTCGGGCCTCGTCTGCCTGCTGCCGCATGGCTATGAAGGCCAGGGCCCTGAGCATTCCTCGGCCCGGCTGGAGCGCTTCCTGCAGCTTTGCGCCGAAGACAACATGCAAGTCGCCAACTGCACGACGCCGGCCAACTACTTCCACATCCTGCGCCGGCAGCTGAAGCGCGACTTCCGCAAGCCATTGATCCTGATGACGCCGAAGTCGCTGCTGCGTCACAAGCGGGCGGTGTCGACGCTGCCGGAAATCTCGGGCGAAAGCTCGTTCCACCGGCTGCTGTGGGACGATGCCCAGCTGTTGCCCAACCAAGCGATCAAGCTGACCAAGGATTCCAAGATCCGCCGCGTCGTGCTGTGCTCGGGCAAGGTCTATTACGACCTCTACGAGGAGCGCGAGAAGCGCGGCATCAACGACATCTACCTGCTGCGCGTCGAACAGCTCTATCCGTTCCCGGCCAAGGCGCTGATCACCGAGCTGTCACGCTTCCGCAACGCCGAGATGGTGTGGTGCCAGGAGGAACCCAAGAACATGGGCGCCTGGTCGTTCATCGACCCGTATCTGGAATGGGTGCTGGCGCATATCGACGCCAAGCATCAGCGGGTGCGCTACACCGGCCGTCCGGCGGCCGCGTCGCCGGCGACCGGCCTGATGTCGAAGCACCTTGCCCAGCTCGCCGCCTTGCTCGAAGACGCGCTCGGCGAATAAGCAGAATTGGGCGAATAGAACTGAACCGAAAGAACGGACAGGCACAATGGCTACTGAAATCCGCGTCCCCACCCTGGGCGAATCCGTCACCGAAGCGACCGTCGGCAAATGGTTCAAGAAGGTCGGCGATGCCATTGCCGCCGACGAGCCACTGGTCGAGCTCGAGACCGACAAGGTGACGGTGGAGGTGCCCGCCGCCGCCGCCGGCACGCTCGGCGAAATCACTGTAAAAGAAGGCGAGACGGTCGGCGTCGGCGCGCTGTTGGGTTCGATTTCGGGCGGTGGAGCGGCTGCTCCCGCGACCAAGCCGCAAGCGGTGGCGCAGGCTTCGAGCCCCGACGCGGCGCAGACCACCAAGCAGGCCGCGGCAGAGACCGCCAAGGTGGCGGGCGATGCCGGCGCGGTCGAGCCGCGCACCATGCCGCCGGCGCCGGCGGCGGCAAAACTGATCGCCGAGAACAATCTGTCGGTCGACCAGCTTTCCGGCTCGGGCAAGCGCGGCCAGGTGCTGAAGGGCGATGTGCTCGACGCCATCTCCAAGGGCGCGCCGTCGCAGCCGGCCGAAACGCCGAAGGCAGCGCCGGCACCGGTTGCCGTGCGGGCGCCGTCGTCCGGCGACGACGCTTCGCGCGAGGAGCGCGTGCGCATGACCAAGCTGCGCCAGACCATCGCGCGCCGGCTGAAGGAAGCGCAGTCGACCGCCGCCATGCTGACCACCTTCAACGAAGTGGACATGTCGGCGGTGATGGCGCTGCGGACCAAGTACAAGGACGTGTTCGAGAAGAAGCATGGCGTGAAGCTCGGCTTCATGGGCTTTTTCACCAAGGCCGTGACGCACGCCTTGAAGGAAATCCCCTCGGTCAATGCCGAGATCGACGGCACCGACATCATCTTCAAGAACTATGCCCATATCGGCGTCGCAGTCGGCACCGAAAAGGGGCTCGTGGTTCCGGTCGTGCGTGATGCCGACCAGATGTCCATCGCCGAGATCGAGAAGGAGATCGGCCGGCTGGGCATCGCCGCGCGCGACGGCAAGCTGTCGGTCGCCGATATGCAGGGCGGCACCTTCACCATCTCCAATGGCGGCGTCTACGGGTCGCTGATGTCGACGCCGATCCTCAATGCGCCGCAGTCGGGCATTCTCGGCATGCACAAGATCCAGGACCGGCCGGTCGTGGTCGGCGGCCAGATCGTGATCCGGCCGATGATGTATCTGGCGCTCTCCTACGATCACCGCATCGTCGACGGCAAGGAAGCGGTCACCTTCCTGGTCCGCGTCAAGGACAGCCTGGAGGATCCCGAACGGCTGGTGCTCGATCTGTGATCGGAGCTGACCCGCAATGAGCGGCTGGCTGGAGCAGTTTGGTTACAGCCTGGGCCGGCGAGCCGGTGGGATGCTGCGGTCTGTTGGCCTGGCCGCCGCCGTCGTTCCGTCGCTGGCGACGGCCGCCGCCCAATGGGATCCTTCGCAGGCGAGCAGCAATCTTGGCGTTTTCACTTTGAGCGATGCTCAACTGGAAGAGCGGAAGATCACCGTAACTCCGATCGGCGAACTCGAATTGCCGACCGGTGAAATCATCGCCTGCGATCCTCTGATCAGCGGTACCGAGATGCCGGCCTTGAGCCGCAGGGTCAAACCGGGGAGCTACCCGGTTTCGCTGCTGGAAGCCCAGGGCCGCGTTGGGATTTCGGTGCTGCGCTTCAAGCCCGGCACGCCGGTTCGCTGGGAACTGGCGACAGTGCCGGGCCAGGATGCATCGACCTTGAAGGGCGACGAGATCTTCGGCTATCCCGTCGATGCCGGCCTTGGCTCGTTCATGGACAAAACGGCTATGGCGCTGATGTCGGGTGAGCAGGACAAGCTCCAAGCCGAGCAGAATTACTATGACGACGTGCTGGCGGCCGAATTCGCGCCAAACCAGGACAGGTTCGTCATGCATCATCCGGTTGCCGGCAACCCGCTCAACATCGCCATGTTCTGGAGCGGCTGGGGTGACGGATTATATCCGTCGTTCTGGGGGCTGGACGCGGCCGGCGAGCCGCTGCTGCTGACGACCGATTTTGGCGTTCTGGAAAACGCCGATGGCCGCGAGAGCAAGTAGGTTATCCTGATGCAAAGCGCCCTGTCGCCCGTCATCAGATGTCTCGCTGGATTGCTGGCCTTCGGGGTCACGTGTTCTACGGCAGGCGCCGCCTGCCCGATCGAACTCTCGGTCTATGGCGATGCACAGAACGGCAGCGAGATCGACTTTACTCCGACGGGCACCTCGGCCACCGTCACCAATACGTTCCGCTTGATCCTCGACAACAATGTGGTTCTGAACGGCATCGTCATGTGGACCCAGGATGTTGCGCGCCCGAACGGCGCGCTGATGTACAAATGTCCGGAGGGCGACGTCACCGGCGAGGAGCTTGCCGCCTGCACGCTGTGGAACGGCGTCATCTACACGTCGGATGACAAGGGGACTGTCGGGCTGCTGCCGGCCGAGGGCGTCGAGGCGCCGAAGACGCTGATCCTGCCCGATCTCGGGCCGGTGCTCCGGCAATCCCCGGCCTATGGCGGCAGCGGCTTCTCGAAAGTGCCGTCGGATGTGTTCGCGATGAAGGGATGCCAGGAATGAGCGCCGCGCAAAAAGTGCTGCTGGTCACCGGCGGCAGCCGTGGCATCGGCGCCGCCGTCTGCCGGCAGGGGTCGCAGGCCGGCTATCGCGTTGCAATCAACTATGCCTCGGACCGGGCGGCGGCCGACGCGCTGGTCGCCGAGATCAAGGCCGCCGGCGGCGACGCTTTCGCCGTGAAGGGCGACGTCGGCAGCGAGGCCGACATCCTGGGCATCTTCGAGGCGGTGGACCGCACCCATGGCCGGCTCGACGCCTTCGTCAACAATGCCGGCATCGTCGATGCCAAGGCGCGGGTCGACGAGATGAGCGCGGCGCGGCTCGAACGGATGATGCGCATCAATGTTGTCGGGTCGATCCTGTGCGCCCGCGAAGCGGTCAAGCGCATGTCGACGCGCCATGGCGGTTCGGGTGGATCGATCGTCAACCTCTCTTCGGCGGCGGCGGTGTTGGGCGCGCCGGACAATTATGTAGACTATGCCGCTTCCAAGGGCGCCATCGACACCCTCACCATCGGGCTTGCCCGCGAGGTGGCGGCCGAAGGCATCCGCGTCAACGCGGTGCGGCCGGGCATCATCGACACCGATATCCACGCTTCCGGCGGGCAGCCGGACCGGGTGGCGCTGATCCAGGACACGCTGCCGATGAAAAGAGCCGGCACCGCGGATGAAGTCGCGGGCGCGATTCTCTATCTTTTGTCCGACGCCGCGTCCTATACGACGGGCGCGATCCTGAATGTCAGCGGCGGCCGCTGAGCCCCAATCGAAAAGGACAGTATCATGGCTTATGACGTCGTTATCATCGGATCGGGACCGGGCGGCTATGTCTGCGCCATCAAGGCGGCACAGCTTGGGCTGAAGGTCGCCGTGGTCGAGAAGAACGCGACCTTCGGCGGCACCTGCCTCAACATCGGCTGCATTCCGTCCAAGGCGCTGCTTTACGCCTCCGAGATGTTCGCCGAGGCCGGCCATTCCTTCGATACGCTCGGCGTCGAAATACCGGCACCCAAGCTCAACCTGAAGAAGATGATGGCGCACAAGGACGCGACGGTGTTGTCCAACGTCAATGGCGTCGCCTTCCTGTTCAAGAAGAACAAGATCGACAGTTTTCGCGGCACCGGCAAGGTGGTCGCGGCCGGCAAGGTTTCGGTGACCTCCGAGGACGGCAAGGTCGAGGAGATCGAGACCAAAAACATCGTCATCGCCACCGGTTCCGACGTCGCCAGCATTCCAGGCGTCAAGGTCGACATCGACGAGAAAATCATCGTGTCGTCGACGGGCGCGCTGGCGCTGGACAAGGTGCCGGGCCACCTGGTGGTGGTCGGTGGCGGCGTCATCGGGCTCGAGCTCGGCTCGGTCTGGGCACGGCTTGGCGCCAAGGTCACGGTGGTCGAGTTCCTCGACACGATCCTGGGCGGCATGGACGGCGAGGTGTCGAAACAGTTCCAGCGGCTGCTCTCCAAGCAAGGCTTCGAGTTCAAGCTCGGCGCCAAGGTCACCGGCGTCGCCAAGGCCAAGAACGGCGCGACCGTCACCTTCGAGCCGGTCAAGGGCGGCGCGGCCGAGACCATCGAGGCGGACGCGGTGCTGATCTCGACGGGACGCCGCGCCTTTTCAGACAACCTCGGGCTCAAGGATGCGGGCGTCGAGGTCGACGAGCGCGGCCGCGTCAAAACCGACGGGCATCTCCGGACCAACGTGCCGGGCATCTATGCCATCGGCGACGTCATCGCGGGGCCGATGCTGGCGCACAAGGCCGAGGACGAGGGCGTCGCGGTGGCCGAAACCATCGCCGGCCAGGCCGGTCATGTGAATTATGAGGTCATTCCGAGCGTCGTCTACACCAGCCCGGAAATCGCCTCGGTCGGCAAGACCGAGGAAGAGCTGAAGAAGGCCGGCATCGACTACAAGGTCGGCAAATTCCCCTTCACCGCCAACGGCCGCGCGCGCGCCATGCTGCACACGGATGGCTTCGTGAAGATACTCGCCGACAAGACGACCGATCGTGTACTGGGCGTCCACATTGTCGGCTTCGGCGCCGGCGAGATGATCCACGAAGCGGCGGTGCTGATGGAGTTCGGCGGCTCGTCGGAGGATCTCGCCCGCACCACCCACGCGCATCCGACGATGTCGGAAGCGGTGAAGGAAGCGGCGCTGGCGACGTTCTTCAAGCCGATCCATATTTAGAACGATCCGGGAAAACCGTGAAACGGTTTCCCGGAAAAGCGCGTAGCTTTCCCTGAGGGAATTGCCTCCTTGCCTGCCCAAACGGAACGGCCCGCCGGAAGGCGGGCCGTTCTTCGTTGAAAGCCGTGGCCCGGATTACTGGGCCGGTGCGGGAGCTGGGGCCGGCGCAGGAGCCGGTGTCGCCGGTGCAGGAGCCGGCGCGGGTGCTGGTGCAGGGGCAGGCGCGGGTGCCGGTTCGGCGGGCTTCATCGGTTCAGCCGGCGCGGGCGCCGGGGCCGGTGTGCTGGCCGCTGGCGGCTCGGCGGGTGCCGGATGCTCACCGCTTCTTCCGAAAACGTAATACGCGACTACAGCCAGAATAACGACGACCAGCGCAATCAGCCAAGGGCTGCCGCCACCGCCGCTCGGCCGAGGGGCATTGGTGGTCGAATTGTACGGATCGTTTGGGTTTGGTGTGTTGGCCATAAATGTGTCCTCCGGAGAAAATGAAAATGGTCAATCAACAGCCATCAACGCGCAACCGTTGAATGGGTTTCACGCTAGCGGACGAAAACGCCGGAAACGCGGCGTTTGCGAGCCTCCGCTGCCATCCGACTCAATTGACGGCGGTAACAGTATAGCCGGCTTTGCGGAAATCCTCGACCGCTCCCTTGGGGCCGGGAAGATGGAGCGCGCCGACCGCCATGAAGGCGTTGGCCAGGCGGCGTTTCGCCACGCAGCGAGCCGAACCAGCCGATGCTATCGTCGGTCCCGAGGGATTTGCCGCTATGATGCCCACTGCACGGACCTTACCTGATCCCGAAGATACTCTTGCCGGTGCTCAGTTCGCCGACCGATACGCGCTGACAGCCGATGGCCTTGCCCTGACCGCCATTGCCGCGGCCGAACGCGTGCTGGGGCGAACACCGGGATGGGTCGGCCGGCTGACACGGTTGCGCAACCTCGCGGTCAGGCCATTTGGTCTGAAAACGGGGGCGGAACCCGACGCGCCGCCGGAAAGCAGGATCGGCATCTTTCCGCTCATCAGCCAGGCACATGACAGGGTCGTCCTTGGACTGGACGACCGGCATCTCGATTTCCGCATCCTGGTGGAGGTGAACGATCTGGGCGCGGGCCGGCAGGAGGTGGCTGCGTCGACGATCGTGAAGACGCACAATCTGCTTGGACGGGCCTATCTCGCCATCATCATGCCGTTTCACCGCATCATCGTTCCGGCGATGCTGGCCCAGGTCTTGATCAAATAGGGCTAAAGCCCGACCGCCGTGACAGTATAGCCGGCTTTGCGGAAATCCTCGACCAGTCCCTCCGGGCCGGGAAGATGCAGCGCGCCGACCGCCATGAAGGCGTTGCCCTTGGCCAGGATCGGCCCGGCATGATCGACCATCACCTTGTTGCGGCTGGTGATCATGGTTTCCTCGAAGGCGGCATAGCCTGCCGGATCCTCCTGCTCGTCGGGCATGGCGGCGCGGAACAGCGGCCAGAACATGCCGGTGTCGCCGCGCTGGTAGAGCAGGATCATGGTCTCGTTGATGTCGTTGACCTTGTCGCCCAGCTTCAGCGTGTCGATCAGGCCCTTCATATGAAAGGCGAGCGGCAGCGAAGCCATGGCGCGCAACTGGCTCTCGGCTGTTTCCAGCCCTTCCACCGGCTTGCCGGCCGCCTTGGCGCTCTCGGCCAGCTTGACGTCGAGCACCGGCGCGCCGCCGGACTGGCGGGCGAGTTCGCAAGCCGGAAGCGCCATCATGGCCGACAGCATCCAAGGCTTCATCTTGGCGACCGTTGCCGGCGGGATGCCGCGCGCGTCGAGAGCGGCGTTCATGGCCGCCGCGTCCCGCGGCGACAGCAAGGACGACAGCGTCGTGGAGTCGGTGAACATCATCAGGTCCGGCTCCTTCAGCATCGCCAACATCATCTTCTGCTTGTCGAGCACGTCGGTGGTCTCGATGATGAGGGTGCCGGCGGCATCGAAGGCCTTCTGCGCGTATGCCGGCAGCGTGGTGACGCGCGGATCGGTCATATGCATGGTGCCGAAGAGATAGGATGGCTGTTCGCCGGGTTTTTCGAGCTTCCACAGCAGGCCCTTGCCATTGAGCGTGGCAGCGGCCTCCGCCTCGATCTTGTCGTAGGTGGCAGGGCTAGCCTTCTGCAAGGCAGACAGCATGTCGGCGCCGCTGCAGGTCGGGATTTCCGCATGCGCCCTGCCGGCCGCGAACAGCAGGACGGCAAGGAAGGACAGGAAAAACAGCACGTTGAGCGCGACAAGCAGCTTCAGCGAGATGGAGGCCGCACGGTCGGCGATGGCGATGACGCGTTTCATGATGCCTTTCTAGAATCGAAAAGCGGCAAAACGGTTAATTGGTGCCATGAAATTGAACGGTTCACGCCCTTGGATGCGCCGATTCGTAGATTTCCAGCAGTCTCGCCGTGTCGACGCCGGTGTAGATCTGCGTCGTCGACAGGCTGGCGTGGCCTAAGAGTTCCTGGATGGTGCGCAGATCGCCGCCGCGGCCGAGCAGATGGGTGGCGAAGGAATGGCGCAGCGCATGCGGCGTCGCCGTGTCGGGCAGGTTGAGCGCCGAGCGTAGTTTCGCCATGGCGCGCTGGACGATGGCCGGATTGAGCGGGCCGCCGCGCGCGCCGCGAAACAACAACTCCTTTGGATCGAGATGATAGGGACAGAGCCGGCGGTATTCGGCGATCGCTCTGAGCGCTACCGGCAGCACCGGCACCAGCCGCGTCTTGCCGCCCTTGCCGATGACGCGCAGCACGGTGTCGGCCTCCGAGGCCAGATCGACGGCGCTAAGGCCAAGCGCTTCTGAAATGCGCAGGCCGGAACCGTAGAGCAGTGTCAGCACGGCGGCGTTGCGGGCCGCGACCCAGGGTTCTTCGGCCAGCTGACCCTCGACGGAGACCACGTGCCTGGCATCGCTCGCCGTCAGCGGTTTTGGCAGCGATTTGGGCTGGCGTGGCGCGCGCAGGGCCGCGGCACCCGCCGCATTGGCTAGGCCGCGACGTTCGAGAAAGCGTAGCAGCGAACGGATGCCGGCGAGACCTCGGCCAAGCGTGCGGGCGCCAGCACCGGCGTTACGCCGCGCGGCGAGGAAGCCGCGCAGATCGGCCGGGCGCAGATCGGCAATATCGGAAATCCCGGGCGGCCCGCCGAGATGGCCGGTGAGGAAATGCAGGAACTGGCGCGAATCGCGCTCATAGGCCTCGACGGTTTCCGGCGACAGCCGGCGTTCGCGCGCCAGCATCTTCAGCCAGTTTTCGCGCGCCGCCTGGAGATCGGGTTGCGCCGGGATGAGGAATTCGGGCATGGCGTCTGTTCCGGTTCGCCGCCATTTTCCGACAGCCGGGTTAGGAAGCGGTGAAGAGCCCGTCATTGAAATGACAACCGGCTGGCGCTAGAGCAGGCCAAAGGATTTTTCGCCGATGAGCAAACCCCAGAATCCCGTCCAGATGGCTGTTATCGGCGCCGCCCACGGCATCAAGGGCGAGTTGCGGGTAAAAACCTTCACCGGCGAGCCAATGGCGCTGGCCGACTATGGGCCGCTCTATGCCAGGGACGGCCGTGCCTTCCAGATAACGGATATAAGGCCCGCCAACACCGTTGTCGTGGTGCGTTTCAAGGGTGTCATCGACCGCAACGCCGCCGAAGCGCTCGCCGGTACCGAACTGTTCGTCGACCGGTCGATGCTGCCCGATGACGGCGAGGAGGATGAATTCTACCATGCCGACCTGATCGGGCTCGACGTTCGTAACGATACGGGCGCCGTCCTCGGCAAGGTCGTCGCGGTGCACAATTTCGGCGGCGGCGACATCCTCGATGTGACGCTCGCCGGGCGCAAGGGCGTGCTGATCCCGTTCACGCAGGCCGCCGTGCCGCAAGTGTCGATCGCCGAGGGTTTTGTCCGCGTCGACCCGGTGGCGGCCGGGCTGGTCGAGGACGAGGACGGCGCCGCACCCAGCGAGGACGATTTCGATCCGAAGGGCAGGCCGCGCGGACCGCGCGACGCCGGGGGCAACCGGTGAGTTTTTCGGCAAGCGTGCTGACGCTCTATCCCGAGATGTTTCCGGGTGCGCTCGGCCTGTCGCTGGCCGGGCGGGCGCTCGAAGCCGGCACCTGGTCGCTGGAAGCGATCCAGATCCGCGATTTCGCCACCGACAGGCATCGCACCGTCGACGACACGCCAGCCGGCGGCGGCGCCGGTATGGTGATGCGCGCCGATGTGCTGGCCAGGGGGATCGACCACGCCTCGCCGCCGGGCGATGCGCGCCCCCGCCTGCTGATGAGCCCGCGCGGCAAACCGCTGACGCAGGCGCGCGTGCGCGAACTCGCCGCCGGGCCGGGCGCCGTCATCCTGTGCGGCCGCTTCGAAGGCGTCGATCAACGGCTGATCGACGCGCGAAAGCTGGAAGAGGTTTCGATTGGCGATTTCATCCTCTCAGGTGGCGAGCCGGCGGCGCTCGTGCTGCTCGACGCGGTGGTGCGGCTGTTGCCCGGCGTGATGGGCAATGCGGTCTCCGGCGAGGAAGAGAGCTTCGAGAACGGCCTGCTCGAACATCCGCACTATACGCGGCCCCAGGAATTCGAGGGCCGGGAGATTCCCGAAGTGCTGATCTCCGGCAATCACAAGAAGATCGCCGCCTGGCGACGGGAGCAGTCGGAGCGGCTGACGCAGGAGAGGCGGCCCGAACTGCTGAGCGCTCAGCCCTTGGTGAAGTAGTAAAAAGCCAGAAACAGGCCGACGGCGATGACGAAGCCGCGCACCACGTTTTGCGGTACGCGCTTGGCGATCCAGACGCCGGCATAGCCCCCGAGCGCGCCGCCGGGGATCATGACGATGGCCTGGGGCCAGGCGACGACGCCGCCGGACACGAAGACGATGATGGCGACGGCGGCGATGACCACGGCCAGCATGTTCTTCAGCGCGTTCAGCCGGTGGTAGTCGCCGGCCTGGGTCAGGCCGAGGGTCGCCAGCATCATCACGCCCATGCCGGCGCCGAAGAAGCCGCCATAGATCGCGGTGACGAACTGCGCCAGCGAACCGGCGAGCGAGCCGACGGCCGCTTCATGTCCGGGTTTCGGCGCCGGTTTCAGCCACGGTCCGGCGGCGAAGAGAGCGGTCGCGCCCAAAAGCAGCCACGGCACCAGGACGCGAAAGGATGGGTTGTCGAGCGCCAGCAGGATCAACGCGCCGGCCAGCGCGCCGACCGCCGAGATCAGGCACAGCAGCAGGGCGCCGCGCCAGAAATGCCTGATGTCGGCCCAGTAGGCGAGCGTCGAGGTGATGTAGCCCGGAAACTGCGTCACCGAGGAGGTGGCGTTGGCGACGATCGGCGGCACGCCGACCAATGTCATGGCGCCGAAGGTGATGAAGGTTCCGCCCCCGGCGACCGCGTTGGCGGCGCCTGACAGAAAGCCCGCCAAAAAGAGCAGGATGGCGTTGAAGACAGACATGCAAGGCCGCCGTGAACAAGTGTGCTATCTCTGGCTTAGGAAGCTTGCCGGACCGGCGCAACCCGACACGGCAGGATTACGATGGTGCCATGCCGGGGAGCCATGCCGGCAAAAAATGCATGGGCAAGGCGTGACAAAGCGCCGAAATAGCTGTATGTGCCCGCCCGTACCGGCAAGAACAATCTTCCGGACCCGTCAACAATGACGGTGTAGTCGCCCCTGCCCGATGTTCAAAGACAAACGTCTTGGAGACAAAGGACATAGCCGAGCGGTCATTGGAACTGCAAGGCAAGCGTAGGGCGCTCTGACTGTCGGAAGAACAAGAAGTGGATTTTTAGATGGATCTCATCCGTCAGCTCGAGGCCGAACAGGCCGCCAAGATCGAAGCCAAGCGCAAGCTTCCCGAATTCCAGCCCGGCGACACCGTGCGCGTCCAGGTCCGCGTGACCGAAGGCACCCGCACCCGCGTCCAGGCTTATGAGGGCGTCGTCATCGCCCGCGCCGGTTCCGGCTTCCAGGAAAATTTCACCGTCCGCAAGATCTCCTACGGCGAAGGCGTCGAGCGCGTGTTCCCGGTCTACTCGCCGATGGTCGAAGGCGTCGAGATCGTGCGCCGCGGCAAGGTGCGTCGCGCCAAGCTCTATTACCTGCGCGACCGTCGCGGCAAGTCGGCCCGTATCTCGGAAAACACCGGCGTGCGCGCCCGCAAGCTCAACGATGAGGAGCGCGACGCGCTGAACGCCGAGAAGGCCCGCATCGAGGCCGAGAAGGTCGCCGCCGCCCAGGCGCTGGCCGCAGAGACGGCCGCCAAGGAAGCCGCCGAGAAGAAGGCGGCCGCCGAGGCCGAAGCAGCAGCCAAGGCTGCCGCGGAAGCCACTCCGGCCGAATAAGGTTTCGCCAAAGGTTTTTGAAAAGGCGGCTTCGGCCGCCTTTTTTCGTTCTGGCGAACAGCCAAGGCGGCATTCGGCCATGGTTCTTGGTGTCTACGGAAACCTTGGCGATTGGCCGAGACAGCCGTGTGTCGTCATCCACGGGCGAAGCAAGGAGCGAAGCGACGCGCGCAGACCCTTGGAGCTGCTTCGCAGCCCAAGGGATCCAAGCCGCGACTTCTGAGCGCCGCTACGGTGCAGAGCTGACTTCGGTGACCGCGATCTCATTCCGAACCGCTGTGCTAGGTTGACCGTCTCGGCACGGATCCTAGGGTTTCCGCGACGTCGCTTCGCGACTGCTCCACCCTAGGATGACGAAGTCGGGGGTTCCCGCCTTCCGTCTAAGATAGCGAAAAACACAGCAACGGGAGGCTTGACGCATTTTATCTTGTACATTAAATAATCGTGTACAAATTAATTGGAGACTACGATATGGCACTCTACACCACACAGGCTCACGTCACCGGCGGCCGCGCCGGCCATGGCGAGACCAGCGACGGCCTGCTCAAGGTCGACCTGGCGATGCCCAAGGAGCTCGGCGGGCCGGGTGGGGCCACCAATCCCGAACAGCTTTTCGCCATCGGCTACGCCGCCTGCTTCGAAAGCGCCGTCCGTTTTGTCGCGCGCAAGCAGAAGCTGCCGCTCCAGGATGCCGCGATAACCTCCACCGTCAGCCTGCTTCCCGATGGCGAGGGCTTCAAGCTCGGCGTCGCATTGGCGGTGGAAACGAAAGGCCTTGATCAGGCGGCGGCCGAAGCGCTTGTATCGGCGGCGCACCAGGTTTGCCCCTATTCCAACGCCATCAGGGGTAATATCGAGGTGGCGCTCTCGGTAAAGGCGGCATGACGACAAAGGTCGAAACGGAAGCCAGAGAAGTCCCGGCGGAGGCCGCCGGGGCTTTTCCAGCGCCAAGGCTGGATCAGCAGCTGTGCTTCGCGCTCTATTCGGCAAGCGGGCTGATGACCAAGCTCTACCGGCCGTTGCTCGATCCGCTCGGCCTGACCTATCCGCAATATCTGGCGATGCTGGCGCTGTGGGAGCGCGCGCCAAGCACGGTGGGCGACCTTGGCGAAGCGCTCGGCCTGGATTCAGCGACGCTGACGCCGCTGCTCAAGCGGATGGAAGCGGGTGGGCTCGTCACCCGCCGGCGCGATGCCGCCGACGAGCGCCGGGTGCTGGTCGAGCCGACGGCCAAGGGCCAGGCCCTGCGCGCGAACATGACGGATGTCCAGGCCGGGCTCGATTGCGGCATGCCCCTGGAGCGGGCCGAACTCAAGGCACTCCACGGCACGCTCACCCGATTGGTCTCAGGATTGCGCGAGGCCACGACCGACCAAGACTGATCGCGGCGAGGACTGTCCTCAAAATCGCCTCCCGGAAGCACGGGAATCCACGGTGACGCGCAACGTCGCAGTGGACCCGTCTTGCATGGCGCTTGCGGAAAGCTAAAGTCGGCGCCGGATTTCCTGCCGCGCGGGCATCGCGCGGCCAATCATTCCGGGGAGTGTGTCATGACAAAATCAAAATTGCTGCTGGCCGGCCTGTTGGCTCTCGTCCTGGCGCCCGTTGCCGCCTTCGCGCAGGCGCTGCCCGACCTCGGCGGCAGACAAGTCGTGGTGGTGACCGAAAACGCCTATCCGCCGCTGCAGTTCATCGATGCCAAGACGGGAAAACAGATCGGCTGGGAATATGACGCGATGAACGAGATCGCCAAGCGGCTCAATTTCAAGGTCGAGTACCAGAACACCTCCTGGGACGCGATGATCCAGGCGGTTTCCGACAACCAGTACAACATCGGCATGACCGGCATCACCATCAAGGATGACCGCAAGCAGAAGGTGGACTTCTCCGACCCCTATATGCGCTCGGAGCAGTTCATGCTGGTGCGCGGCGATGAAAGCCGTTTCACCGATGCCAAGACCTTCGGCGCCTTCAAGGACGGGCTAGTCGGCGCGCAGGCGGGCACGACGCCTTTCTACACCGCCGTCTACAGCGTGCTCGACGGCAATGAGCAGAACCCGCGCATCAAGCTGTTCGAGACGTTCGGGGCCACGGTGCAGGCACTGAAATCCGGCGATGTCGATGTCGTGCTGACCGACGGCACCGCCGGCAAGGGTTATGTCGATGCTTCGGAGGGCAAGCTCAAGCTGATCGGCGGCCCGCTCGGCACCGAGGATTTCGGCTTCATCTTCCCCAAGGGTTCGGATCTGGTGAAGCCGGTCAACGCGGCCATCGCGGCGCTGAAGGCGGACGGGACGCTGGATGCACTGAACAAGAAGTGGTTCCTTGATTACAAGATGGGGCAGTAGGTCCTGTTGTTGACGGCAGTGCCTGTGCACGAAATCGCGCTGACATTGCGCCCAGGCCCCCCTCTCTGCCCTGCCGGGCATCTCCCCCTCAAGGGGGGAGATCGACAGCCTCAGCGCCGCCGCACATCTTGCATCGCCCAAAATTGGCGAAAGCCGATCGAACTGCCGATCTCCCCCCTAGAGGGGGAGATGTCCGGCAGGACAGAGGGGGGCGCCTGGGCGCGGTCTTTCGATACTCTTTGCGCCGCCGCCTGATGGCAGCCCCCTCCACTGCCAAACCCGACTTCCCCTGGTGGCTCGCCCTTGCCGCCGTGCTTGCCTTGGCTGCCGCCCTCGCCATCGCCGCCAGCGACCTCTACGCCCAGGTCTTCGCCACCGTCGCCAAGGGCATAGGCATCACCGTCTTCGTCACCGTGGTCGCCTTCGCGCTGGCCTCGGCGATCGGCCTCGGCATCGCGCTTATGGGCCTGTCTGGCTCGACCTGGCTCCGGCAGATCGCGCGTTTCTATGTCGAGATCATTCGTGGCGTGCCGATCCTGGTGCTGCTGTTCTGGATCGCGTTCGCCGGCGCGCCGGCCTTCGTCGCGGGCTGGAACGCGCTGACCGCGCCGCTGCAAAGCGCCGGCATTCTCGGCGAGCTGCTGGTGCGCGATGTATCGTTGCTGTGGCGCGCCATCATGGCGCTGACCATCGGCTATTCGGCTTTCATCTCGGAGGTTTTCCGGGCCGGCATCCAGTCGGTCGAGAAGGGCCAGATCGAGGCGGCGAAGGCGCTCGGGCTGACGCGCGCGCAGCGCTTCCGGCTGGTCGTGTTCCCGCAGGCGATCCGCACCATCCTGCCGCCGCTCGGCAATGATTTCGTCGCCCTGGTGAAGGATTCCTCGCTGGTTTCGGTGCTGGGCGTCGCCGACATCACGCAGATGGGCAAGGTCTATGCGGCCGGCTCGTTCCGCTTCTTCGAGACCTATTCGATAACGGCCTATATCTATCTCATCCTCACCGTCGGCCTGTCGCTGGCGCTCAGGGCGCTGGAGAGGCGTTTGCGCCGCCAGCACGAGGAATAGTTTTTCGGCAAGGACAGCGCTACGCTCGGGCAGCGTATCGGAAGAGGAGCTCGCCCATGAACGTCGACAAGGCCAATGCGGCACTGGATTCGGTCTACACGGCCGATACGCCCGAAACGCTGGCGCAGGCCTATGCCGCATGGGCCGCGACCTATGACAGCGAAACCGCCGCGCTCGGTTATCTCCTGCCATTCCTGATCACCGCCTGGGTGGCGCGCCATGTGCCCGTGGGCGAAGGGCCGCTGCTCGATGCTGGCTGCGGCACCGGCCTGTCGGGGCCATCGCTAAAGGCGCTGGGCTATGGCGACGTTGCCGGGCTGGATCTCTCGGATGACATGCTCAGGATCGCCGGCAGCCGCAGCGCCTATGGGGAGTTGAAAAAGGCGATGCTGGGCGGACCGCTGCCCTGGCCGGAAGGGTATTTCCGCGCCTTCTTTTCGACCGGCGTGTTCACCATCAGCCATGCCCCGGCGTCGGCCCTGCACGAGCTGGTGCGCATCACGAAAAAGGGCGGCCACGCCATCTTCACCGTGCGCGACCAGGTGTTCGAGAGCGGCGGCTTTCAGGCGGTGTTCGACGAGCTTGCGCGGGCAGGCAAATGGCGGCTGGCCGAGGAGAGCCCATGGTTTCGCTGCTACGCGATCGGCGACCCGGAGGCGCTGGTGAAAACGTTTGTGTTCGAGGTTTTGTGAGGAGAGGCGCTGGCGCCACGCCGCAATTGCCGAAAAGCCAAAACATTGCTATCTACCCCGCCATGGAAGAGCTTTTTGGCGATCCGGCTTACAAGGGATTCGTGCTGCAGGACAGAAAACGCCTGCCGTCGCGCTTTTCCGCGCGCGTGTCCGGTGCGCTCACCAGCCGACTTCGCTGATCCCTGACGGCCGGCCGCGGGTTTGCGGCATCAGCTCTTTCCCATTCTCATATCGACGGATTTACGCACATGAGCGCACCGCGCACCCACTACGACAAGATTTTCGACGACCATGTCGTCGACCGCCAGGACGACGGCACCTGCCTGCTGTATATCGATCGCCACCTGGTCCATGAAGTGACCAGCCCGCAGGCCTTCGAAGGCCTGCGCATGAGCGGCCGAAGGGTTCGCCATCCCGAAAAGACGCTGGCCGTGGTCGATCACAATGTCTCGACCTCGCCCGAGCGCAAGTTCGGCATCAAGAACGAGGAAAGCCGCATCCAGGTCGAGGCGCTGGCCAGGAATGCCAGGGATTTCGGCGTCGAATACTATTCCGAGAACGATATCCGCCAGGGCATCGTCCACATCATCGGTCCCGAGCAGGGCTTTACGCTGCCCGGCATGACCATCGTCTGCGGCGACAGCCACACCTCCACGCACGGTGCTTTTGGAGCATTGGCGCATGGCATCGGTACGTCCGAGGTCGAGCACGTGCTGGCGACGCAAACGCTGATCCAGCGCAAGGCCAAGAACATGCTGGTGCGCGTCGACGGCGTGCTGCCGGAAGGCGTCACAGCCAAGGACATCATCCTTGCCATCATCGGGGAGATCGGCACCGCCGGCGGCACCGGCTACGTCATCGAATATGCCGGCGAGGCGATCCGCGCGCTGTCGATGGAAGGCCGGATGACGATCTGCAACATGTCGATCGAAGGCGGCGCGCGCGCCGGCCTGATCGCCGCCGACGAGACGACCTTCGCCTACGTCAAGGACAAGCCGCGCGCGCCCAAGGGCGCTGCGTGGGATGCGGCACTCGAATACTGGAAGACGCTGCAGTCGGACGAAGGGGCGCATTTCGACAAGGTGATCGTGCTCGACGCGGCCAAGCTGCCGCCGATCGTCTCTTGGGGCTCCTCGCCCGAGGACGTGGTTTCGGTGCAAGGCGTCGTCCCCAATCCGGAAGAAATCACCGATGAGAACAAGCGCACCTCGAAGATCCGCGCGCTCGACTATATGGGGCTGACGCCGGGCACCAAGATCACCGACATCACGCTCGATCGCGTCTTCATCGGCTCCTGCACCAATGGCCGCATCGAGGATCTGCGCGCCGTCGCCAAGGTGGTCGAAGGCAAGACGGTCAGCCCGCATGTCGATGCCATGATCGTGCCGGGCTCCGGCCTGGTCAAGGAACAGGCGGAAGCCGAGGGGCTGGACAAGATCTTCCGCGCCGCCGGCTTCGACTGGCGCGAGCCGGGCTGCTCCATGTGCCTGGCCATGAACGACGACCGGCTCAAGCCGCATGAACGCTGCGCCTCGACCTCGAACCGCAATTTCGAGGGCCGGCAGGGCTTCAAGGGCCGCACCCATCTGGTGTCGCCGGCCATGGCGGCGGCGGCGGCGATTGCCGGCCACTTCGTCGACATCCGCGACTGGAAATAAGCCAAGCTGGGCCTGGCCCGAGCCTTGCGGGTTCGGGTCAGACCTTCCTGTCGCGCCGTATGAGTTCGTGGAATTCCTCGCGGCGCCCGGGTTCGTCCGCCGCCACCACGAGCGCCAGCTGCTCTTCGTCAAAGATCTTGAACCACTCCTCCCATTCGACAAGCTCATAGCCGCCGGCATTGACGGGCCGCTCCGGCTGGTCCTGGTCCTGATAGGCGTGCTGACCGAAGACCAGCCTCAGCATGGGCTGCGTTCCAGCCTCGGGCGATATGTCGACGATTGCCGGAAAGCCGGCGCGCCCGGCAGCCCAAGAACGGATTGCATCGTGGTCGGTCAAGGTGATCGTGTCGGCCATGCCCTGCTCCTGGATTGTGAATTCAGGAACGCTTCCGACAGCACCGGGTTCCCGCAAAGCATACGAGGCCGACAGGCAGGCTTAACGGCTTGTTTGGTGTTGCTCTCTAAGGTCTTCCGTGACGTCAAGCGAAGGGAAGTCGCCGTCCTTTGGACACTGGCCTGTTCATAGCGTTGCTCAATCCGACGATCGCGCTGGCGCTCGGCGCGGCGTTCCTCGTGCTGTGGTTCTATCAGCGCCATCGGCCCTATCTGGCAGTGCTGGCCGTGAGCTACTGCGTCTCAGCGCCAGGCTTCCTGTTCCAGTATTTCACCTTGCCGATCGGCGTGGCGCTGACCAAGCTGGTGTCGAACATCTGCTTCACCATCGCCGCCTGCTGCCTGTCCGGCGCCATCATCGCCCGCTATGGCAGGAAGGTGCCCGCTGTCGGGATCGCCGCTCTGGCGGGCGGCGGCCTTGCGGCGTTCGCGTGGTTCCTCTTCGTCACGCCGGATCTCACCTGGCGCATCCTGGCGATTAATTTCGGCTTCGGCGGCATCAGCCTGCTGGTCGCCGCCGAGCTGCGCCCGGTGCGCAACAATGGCCCCACGGAAATGATCCTGTTCGTGCTGTCGCTGCTGTCCGGCGTCAATTTCTTCGTGCGCACGCTGGCGGTCATCATCGCGCACGGGCCATTCGTCAGCTATGACGGCTTCTACGGATCGTCCTACTGGACGACGGCGCTGTTGTCGCACGCGCTGCTGTCGCTGCTGATCGCGCTTTGCCTCTTCACCGCCGCGGCGCTCGACGTGATGAAGGCGCTGAAGACGGAAACCTTTACCGACCCGCTGTCGGGACTGCTCAACCGCCGAGGTTTCGAGGAACGCGCCGCCATGCTGCTGCAGCGCTGCGCCATCGCCAAATTCCCGGTGGCGCTGGTGCTGGCCGATCTCGACCACTTCAAGGCCCTCAACGACGTGCACGGGCACGCCGCAGGCGACCGCGTGATTGCGGACTTCGCCGCCAAGCTGCGCTCGGCCACGGGGACCCGGGGTGCCGCTGGGCGCATCGGCGGCGAGGAATTCGCCGTGCTCCTGCCGCTGACCGATCTCGCCGCCGCGCGCCTTTTCGCCGAGGCGGTGCGCACACTCTATTCGGCCGGCGGCGTCGACGGGCTTCCCGCCGGTACCAAGGTCACCGCCAGCTTCGGCGTGGCCGCCCGCAGCGGCGACGAGACGCTGGAGCCCTTGATGCGCCGGGCCGACGAGGCGCTCTACAAGGCCAAGAAGAACGGCCGCGACAGCGTGCGCCTGTCCTACGAACGATCGGAAACGGTGTTCGGACCGGAGCCGCTCAAGGCTGGCTGACCGCGGGCGTCCGCGCCTGGCGTTAACGTCTTTTTCGCCCGTCGATGGTTAGCTGTCGGCGGGGGTTTGAGGATATATGAGCGGCGCCAACTTCATCCTGTTGATCAACCTGGCGGTTGCCGGCCTGCTGGCGGCATCCTTCATGGCGGTCTCGTTCCACGAGGTCGGCCGCGCGCCGGCGCGCTGGCTGGCGGCGGGCTACGTCCTGGGCATGGCCTATTCGGCCATCGAATTCAGCATTCCCGCCTTCAGTGACGCGCGGCTTCCGGTGGTTGCCGCCTTCGCCGTTTTCCTTGGCGCCACCATTGCCTTCAATGGCGGGCTTGCCCGCAAATACGGCATGGCGCCGCCCTGGACGCCGATGCTGTTCTTCCTGGTCGCCGCCACCATCGCGGTCCATTTCGTACAGGATCTGCCGCGCCAGTCGCTTACCCGCATGATGGCCTACCAGCTTCCCTACGCCGTCATGCAGTTCGTCGGCCTGGGCATCGTCTGGCGGTCGAGGCAAAGCCGGGGTCGGCTCGATCTGATCCTGATGGCGGTGCTGGCGGCCAGCGGGCTGCAATTTGCCTCAAAGCCGTTCATCGCGCATGCGCTCGGCGGCTGGGGCGCCAATCCGCAGGCCTATCTGCAAAGCAATTACGCGCTGGTGTCGCAATCGCTCGGCACGGTCTTCGCGCTGGCGCTGGCGCTGCTGATGCTGGCCGTTCTGGTCCGCGACGTGCTTGCCGACGCGACGTCGAAGTCGGAAGTGGATACGCTGTCGGGCCTGCTCAACCGTGGCGGCTTCACACGGCACGCGGAACTGGCCGTGCACGGCGCCACACGGCTCGGCATGCCGGTGGCGATCGTCATTGCCGATCTCGATCATTTCAAGGCCATCAATGACAGCTTCGGCCATGCTTCCGGCGACCGGGTGATCGAGGCCTTCGCCGGCCTGCTGCGAGAGGCGGCCGAGGCCCACCACGTGGTCGGCCGCATCGGCGGCGAGGAATTCGCCGTTATCCTGACGGGAGCCAATCTCGCAGCCGCCCGCCTGTTCGCGGAAGGCACCCGCAACGCATTCGGGGCGTTGGCCGTCAACGGGCTGCCGGCCGACAGCCGCTGCACGTCGAGCTTCGGCATTGCCGAACTTCACGCGGGCGAGGGTGTCTCCGACCTGATGCGGCGTGCGGATGAAGCGCTTTACCTGGCAAAGAATGCCGGGCGCGACTGCGTGCGTGTCTCCACGGGGCCGGCCGATGGGTTGGCCGTGGTAAAAGCCGGCCTGGCCCGTATCAGCGGCAGGGGCTGAGCTGCGGCATCTCGCCTTCGGAAAGGCCGTACATATAGGAGCGGCCCTTGACGAATACGGGCGCGCGATAGCAGTCGCCGTCGCCCGATATGTCGTCGGATTCGTTCTGGTAGACCACCTTGGGCTGGCCGGCGCTGGTGTAGTCCGACAGTTGCTTGGCCAGCTTGCCTTCGCCGACGATGATGCGCTTGTAGCCGGCGGCGCTGTCAATGACGAGATTGCCGAACGAATCGGCGTAGACGCGGTCATGGTGCCGCATGCTGGCTTGGGCCGGCGCGGCCACCGTAACCGCAAGTGCCGCCAGCGTGATGGCCGCGAGACTTGTCCGCACTGATTTGGTCCGCACTGATTTGGAAGCCAGTCGCTCTCCCTTTGCCGGCGCGAGAGAGATCGCGCCCCGATCTGGTCCGAATCGGAAATTAACCCTTTCTTAACCTTTGTTAAGAGGAGGCGCGGCTAGATGGCCGTTTCTTAATGAACATGGTTAATTTTTGCCGCGACCGCGTTCGAGCCGCCGATTTTCAGAGCGGCCGCGTGGCCTGGTCGAGTCCCGGGTAAACTTGATATTGACGCGCCGCGTGGCTAGCGTGCCCGCGCATGAGAGGGGGCAGCACATGATGTCTGGCCGACAGGTTCGGGTCTCGTTCGTCATTCCGCTGCTTCTGGCGGCAGGTGCCTGCGTGCCGGAAGGCGGGGCACCCAAGGCAGCGAACGCGGTGCCCCCGGTGGTGTCGCCAGCTGTTCCTGCCCCGCAGCAGCCGGCGCCACCGGCGACCAAGATAACCACGGACCTTACCGCGCCGCGTATCACCACGGGCACGGCCACCTACAGATGCGGCAATGGCGGCACGATCACCATCCAGAATCTCGGCACGTCGCTGCGCGTGGTGGGACAGGAAGGCGCCACCGAGGAGTTCGCGGCGTCGCCTGCCAACCAGAGCAGCCGCTACCAGGCGGTGACGCATGACGCAATCGTGATCGACGGACGCGAGGCGCTGGTGATGAAGAGGGGGTCGACGCCGCAGACCTGCACCCGCTGAAGCAAATCCCGGCACGGCAGCGCCCTGGGCCAGACATGCTGCACTGCAGCGATATCGAGCCGGCTTGGGGTGTTGAGTCGCTAATCGATTGAAGCCGCATGCGGCCTTTTAGTCAGACTAAATTACGTTTTCGAAACGGTTTTCTGGCTTTGACGCGGTGCAAAAAGAGCATTAGAAACCGGCTGTCCGAAGTCACAACCGGAAGCGGCAACGCCGCATTTCCTCCTGAGGCGGGAGACGCCGAACTGGGGCAGCCATGAGCAAATCACCAGCCACCCAAGCCAGACGCGAAAGGCCGCTTTCGCCGCACCTGAGCGTCTACCGGCCGCCGATCACAATGACGATGTCGATCGTCCATCGCATCACCGGCGGCGCGCTTTATTTCGGCACGTTGCTGGTCGCCGTCTGGCTGATGGCAGCGGCGAGTTCGCAGGGTGCCTTCGACTGGGTGAACTGGGCCTTCGGCACCTGGCTCGGCCGGCTCATCCTGTTCGGCTACACCTGGGCGCTGATGCATCACATGCTGGGCGGTGTCCGCCATCTGATCTGGGACACCGGCGCCGGCCTTGAAAAGCACACGGCCTCGAAGATCGCCTGGGCGACGCTTGCCGGCTCGGTTCCGCTCACGCTCTTGATCTGGATCGCCGGCTACATGGCGCGGGGAGCTTTGTGATGAGTGCGAAAAACACGGACATGCGCACCCCGCTCGCCAGGGTGCGCGGCCTGGGCTCGGCCCGCGAGGGCACCGGACATTTCTGGCGCCAGCGACTGACGGCGATCGCCAACATCCCGCTGATCCTGTTTTTCACCGGCTTTCTGATCGCGCTCAACGGCGCCGGCTATGCGCAGGTACGGGCAGCGCTCGCCAACCCGTTCGTGGCCCTGGTGATGGCCCTGGTGCTCATCTCGCCGCTCTATCACATGCGGATCGGCATGCAGGTGATCATCGAGGACTATGTGCATGGCGAAGGCATGAAGCTGGCGTTGATCGCCCTCAATACATTCTTCACCATAGCGGTCGGCGTCGCCTCGCTCTTCGCCCTGCTGAAACTGGCATTCGGAGGCTGAAGTCTTGGCCCAGGACACGAAATCAGCCGGCACGGCGGGCTACACCTTTGTCGACCACAAGTTCGACGTGGTCATCGTCGGCGCCGGGGGGGCCGGCCTGCGCGCCACGCTCGGCATGGCCGAGCAGGGGCTGCGCACCGCCTGCATCACCAAAGTGTTTCCGACGCGCTCGCATACGGTCGCCGCGCAAGGCGGCATCGCCGCCTCGCTATCCAACATGGGCCCGGATTCCTGGCAGTGGCACATGTACGATACCGTCAAGGGGTCTGACTGGCTGGGCGATGTCGATGCCATGGAATACATGGTGCGCGAGGCACCGGCGGCGGTCTACGAGCTCGAACATTACGGCGTGCCGTTCTCGCGCACCGAAGAGGGCAAGATCTACCAGCGGCCGTTCGGCGGCCACATGATGAACTATGGCGACGGCCCGCCCGTGCAGCGCACCTGCGCCGCCGCCGACCGCACCGGCCACGCCATCCTGCACACGCTTTACGGCCAGTCCTTGAAGAACAACGCGCAGTTCTTCATCGAGTATTTCGCGCTCGACCTGATCATGGAGCCCGACGGCACCTGCACCGGTGTCGTGGCCTGGAATCTCGACGACGGCACCATCCACCGCTTCTCGGCCAAGATGGTGGTGCTGGCGACCGGCGGCTATGGGCGCGCCTATTTCTCCGCCACCTCGGCGCATACCTGCACCGGCGACGGCGGCGGCATGGCGGCTCGGGCCGGACTGCCCTTGCAGGACATGGAGTTCGTGCAGTTCCATCCGACCGGCATTTACGGCGCCGGCTGCCTGATCACCGAGGGCGCGCGCGGCGAGGGCGGCTACCTCGTCAACTCCGAGGGCGAGCGCTTCATGGAGCGCTACGCGCCGTCGGCCAAGGACCTCGCCTCGCGCGACGTCGTCTCGCGCTGCATGACGCTGGAGATTCGCGAGGGCCGTGGCGTCGGCAAGAACAAGGACCACATCTTCCTCCACCTCGATCACCTCGATCCGGCGGTGCTGCACGAAAGGCTTCCGGGCATTTCGGAATCGGCAAAAATCTTCGCCGGCGTCGATCTGACCAAGGAGCCGATCCCGGTGCTGCCGACGGTGCACTACAATATGGGCGGCGTGCCGACCAATTACTGGGGCGAGGTGCTGAACCCGACCGCCGAAAACCCCGACCGGGTCTCGCCCGGCCTGATGGCGGTCGGCGAGGCCGGCTGCGCCTCCGTGCACGGCGCCAACCGGCTGGGCTCCAACTCGCTGATCGACCTGGTGGTGTTCGGCCGCGCCGCGGCGATTCGCGCCGGTCAGGTCATCGACCGCAAGGCGGCGATCCCTTCGCCCAACCAGGCTTCGGTCGACAGGATCATGGACCGCTTCGACCGGCTGCGCCACGCCAATGGCTCGACGCCGACGGCGGTGTTGCGTGAGAAGATGCAGAAGGCGATGCAGGAGGACGCAGCCGTGTTCCGCACGCAGGAATCGCTGGAAAACGGTTGCAAGCGCATTTCGGAAATCTGGACCGAGCTCAAGGACGTCAAGGTCTTCGACCGCTCGATGATCTGGAATTCGGACCTGGTCGAGACGCTGGAACTGGAAAACCTGATGGCCAACGCCATCACCACCGTCTATGGCGCCGAGGCGCGCAAGGAGAGCCGTGGCGCGCATGCGCGCGAGGATTTCTCCGCCCGCGACGACGCCACTTGGCGCAAGCACACGCTGGCTCATCTGAGCGAGGACGGCAAGGTGACGCTGACCTACCGGCCGGTGCACACCGAGCCGCTGGTGGCCGAAAAGGACGGCGGCATCAGCCTCGCCAAGATCGCGCCCAAGGCCAGGGTGTACTGACAATGGCATCGGCGGGATATTCCGGCACGCCCCTTCCGGCCAAGCTCGGCCTGAAGGACGGCATGGTTGCCGCTTTCATCGCGCTGCCGTCCGATCTCGCGGACCTCACCGAAGCCGTCGATTTTGCCGAGGTCGATCGGCTCGCCGAATGGTCCGAGATTTCGGGCGCGGTGCTGAAATACGACGCTGTCCACGCCTTCACCCGACAGCGCGCTGAGATCGAGGATCGCCTCGGCGCACTCGAGACGGCGATCAAGCGCGACGGCATGGTCTGGGTCTCCTGGCCAAAGAAGGCCTCGAAAGTGGCCACCGACGTCACCGAGGGCGTTGTCCGCGCCGAAGCGCTCAAGCTCGATCTTGTCGACGTCAAGGTCGCCGCCGTGAACGAAATCTGGTCCGGGCTGAAGCTCGTCATCCGAAAGGACCTGAGGTAATGGTCGAACTCACGCTCCCCAAGAACTCGAAGGTCCAGCAGGGCAAGACCTGGCCGAAGCCGGAGGGTGCCACCAACCTGCGGGAATACCGCATCTATCGCTGGTCGCCCGACGATGACGAGAACCCGCGCATCGACACCTATTTCGTCGACATGGACGATTGCGGGCCGATGGTGCTCGACGCGCTGCTCTGGATCAAGAACAAGATCGACCCGACGCTGACCTTACGCCGCTCCTGCCGCGAAGGCATTTGCGGTTCCTGCGCCATGAACATCGACGGCTCCAATACGCTGGCCTGCACCAAGGGCTGCGACGACATTTCCGGCGCGGTCAAGATCTATCCGCTGCCGCATATGCCCGTGATCAAGGACCTGGTGCCGGACCTCACCAATTTCTACGCCCAGCACGCCTCGATCGAGCCGTGGCTGAAGACGGTGTCGCCGACGCCGGCCAAGGAATGGCTGCAGAGCCATGAGGATCGCGAAAAGCTCGACGGGCTCTACGAATGCATCCTGTGCGCCTGCTGCTCCACCTCATGTCCGAGCTACTGGTGGAACGGCGACCGCTATCTCGGCCCGGCGACGTTGCTGCAGGCCTATCGCTGGCTGATCGACAGCCGCGACGAGGCCAAGGGGGAACGGCTCGACAATCTCGAAGACCCGTTCCGGCTCTACCGCTGCCACACCATCATGAACTGCGCCCAGACCTGCCCGAAGGGGCTGAACCCGGCGAAGGCGATCGCCGAGATCAAGAAGATGATGGTGGAGAGAAGGGTCTGAAGCCAACCTTACCCGCTGATTTCTCCCCGGACGCCGTCGCGGCAATCCGGGCACGACTCGATCTGGTGCGAACCCAAGGCGTAAGAATTCTGTTCGCCATCGAAAGCGGCAGTCGCGCCTGGGGGTTCCCATCGCCCGACAGCGACTATGATTGCCGCTTTGTCTACATTAGGCCCGTGTTGGATCACCTGGTCCTGCAGCAGCCACGCGACGTGATCGAGTTTCCAATTGAAGGCGAGATCGATGCCGGAGGCTGGGATTTGCGCAAAGCCCTGCTTCTGGCGCTCGGCGGCAATGCGGTCATAGTCGAATGGGCAAAGTCGCCCGTCGTTTATGAGGAAGTCGCGGGGTTTCGCGCGCGCCTTCTCGATCTTCTGGCCGAGATCGTTGATCCGGGAAAGGTATCGCACCATTATCTCGGCTTGGCGCGGTCGCACGTCTCTAGGATCGGCAGTTTTGCCGACGAAGTGAAGCTGAAGAAGCTGTTCTACCTGATCCGCCCGCTGGTCGCTCTCGACTGGATGGAACAGCATGGCTTTGCAGACCTACCGCCGATGAACCTTGGCGAATGTCTCGACCAGACGGACGTGCCGGCTCCTGCAAGCGAGGAAATCCGTCGCCTGATCGAGCGGAAAAGCCAGACGCGGGAGATGGGATCCGGTCTCATCCCAACCGCAATCGCGCACTATCTCGAAGCGCGTTATGGTCACCATGAAATGAACCTTGCCGCCCCGGTCAGGGACGAGATCCGCCACGCACACAAACATGCCCTTGCAACTGGTTTTTATCGCCAGGAGGCTGAACTTCAATGAGCGAAGACCTTCCCATCCTTTCCCCAGCCGAAGCCCGGGTGCTTGGCTGCCTGATCGAGAAGAAGGAGCTGACGCCTGATGTTTATCCGCTGACGCTCAATGCGGCACTTGCCGCCGCCAACCAGAAGACGGCGCGCGAGCCTGTCATGGCGCTGGAACAGACGGAGGTGCACAGGGCGCTGAAGCTGCTGGAGCAGAAAGGGCTGGTGCGGCAGATGTTCGGTTCGCGCGTCGAGCGCTACGAGCATCAGATGGCGCAGCGCTTTTCGCTGACCACGCCGCAGACCGCCTTGCTTGGCCTGCTCTTGCTGCGTGGACCGCAGACGGCGCATGAGCTGTTGGCGCGGAGCGAACGCATGGCACGGTTTTCGTCGATCGAGGATCTGCGCGGAGAACTCGACATGCTGATCGGCCGCCGGCCGCCGTTGGTGCAGGAAATTCCGCGTGGCCCGGGCCAGCGCGAGGACCGCTATGTGCATCTGCTCGCCGGCCCGGTGGACGTTGCAGCGCTATCGGCGCAACGGAGTGTGACGGCGATGCCTGCCTCCGGCCTGGAAGCGCGGTTGGAGGCGCTGGAGCAGGAAGTCGCGGCACTACGCGCGCGGCTTGATGCGCTGGGCGCTTAGCCCTCTTCTCTGATTAACGTGCCCGGCGCGACCATGCGCGCCGGATTTCACACGGGATGCCGCAATCTCAGCCAAGCCTGGCGTCGAGCGAAACCTTGATCGCTCCGAGCGCCTTGGAGACCGGGCATTCGGCCTTGGCCTTCTCGGCCAGCTCCTTGAATTTCGCCGCATCGATGCCGGGCACCTTGCCGACCAGCGTGATCGCGCTGCCGGTGATGCCTGTGCCGGGAACCAGGGTGACCACCGCCTTGGCGTCGAGCTCTTGCGCCGGCGTGCCGTTCTCGGCCAGGAAATGCGAGAGCTGCATGGCGTAGCAGCCGGCATGGGCGGCGGCGATCAGCTCTTCCGGATTGGTGCCGGACTTGCCGCTTTCGTCCTCGAAACGCGCCTTGAACGAATAGGGCGTGCCCTTCAGGGTTCCGCTCTGGGTGTCGAGCGTGCCCTTGCCCTCTTTCAGATTGCCTTTCCAGACGGCGTTTGCGGTGCGGTCCATGGAGTCCTCCTGGGTTGTCGTGAATTTGTCTCGGGTGAGCCGGCGTCCCGTCAACTATAGCGCGGGCGTGCGCGAAGACCACTGCGCTGTTTGCACCACGGCACGATGACTGCCCCTTCCCTCGGGAAAAAAAATACGCGTTCAAAAATGTCGGCTTCCATCCGGGCCGGCCGTCCTGCGGGTGGCCACGGGGTTGTGGCCTGATGGAGGTTTTCATGGACAATCTATTTTTCGCGCTATGGAAGAACCCGGGCCGCGGGCCTGAGCGACAGGAAGACTTCTGGCTGAATCCACCAGCGTCCGGCTTTGGCCGGCTGCTGGCGGCGGTTGCCATCATTGTGGCCGCGGCATGCCTTCTCGATCATGCGGCCGCGGGTAAGACTGACATGGTTGTCGCCGCATCCTATGGTTCGTCACAGGAAGGGAGCTTGAAATGAAATATGTCTTGCTCGTCTATGGTGAGGAAAAAGACCTCCATGCACTGACACCGGAGCGCGGGGCCAAGCTCGACGCCGATTCGCTCGCCTATGACAGATCGCTGGATCAGCAAGGCAAGCTGATCATCGCGCAGGCGCTGCAATCGGTGGGGACGTCGAAGTCGGTGCGGCGGCGCAAGGGCAAGCGCCTGGTCACCGATGGTCCCTTCGCCGAGACGAAGGAACAATTGCTTGGCTTCGTCATGGTCGAGGCCGGCACTCTCGAGGAGGCGCTGGACATCGCTGCCGGCATTCCGCTGGCCGAACTCGGCACGGTCGAGGTTCGGGCGATCTACGATATACCGGGGTCATAGCCAGAGTCGGCGTTGCTTGCGGCACGTGAGCAACGCTTGTTTACCCGCCTAAGCTTCACCTGCCGCTAATTGAATTTTCTTCGCCGGAAGCAACTCTTGCGTGTTGAAGCAACGGAATAGTTCTCCTATCGTCACCCGGATTTCGGGGGTTCGATATGCCTTTCCTGATTGCTATCCTTGGCGCGCTGGGCGCGGCGGCGTTCTGGTGGTACCGGATGAAGGCGATGAATGATGCCGCGCGCGAAGTCGCCGATGTCGTCGGGCGCGTGCAAGGCAACATCAGGCGCAAGAAACTGCGCAAGCAGGCGGCGCTGTCGCCGTTGACGGCGATCGACGATCCGGTGGTGGCCGCCGCGACGCTGATCACCGCGATGGTTTCGGAAGACGGGCCGGTTCTGCCGCGGCGCGAAGCCGTCATTCGCGAGGTGATCTCGCAGATCGCGGCCGGGCCGAAGAAGACCGACGAGGCGGTTGTCTATGCCAAGTGGGCCGCGACGCAGATAGACGACGCCACCATCGTCATCGACAAGCTGGCACCCTTCCTGCGCGAACGCCTCGACCCGAGCGAACGGGACGATCTGCTGCAGATGCTGAACCGGGTGGTTCAGGGCGGAGAGCAGAGCCTGAAGATACCCGACCAGCGCATGCTGCGGCTGAGGCAGAAGCTCGGGTTCGAGGTGAACTGAGATCGCTGGCCTCGGCGATTGGCGCGAAACGCCCGCTGCGTCGTCAGCGAGACGGTCAGATCGCCTCGCCCTTCAGCAGTCTCGGCGTGCTGGCCGACAGTCCCGAGGCCTGGCGGATGAAGAACTCCTTCAGGCGCGGCATGCGCTCGACGAGGCCGAGGCCGATGTCGCGCACGGTGCGCAGCGGGGTGATGTCGTTGGAAAACAGCCGGTTCAACACATCGGTGGTGACGCCCATCTGCACGGTGTCGAAACGGCGCCATTGCTGGTAGCGCTCCAGCACGTCGAGCGCGCCGATGTCCTGGCCGAGCCGGTCGGCCTCGACGATCACCTCGGCAAGGGCCGCAACATCCTTGAAGCCAAGATTGAGGCCCTGGCCGGCGATCGGATGGATGCCGTGGGCAGCGTCGCCGGCTAGCGCGACGCGCGGCGCAACGAAGGCGCGCGCGATGGTCAGGCCGAGCGGCCAGGCGCGCGGCTTGTCCGCGACGCGGATATCTCCCAGCTTGAGACCGAAGCGCTGTTCGAGCTCATGCTCGAAGACGAGATCGTCGCCTTCAACCAGCGCCTTGGCATCTTCCGCCCGTTCGACCCAGACGATCGACGAGCGGTTGGTGCCGTCCTCGTCGGGTTTCAGCGGCAGCGTGGCGAAGGGGCCGGCCGGTAAAAAGTGTTCTTCGGCGCGGCCATTATGCGGACGTTCATGCGCCACGGTGCAGACGATGCCGGACTGGCCGTATTCCCACTTGACCGTCTTGATGCCGGCCATGTCGCGCAGTTTCGAATTGACGCCATCGGCGGCGACCAGCAGCCGCGCCGTCAAGGCGGCGCCGTCGGCCAGATGCACAGTGATGCCGGCGCCACTGGTCTCAAAACCCTGCACCGCCACACCTTCGATGATGTCGATGCCGAGTTTTTCGGCCTTGGCCCGCAAGGCGCCGTTCAACGCCCTGTTGGCGACCATATGCGCGAAGGGTTCGCCGGGCGCCACCTCGCCGCCGAAGGTCAGGAAGACCGGGCGGACCGGATCGGCGCTGCGCGAATCGGTGATGATCATCTCGGTGATCGCCTGCGCCCGAGGCGCGATCTCGGCCCAGACGCCGAGCTGGTCGAGCATGCGGCAGGCGGCCGCGGCGATGGCCGAGGCACGGCCATCCCTTTGCCAGGAACCGGCGGGCGCGGCATCGACCAGTGCCACGCCGAGGCCCGGGCGGGCCTGCTTCAGTGAGACGGCGGCGGCCAGCCCGACATAGCCGGCGCCGGCGACGAGAACATCGAGCCCGGATCTGGTCTTGGCGTCCGCCTTGCGTTCCATTGTCCTGGCTCCTTCTCTCGGCGACCCTTTGGGCGTGCCGGCCGGGGCTTGCGCCCTTGACGGCTCGTCCTTCCTGTCGGAAACCGCCATAGCAATTTTGCGGCGAGGTCACAAAACAATGACGGCGGCGATCGACGAGCTTCTGCGCATTCTCGACCTCGAGAGGCTGGAACACAATCTGTATCGTGGTCGCAGCCCCCAGGTGGAATGGCAGCGCGTGTTCGGCGGCCAGACGATCGCCCAGGCGCTGGTGGCGGCGCAGCGGACGGTGGAGCCGGACCGTTTCGTGCATTCGCTGCACGGCTATTTCATGCGCCCGGGCGACATCAAGGTGCCGATCATCTACGAAGTCGACCGTATCCGCGACGGCGGTTCGTTCACCACGCGGCGCGTGCTGGCGATCCAGCACGGACAGGCGATCTTTTCGCTGGAGGCCTCGTTCCAGGTCGACGAGAAGGGGCTCGAGCATCAGTTCGCGCTGCCCGAAGACGTGCCGCCGCCCGAAGGGCTGAAGACGCAGCGCCAGCTGCTCGAAACCGCCGAGCGGGTGCCGGAGGCGGTGCGTCGCTTCTGGGCGCGCGAGCGGCCACTGGAGCTGCGGCCCGTCAATCTCCAGCACTATGAAAGCCGCGACAAGCTGCCGCCCCGACAGAATGTCTGGATCCGCCTGGCCGGTCCCGTCCCCGATGACCGCGCGCTGCAGTCTGTGCTGCTCGCCTACCTCTCCGACATGACGCTACTCGACACCTCGACCTTCGCGCACGGGCGCGGCCTGTTCGATCCCGACATCCAGGCCGCCAGCATCGACCATTCGATGTGGTTCCACCGGCCGCATTCGCTCGATGGCTGGCTGCTCTATGCGCAGGACAGTCCCTCGAGTTCGGGATCGCGTGGTTTCAGCCGTGGCACGCTCTATGCCCGCGACGGCACGCTGATCGCCTCGATGGCGCAGGAAGGGCTCATCCGGCTCAAGCGTTGAGCAGAAGCCGGCAAATTAGGCAATTTCAAGAAATTGCATAATTTTTGATCAGACTGCATGCCATGAGCCCCGGCACCTGCTGGCTGTGATCGCCCGGATCCCTTTGTTTACAACAAGTTACCACCCTGCTTCGGCACTTGGCACGGAGCTTGAATCCTTGGGGGCACTCTCCGACTCCTCGGGATCGGTGAAGGTGTGCAAACGCGGGGGACCGCAACAGCAAAGGGTGAAACCTTATGAAAATCGTGATGGCAATCATCAAGCCGTTCAAGCTGGACGAGGTACGCGAAGCGCTTACCGCCGTCGGCATCCAGGGCCTGACCGTCACCGAAGTCAAAGGCTACGGGCGTCAGAAGGGACATACGGAAATCTATCGCGGGGCGGAATACGCGGTCTCCTTCCTGCCGAAGATCAAGATCGAGGTCGCGGTCGCGGCCGACACGGTCGACAAGGCCGTCGAAGCCATCACCGCCGCGGCCAAGACCGGCCAGATCGGCGACGGCAAGATCTTCGTCTTCGGCATCGACCAGGCGGTGCGCATCCGCACCGGCGAAACAGACACCGACGCACTCTGAGCGGCGAACACGTATTCCAATGGAGAGTTCAATGAACATACCTTCCACCTTGAAGACGACGGGACGGGCGGCCCTGCTGGGTTCGCTTGCCCTGGCAGCGTTGGGCAGCGTCGCCGCCTTCGCGCAGGAAGCCGCACCTGCCGCCGCGGCGGCCGCGCCGGCTGCTGCTCCGACCCCGGTTCTCGATACGGGCAACACCGCCTGGATGCTGACCTCGACGGCGCTGGTGCTGATGATGACCATCCCCGGCCTGGCGCTGTTCTACGGCGGCATGGTGCGCAAGAAGAACGTGCTCGCCACCATCATGCAGAGCTTCGCCATCACCTGCCTGGTGACGGTTCTGTGGTTCATGTTCGGCTATTCGCTGGCCTTTTCCGACGGCGGCGGCATGAATGCCTATCTCGGCGGCTTCTCGAAATTCTTCCATCACGGCATCACCACGTCGACGCTGTGGGCGCCGGGCGTGGCGAACATTCCTGAATTCGTCTTCTCGATGTTCCAGATGACCTTCGCCATCATCACCCCGGCGCTGATTGCCGGCGCCTTCGCCGAACGCATGAAGTTCTCGGCGCTGCTGATCTTCATGGCACTGTGGCTGCTGGTCGTCTACGCGCCGATCGCGCATTGGGTCTGGGGCGGCGGCTTCCTCGGCGCGGCGGGCGTTCTCGACTTCGCCGGCGGCACGGTCGTCCACATCAATGCCGGTGTCGCGGGTCTCGTCTGCGCGCTGGTGCTTGGCAAGCGTGAAGGCTATGGCACCACCAACATGGCGCCGCACAACCTGGTCTACTCGGTCATCGGCGCTTCGCTGCTGTGGGTGGGCTGGTTCGGCTTCAACGCCGGTTCGGAACTGGCGGCCGACGGCCTCGCGGGCGCTGCCATGCTCAACACCCAGGTTGCCACCGCCGCGGCGGCCTTGGCCTGGATGTTCGCGGAATGGATCGTTGCCAAGAAGCCTTCCGTGCTCGGCATCATCTCGGGTGCCGTCGCCGGCCTCGTCGCGGTGACGCCGGCTTCCGGCTTCGTCAACCCGACCGGCGCCTTCATCGTCGGCATCGTCGCCGGCGTGGTCTGCTACATCTCGGCGGTCAAGGTGAAGCACATGTTCGGCTATGACGACTCGCTCGACGCCTTCGGCGTGCATGGCGTCGGCGGCGTGGTCGGTGCGTTGCTCACCGGCGTGCTCGCCGATCCGGCGATCAACAGCCTGTCGTCGGGCGCTTCGCTCGGCAAACAGCTCTACGGTATCGTCTTCACCATCCTGTGGACGGCGATCGCTACCTTCGTGATCCTCTACATCGTCAAGGCGCTGGTCGGCCTGCGTCCGACGACCCAGGAAGAGGTCGAGGGCCTCGATATCTCCCAGCATGGCGAAGTGGTGCCGTAAGGCATCCCTCGCCACGGGGCCGGCGGAACCCTCCTCCCGCCGGCCCCATACTTCCAGGCAATTCGGGACGGAAAACCGCGAAAGCACTTTTCCCGGATTGCTTTGAAAAGCATCCCGTCGTGACGCTCCCGCAAGGAGTTCACGCCTTGAGGCCCGGATCGCTCCGGGCCTCTTTTTTGGAAATCCGTTCTGACTTCACCTGACTTTGCGCAATCACATTCGCGTGATGAAGATTCCTGAGGAAACATCGACCGCCCTGCCCGCGAAATCATGGGGGCGATCGTCGTTCTGACGCTCGTGTTTTTTAAACACAGGGAAGGAACTTTTCTCATGAACCTCAAGAATATCTGCCTCGGGGCACTCGCGCTTTCCATGGTCAGCGGCTTTGCATTTGCCGGTGCCCTGGACGAGCCGGACAATATGGCGCCGTTCTTCACCGATACCGGCATGAAAACCATGAAGCCGATGGAGGAGTTCAAGGCGGCCTTCATGGCCATGCCGAAGGAGAAGCAGGACGCCATGATGAAGGAATGCCAGGATGCGGCGATGAGCAAGCCGCACGCCGAGTTCTGCGCCAATTTGAAGATGCTCGGCGGCGCCAGCAAGTAACGCGCGGCCCAAGCCAACGGATGGATGGCGGGCCGCAAGGGCCCGCCATTTTCGTGCTGTACGGGCACCAGAAGGTGGCAATGCCAAAGGACAGCCGCCGGCAGCCTTATAGTTAATGCGCCCTTAACCTTCCCACGCCTAGTCTGGCATCCGAATCTGCCGGAGTGCGTCATGCGCTCGGGCCAGTCACGCACAGACGGGGAAGAGCATGCGTTCAGGGGCTTCAGCACCGCTCGCGCTGACCGATACGGGGCACGGCATCCAGGCATTCGCGCGGCGCCAGGTCGGCCGTCTGGTCGGCGCTGGCCTGTTCGCGTTCGCGGCCTTCGCCGTCGCCAGCCTGGCGACCTGGAACGTCGCCGACCCGAGCTTCTCGCATGCCACCGCCAACATCGTCACCAACGCCATGGGCTATGCCGGCGCGGTCTTCTCCGACCTTGCCATGCAGTTCTTCGGGCTTGCCGCCGTTGCCGCGCTGGTTCCAGCCATCATCTGGGGGTATCTGCTGTTTTCGGCGCGCGGCGTCGACCGGATGCCCAAGCGCGGGCTGTTCTGGTTCGGCTTCGCGCTGCTCGCGGCCGCGATCGCCGGCTGCGTCGTTCCGCCCAAGACCTGGCCGCTGCCCACCGGTCTCGGCGGCGTCTTCGGAGACATGGTGCTCAAGATTCCCGGTGTCCTGATCGGCGGCTATCCGAGCGGTCTGGTCGCCAGCGTGCTCGCGGTGTTGCTGGCGGCACCCGCGCTCTGGCTGTTCGCCTATGGCGCGGCGCTGATCGGGCGCAAGAACGGCTTCGCCGTGATGGAAGAACCGGCCGCCGCGGAACCGCGCGAGGACGAGCTTCTGTTCGACAATGACGGGGACGAGGGTGACGAGGGCATACTGGCGCTCGGCGCCATCACCCATTGGTGGCTTTCCTTTCGCGCGTGGATGCATCGCCGCGCGGCCCGCCGCCGGCAGGAGCGCGACGAGTTCGAACCCGAGATGGAGCCACGCGCCAGCGCCTGGCGCCGCGCCGCCGAACGGGTCGAGTCGGCCGAGTTCGCCGAGCAGCGCATGAGCCATGACGGGCGCGCCCGTGTCGAACCGGAATTCTTCGCCGCGATGGTCAATGACCGCAGCGTCTCCGTCGATCCCGATGACGACGATGTCTTCGACGATCGTTTCGAAACCGGCGAGGACGATGTCGATCTCGACGACGAGCCTGTCGTCGCGCGCCGCGCGTCGCCGGGCGCCAAGGTCCAGCAGTTCCGCTCCGACGCCGCCACCCGTGTGGCCGCGCCGGCACCGCGCCCGGCTCCGGGCGGCCGCGTCCAGCGCGAGGCGCAGACCTCGCTGATCGGCTCGGACACGTTCGAAATGCCGTCGCTCCATTTCCTGTCCGAACCGAAGAACGTCGCGCGCGACCCAAGTCTTTCCAAGGACGCGCTGGAGCAGAATGCGCGCCTGCTCGAAGGCGTGCTGGAGGATTTCGGCGTCAAGGGCGAGATCATCGCCGTTCGCCCGGGCCCGGTCGTCACTCTTTACGAACTCGAACCCGCGCCCGGCATCAAATCGTCCCGTGTCATCGGCCTCTCCGACGACATCGCCCGCTCGATGAGCGCCATCGCCTGCCGCGTCGCGGTGGTGCCGGGCCGCAACGCCATCGGCATCGAACTGCCCAATGCCAAGCGCGAGACCGTCTATCTCAGGGAAATCATGGCCAGCCGCGACTTCGAGACGACGAAGGCCAAGCTGGCGCTGGCGCTGGGCAAGACCATCAATGGCGAGGCGGTCATCGTCGACATCGCCAAGATGCCGCACGTGCTGGTCGCCGGCACCACCGGTTCGGGCAAGTCGGTCGCCATCAACACCATGATCCTGTCGCTGCTCTACCGGCTCACCCCGCAGGAATGCCGGCTGATCATGATCGACCCGAAGATGCTCGAACTCTCCGTCTATGACGGCATTCCGCATCTGCTCACGCCCGTCGTGACCGACCCGAAGAAGGCTGTCGTGGCGCTGAAATGGACCGTGCGCGAGATGGAGGACCGCTACCGAAAGATGTCCAAGGTCGGCGTGCGCAACATCGACGGGTTCAACGCGCGCGTGCAACAGGCCGAGAAGAAGGGCGAAAGGATCTCGCGCACCGTGCAGACCGGCTTCGACCGCCAGACCGGCGAGGCGATCTACGAGACCGAGAATCTCGATCTCGAGCCGATGCCCTATATCGTCGTCATCATCGACGAGATGGCCGACCTGATGATGGTCGCCGGCAAGGACATCGAAGGCGCCGTCCAGCGCCTGGCGCAGATGGCGCGCGCCGCCGGCATCCATGTCATCATGGCGACGCAACGTCCCTCGGTCGACGTCATCACCGGCACCATCAAGGCCAATTTCCCGACCCGCATCTCCTTCCAGGTGACGTCGAAGATCGACAGCCGCACCATCCTGGGGGAGCAGGGCGCCGAACAACTGCTCGGCATGGGCGACATGCTCTACATGGCCGGCGGCGGCCGCATCCAGCGTGTGCACGGGCCGTTCGTCTCCGACGACGAGGTCGAGAAGATCGTCGGACACCTGAAGCTGCAGGGCGTGCCGGAATATCTCGACGCCATCACCGAGGATGACGGCGAGGACGACGACGAGCCGTCCGGCAAGGGCGGCTCCGGCGGCGGCGGTGGCAATTTCGAGGATTCCGACGACCCCTACGATCAGGCGGTCTCGGTGGTGCTGCGCGACGGCAAGGCTTCGACCAGCTATATCCAGCGGCGTCTCGGCATCGGCTACAACAGAGCGGCCTCGATCATCGAGAAGATGGAGAAGGAAGGCATTGTCGGCCCGGCCAACCATGCCGGAAAACGCGAAATCCTGGTGCCGACCGAAGACGACAAATTCTGATGGACGCGGAGTTCGCGGCAACTTTGAACCTTCTGGCGCGTTCAAGCGACTGAGCAGCGATCGCCTCGCCAAACTTCAGCCCAACTGGGGGTTCACGACAGCGACCAAATCAGGAATCAGACAAGAGTGACCGATATGAAAAACGATCTTTCAGCGCTCAGCGATCTTGCCCCGACACGCCGCCAACTGCTTGGCCTCGGCCTTGTGCTCGCGGGTGCCGCCGCGCTCAACGTGGTGCCCGGTTTCGAGCTGCTGGCCTCGGCACAGGCGGCGGTGCCGGCGGCGGCGCAGAAGATCGCCGACCATTTCTCCTCGGTCAAATCGATGAGCGGCGAATTCGTCCAGTTCGGCCCCAAGGGCGAGCAGACCGGCGGCAAATTCTTCCTGGAACGGCCGGGCAAGATTCGCTTCAACTACGACGGGTCGTCGAATTTCCGGGTGATTTCCGACGGCAAATCGGTGGTCATCCTCAACAAGAAACTGAACACGTCGGACCTTTATCCGCTGGCGAAGACGCCGCTGAAGCTGCTGCTCGACGATCGCATCGACCTCTCGGGCAACCGCGTCAAGTCCGTCAAGGAAGAGGACGACCTCACCACCATCAAGCTGTCCGACAAGTCGGTGTTCGGCAATGCGATGATCACCATGATGTTCGACCCGAAAACCTATGATCTGCGCCAGTGGACGATCACCGACGCGCAGGGCAAGGACACCACGGTGATGATCTTCAACACCAAGGAAGGTGTCAGCTTCGCGGCCGACACTTTTGCCATCGACTATACGGCCAACCGCGAGTTGAATACGAAAACCAGGTAGGCTTTCGCCGCCTCGCTTGTCTTTCCGGCGTGTGGCTGGCAGTAGTTCGGCGATCTCTCGCCGGACCTTGCCGCATGCCCTTTTCGATAGCGACCTGGAACATCAACTCCGTGCGCCTGCGCATGCCGATCATCGAACGCCTGCTCGATGAATATGCGCCCGATGTGCTTTGCCTGCAGGAAACCAAGGTCCCGGACGAACTGTTCCCCGAAAAAGCCTTTCGCAAGGTCGGCTATCCCTACATCGCCTTCCATGGCCAGAAGGGCTATCACGGCGTGGCGACGGTGGCGCGGCGGCCGATCGAGGTGGTCGAAAGGCGCCGCTTCTGCGACATCGAGGACAGCCGGCACCTGTCGGTGACGGTGCGCGCCGGCGGCAAGGCAATCCTGCTGCACAATTTCTACGTGCCCGCTGGCGGCGACGAGCCGAATCCCGAGATCAACAGGAAGTTCAGGCACAAACTCGATTTCGTCGCCGAGATGAACGCCATCCGGGCCGAGCACGGCGAGATGTCGGCCTCGGTGCTGGTCGGTGACCTCAACATCGCGCCGCTGGAGCATGATGTCTGGTCGCACAAGCAATTGCTCAACGTGGTCAGCCACACGCCGGTCGAGACCGAAAACTTCGAGGCGATGCGCCAGGCCGGCGGTTGGGTCGACCTGATGCGGCACAACGTGCCACCGGAGCAGAAGCTCTACACCTGGTGGAGTTATCGGGCGCAGGATTGGGAGGCGTCCAATCGTGGCCGGCGGCTCGACCATGTCTGGTCGTCGCCGAACCTGGTGCCCGATTTTACCGGCTACGAGATCCTGAGGGCGGCGCGCGGCTGGGACCGGCCGTCGGACCATGTGCCGGTCATCGCCAGGTTTGATCTGGATTAGCCCAAGGGTGGATGGCGGCTTCGGCTGATGTCGAAGGATAGGCTGCGACCGACGATTCAGAATTCACCCCGAAAAGCGGGGGGCCAGTTCCTCGATGCGGCGGATCATGTCGTGGAATTCCTCGGAGATGCGCTGGTGGAGCTTCACCGCGACATCGGGATACTCCTCCAGGATGCGCCGGAACATTTTGCGGCTCAGCCTTATCACTTCCGAATCGATTTCGGCCGAAGCGCTGGTCAGCCGATTGGTGTCGGCGATCAGCGCCAGCTCGCTGAGCATCGTGCCGGGGCCGGCTTTGCCAATCGGGAGGCGCTCCCCATTCTGCTCGCGATAGAGCACGATACGCCCGCTGACCACGACATAGGCCGAGTCGGCCACGTCGTCCTCGCGATAAAGCTTGTGGCCCGCCTGCACGAAAGTGGTCTCGGCACCGAAGGCGAGCAGGCGCAACTGTTCCTGCGTGAAGCCCTCGAAAAGCCTCACGGCGGACAGGATACGGATGTCGTCATCCAACGCCATCTCTAGCTGCGTCCCCGAACGGTCAGTCCAATCCCTCCTTCACGAGTCGATCCTGAATACCCTCCAACAGGATCGCACCCGAAGCGGCCCCGCCCAGACCGCTCATTGGATAATGAAATGTTTAAGGAACCAGCTTGTAGCCGCCGCTTTCTGTCACAAGAATTTCCGCATTGGAAGGATCGCGCTCGATCTTCTGCCGCAGACGGTAGACATGGGTTTCCAGCGTGTGCGTGGTGACGCCGGAATTGTAGCCCCAGACCTCCTCCAGCAGCACGTCGCGCGTCACCACCTTCTGGTCGGCACGGTAGAGATATTTGATGATCGAGGCTTCCTTCTCCGTCAGCCGCACCTTGCCGCCGCGCGGGTCGATGAGCAGCTTCTGGCTGGGTTTGAAGGTGTAGGGGCCGACCGAGAAGGTCGCGTCCTCGCTCTGCTCATGCTGGCGCAACTGGGCGCGGATGCGGGCAAGCAGCACCGCGAAGCGGAACGGCTTGGTCACATAGTCGTTGGCGCCAGCCTCGAGACCCAGAATCGTGTCCGAATCGGTGTCGTGGCCGGTCAGCATGATGATGGGAGCCTTGTAGCCGCCCTTGCGCAGGATTTTCACCGCTTCCCGGCCATCCATGTCGGGCAAGCCGACATCCATGATGAGCAGGTCGATGAGGCCGCCACGCGCGGCGGTGACGCCTTTTGCCGCAGTGGCTTCCTGCAGCACGTCGAATTCCTCGTAGAGGGACAGCTGCTCGACGAGCGTGCCGCGTAGGTCGTCATCGTCATCGACGATCAGGATGGTACGTGAGGTCATGGATCAATCCGTTGTTTTGAAAAGTGAATTCAGTTGACCGCTGCGTATTTATGCGGAAGCTGGCCGGCACAATAGCCGATCACAGTGATTTGTTCCGTGGCACGATCATACAAGAAAAAACGCGATCGCAATGCAGCCGGCGCAATTTTGCCAAAAGGGTTGCGCGTGCTGACCGTGCGGGCGAGGCCCGGCCACCCGAGCCAGGGCCTGCTGCAGGCGGGTAAAACGGTGTTTGCATGCGCGCTGGGGCGCGGCGGCATCTCGGCCGGCAAGCGCGAGGGCGACGGCGCCACGCCCCTCGCTTCGATGCGTATTCTGGCAGGCTATTTCCGGGGAGATCAGTTTGCCACAGGCCGCAGAACGCGCCTGGCGATGGCGCCGATCGGGCCGGATCTCGGCTGGTGCGAAGTGCCTGACGACCGCAACTACAACAGACCGGTCAGGATACCCTACGGCGCCAGCCACGAACGCATGCGGCGCGACGACCGGCTCTATGACGCCTGCCTGGTGCTCGACTGGAATATCGCGCCGCGCCGCCGCGCGCGCGGCAGCGCGATCTTCTTCCACCTGGCGCGTCCCGGCTTCACGCCGACAGAAGGTTGCGTGGCGGTGACCGCGCGTACGATGGCGCGGCTCCTGCCGCTGCTGTCGGACAGGACGGTGGTGAGGGTGGTGAGGTGAGGGGAATAGAGGAATAGGGGAATAGAGTGGGTGTATCCGGGCCGCTTTCCCTTAACCTACTCCCCTACTCCCCTACTCCCCTACTCCCCTACTGCCTTACCTCCTTGGCTGCTGCCAACCGAGATCCAGCAACCCGATCCGGCCGAGTTCACGGTCCATGGCCTTCGCGATGTCCTTGCGGGCGGCGCCGATGTCGCGCAGCTGGCGATCGGACAGGTCCTCGACATTCTGGTGTGGCAGGTTGACCGCGACCCTGGCCTGACGCAGCCAGTCACGGACCGCCGACAGCCAGGAGGGCCGAGCGATGTATGCTGGGTGAAGAGCAATGTGAGACATGATCGTATCCGTACTCTCCGGACATCAAATCCGGTTTGATGGTGTTTTGATGTTTCGATCATGCCCGATTGAAAAGCAAACGGGAAACGAGTAGTTCTTTTCTCACCGTCAAGTTTTATTTGAGGATCGAGGCTCCATGGGCCGCTGTGGTCGGGTTACGCGTTGATGGCGGCGCTTCTGCCGGGAACGCGGGCGCTGAGGACGCTGGAGGCGGCGGCCAGGCACCTCAATTTCACCCGCGCCGCCGACGAGCTTGGGCTGACCCCGGCCGCAGTCAGCCACCAGATCAAGGAAATCGAGGATCAGCTCGGCTTCGTGCTGTTCACCCGCACCAGCCGCACCATCCGGCTGACGGAGGCGGGCACGGTGCTGTACGAGGCGGCGACCGACACGCTCGACCTGCTTGGCCGGGCGGTCATGCGGGCGCGCAAGCTGGCGCGCGGCACCGAATTCCTGAAAGTGACGCTGGACGCGCAATTCGCGGCGAAATGGCTGATGCGGCGCGTCGAGAATTTCCGCAAACAGCACCCAGGCATCGAGCTGAGGTTCGACATTGCCTATGGCTTGCGCGATTTCGATCTCGACGACGTCGATGTCGGGATCCGCTTCGGCGCCGGCAAATATCCGGGGCTTTGCGCGCACCGCCTGTTCGACAACATCATCATTCCGGTGTGCAGCCCAAGCCTGTTGAGCTCCGGGCCGCCTTTGCGCGAGCCGCGCGACCTGTTCAACCATACGCTTGCCCATATCGAATGGGCGCGCCAGGGCGTGACATGGCCGAACTGGCGCATGTGGATGGCGGCGGCCGGCGTCGACGATTTCGACGACAGCCGCACGGTCGTCTTCGGCACGTCGACGGATGCTGTCCAGGCGGCGCTTGACGGCAATGCCGTGGCGCTCGCTGATTTCGCCATGGTGGCAAACGACCTGTCAGAGGGGCGGCTGGTGCGGCCCTTCGAACTCAGCATCAGGGTTGCGCCGGAATTCGCCTATTTCCTGGTCTATCCCCAGGCCATGGTCGACGATCCCCGCATCGTTGCCTTCCGCGAGTGGATACTGGAGGAAGTTGCCAGGACGCGGACAGCGGACAAGCTGTAGGTCGCCGCGACCGGCAACGCCAATTCAGGACCGGGCGTTGTGGCCGAAGACCATCCTCGTGTACTTCTTCCACTTCCATTTCAGGCTTTTGTAGAGCAGCGGCTGCTTCTTGCCGGCGACGGAGGTGTGGAAGGCACCGTTCTCGCTGCCTTGTTCGGCGATCGGCCGCTCGAACCAGAGCATTTCAACCCCGAGCTTTTCGTCCATCTGCTCGATCTGGTGATCGATCGCCGTGGATATTTTGTTTTGCTCGATCCAGGCGCAGCGGGCCTCGGCGACGGGGCGCGTAATCAGGTAGGAATCGGCGCATCTTGCATGCAGCGCCGGATAGAGCCTTTGACCCTTCCGCAGCTTCCAGCTCGGGGTGTAATAGTTGCTGCCATTGCCGAGATAGATGACGGCCTTGCGGTTGGGATCGCCGAGTTCGGAGAGCCCCTGCCGGAACTTGGCGACAAAGTCGCGGGCAAGGAACACGTCGTCCTCGAACACCAGGCAATAGGGCTGGTCGGTCTCGAGGAAATCTCGCCAGATGCCAAGATGCTTGAGCGCCAGCGAGACCGCCGCCGGATGGATAAAGCCGGGCGCGATCAATTCGTCGCGTATCTCCGGCGTGATGTCGGGCCGATCCCAGTCGGTGTAGAAATAGACCGGCACACCGCGCCGCTCGAACTCCTTGACGATGTGGCGGCGCCTATCCTCGTAGCCGTGCTTGACGTGGCAGATACGGGTGAACACCAGGTCGCGAGGAAATCCGGAATTTTCCGCCAGCATCAAATCACCATCGTTCAGCTTGCCGCGGCGCCGAACCAGCCGATCACCGCGCCGATGATCAGCAATACGCCCAGCCAATGGCCACCATCGATCAGGGTCAGGTCCCAGCCGAAATTCTCGTAGCGGTGGTTGACCGATAGCGTGGTGGCGACAAAGCCCAGCCACAGCACGAAACCGAAGATCAGCCCGGCGAGCCAGGTCGGCTCGCCACCCGTCATCGCGCCGACGACCAGCGCCATGATGGTGGCCATGAGCAGCTCGGCGATGAAGGAGATGACGAAGGGCAGCGGCGACTTCTTCATCGTCGCCGGATCGAGTTTGGCCGCTTTCAGCCAGGGCTTGCTCAGGGCCATGTACCAGGCGGCGCCGAACAGCCATGCGACGACGGCGGCGGCGACCACCGCTATCCAGTTCACTCCGGAAAAATCCATGAATCCCCCCTCCTGTTCGGTTTATGGAAACGCTTGTTCGGCGATGGCGTCAAGCAGGCGCCATACGGTCGTACGCTTGACTTCGGCATCCTCTAGAGCCCGTGTCACCGGCACCTGATAGACGCCAAGCGGCTCCAGCCCCGATCGCGGCAGATAGGACCGGCCGGGATCGCCGATCAGGATCTCGGCGCCACGCCGTTTGAGCGCCGAAAACCACGGCATCAGCCGGTCGGCGAAGGGTTTGTCATAGAAGACGTCACCGGCCAGGATCACGTCCCAGCCGGCGTCGCTGCCGATACAGTCCGTGCCGAGGAATTCGATCGGAACACCGTTGGCCTCGCTATTGAGGCGAATCGCGGTGGCGCAGAACGGGTCGATGTCGGCCGCCGTTACCTGCGCGGCACCGGCCTTGGCGGCAGCGATGGCGACCAGGCCGGAGCCCGAGGCGAAATCGAGCACGCGCTTGCCCCGCACCGTATCGGGATTATCGATGACATGGCGGGCGAGACCCTGGCCGCCGGCCCAGGCGAAGGCCCAGAAGGGTGGCGGCAGGCCGATTTCGACCAGTTCGTCCTCGGTCCGTTGCCAGAGATCGTGCGCTTCGTCGGCGAGATGCAGAAGAATCCCGGGCACATGCGGCGGCGCCATCAGCGCCGTGTTGTCGAGAATGAACTGCCTGGCGCTGTCGGGGGTGAGCGCCGTCACGGCGCCGGCGTCAAGCCGCCCATGCGGCAGACTTCCTTCCATTCGGCCGGCGTCACCGGCTGCACGGAAAGCCGTCCGAGCCGCACCAGCGCCATTTCCGCAAGCTTCGGATTGGCCTTGACGTCTCCCAGTGTCGGCGGATTTGGCACGTCCTTGAAGGCGCGAATATCGACGCACTCCCAGCGCGGGTCGTCCGACGTCGTGTCGGGATGGGCCAATCCGCAGACCTCGGCGATGCCGACGATGTTGAGCCCTTCATTGGAATGATAGAAGAAGCCGAGATCGCCGACCTGCATGGCCTTCATGTTGTTGCGGGCGGCGTAGTTGCGCACGCCGTCCCACTGCGTGCCGGCCTTGCCCTTGGCTTTCAGCATCTCGAAGGAGAACTTGAATGGCTCCGATTTGAACAGCCAGTAGTTCATTTTTTCTCCTCCTAGCGGCCCAGTCGCGGGCGACGTGATTTAACTAGCCGCAGGCTTGTTGAACGTCCAGTTCCACTGGCGGATTTCGACGCTTTCGAACAGCCCGGCCTTGGCATAGGGGTCCGCTGCCGATAGGGCCTGCGCACCCGCCAGATCGGGCGCCTCCACGACCACGAGACTGCCATTGGGCTTGCCGTCGGCATCGAGGAACGGACCGGCAAAGGCCAGTTTCTTGTCGCCGTTCAGCCCCTCGAGAAAGGCAACATGCTCGGGCCGCGTATCGACGCGCACCTGCAGGCTTCCGGGTTTGTCCTTGCAAATCAGTGCAAACAGCATGTCTTTCTCCTGATGGTCGTCAATCGTTGGTCTCGGTCTTCAGCGGCCGGGTCATCAGCGCCGTCACGGCCTGGCCGATGGTGATGGTGCCATCCAGTATGGCCGCCACGGCGGCTATGATGGGCGTGTCGATGTTGCGCTCGGCGGCGATGCGGGCGGCGATGGCCGCCGTCGGCACGCCCTCGGCCAGCGGCAGTCCGGCAAGCGCCTTGCCTTGCCCGAGCGCCAGCCCGTAGGCGAAATTGCGCGATTGCGCCGACGAGCAGGTCAGCAACAGGTCGCCAAGGCCGGAAAGCCCCATCAGAGTCTCGGGCCTGGCGCCGAAGGCAGCACCTATGCGGCGCAGTTCGACGAAGCCGCGCGTCACCATGGCGGCCTGGGCGCTGGCGCCGAGGCCGGCCCCGGTGACAGCGCCGGCGGCGATGGCGAAGACGTTCTTCAAGGCGCCGCCGATTTCGACGCCGATCAGGTCGTCGCTGGAATAGCAGCGCAGGTTTTCCGCAGAGAAACGGGCGGCAAGGTCGGCGGCCAGGGTCTCGTCGCCGGCGGCGACCACCACCGCCGTCGGCAAGCCGCGGGCGACATCGCTGGCAAAGCTCGGCCCCGACAGTGCGGCGACCGGATTTCGCGGCAGGATTTCCGCGGCAATCGCCGACAGCAAGGCGCCGGTGTCGCGCTCGATGCCCTTGGCGCAAAGCACGAGCGGAATGCCAGGCGGCATATGATCTCGGGCGGCCGCCAGCGTCGCCCGCAACGCCTGCGCCGGCGTCACCGCCAGCACGCAATCGGCCCCGGCGAGCGCCGCCTCGATGTCGCTGGTCGCCTCGATGCCGGGCACGATGGCGATGCCGGGCAGATAGCGCGGGTTCTCGCCGCGAGCGATCGCGGTCACGATTTCAGGGTCACGCGCGAACAGCCGCACGGCATGGCCGGCGCGCAGCATGGCGAGCGCAAGCGCCGTGCCCCAGGCGCCGCCGCCGAGCACGGCGACATGCCAGCTGCTCTTGCCGGGACTGTCCGTGCCCGCCCCCGTCACGGCTCGATCGGTCATGCCTTGGCTCCGCGCCGGCCCGAGCCGATCATTGGCGTCGAGATGCTGTCGAGCGGCCAGCGCGAGCGCGGCACGAAATCGAAGCCGTTCTCCTGCGCCATGCCTTCGCGCAGCCGCTCGATGCCGGCCCAGGCAATCATCGCGGCATTGTCGGTGCACAGCTTCAACGGTGGCGCGACGAAGGTGAAGCCGGCGTCAGTGCAAAGCCGCTCCAGGGTCGCCTTGATGGTGCGGTTGGCGGCGACGCCGCCGGCGACAACCAGCGCCGGATTTTTCGTGCCAGGGAATGTTTCGCGAAAGCGTGCCAGGGTGCGAGAAACGCGGTCGGCGAGCGCATCGGCGACCGCCGCCTGGAACGAGGCGCAGATGTCGGCGACGTCCTGGTCGCTCAAGGGCTCGATCGCCGTCGCGGCCTGGCGCACGGCCGTCTTCAGGCCGGAAAAGGAAAAGTCTGGCTGCGCCGAACCCTTCATCGGCCGGGGGAAGGCAAAGCGCGAGGGGTCGCCCGACAGCGCCGCCTTCTCGACATTGGGACCGCCGGGATAAGGCAGGCCGAGCATCTTGGCGGTCTTGTCGAAGGCTTCGCCGAGCGCGTCGTCGATGGTGGTGGCCCAGCGCTGGTAATCGCCGACGCCGCGCACGGCGAGGATCTGCGTGTGGCCGCCTGAAACCAGCAGCAAGAGATAGGGGAATTCGAGCCCGTCGGTCAGCCGCGCGGTCAGGGCATGGCCTTCGAGATGGTTGACGGCGATCAGTGGCTTGTTCGTCGCGGCCGCGATTGCCTTGGCCGTCATCAGGCCGACGATCAGCCCGCCGACGAGGCCTGGCCCGGCGGTCGCCGCGATCGCATCGATATCGGCCAGCGCAACGCCCGAATCGGCGAGTGCTGCCTCGACGATGCCGTCCAGCGCCTCGACATGGGCGCGCGCGGCGATCTCGGGCACGACACCGCCGAAAGCGGCATGTTCCTCGATCTGGGAGAGCACGATGTTGGACAGGATTTTCGGCGCGGCATCGCCCTCCAGCGCCACGACGCTGGCGGCGGTCTCGTCGCAACTCGTCTCAATGCCCAGAACGCGGATCAATTCGTCGCTGTCTCCAGAGATTGTGTAGCCGGGCGTTCCTGTTTAGGAGAGTGCCCGGAAACGCAAAGCCAGCCGGGGGTTATCACGGACCGCGCGCCATGCAAACAATCTTGAAAATAGGAACACGCGGCAGCCCGCTGGCACTGGCGCAGGCGCATGAAACGCAGGCGCGGCTGATGGCCGCGCATGGGCTGCCGGCGCAGGCCTTCGAGGTCGTCGTCATCTCGACCAGCGGCGACCGCATCCAGGACCGGCCGCTGTCGGAAGCTGGCGGCAAGGGCCTGTTCACCAAGGAGATCGAGGAAGCGCTGCTCGCCGGCGCGATCGACCTCGCCGTGCATTCGTCCAAGGACATGCCGACACAATTGCCCGACGGCCTGGAACTCTCCGCTTTCCTGCCGCGCGAGGACGCGCGCGACGCCTTTGTCGGCAAGGCGGCAAAGACCATCGCCGGGCTGCCACAGGGCGCTAAGGTCGGCTCCTCGTCGCTCAGGCGCCAGGCGCTGATCCGCCGCATGCGGCCGGATCTGGACGTGGTGATGTTCCGCGGCAATGTGCAGACGCGGCTGCGCAAGCTCGACGAAGACGTCGCCGCCGGCACCATCCTCGCCTATGCCGGGCTGAAACGGCTGGGTCTGGAGCATGTCGCCACCGACCTGATGCCGCTTGACATTTTTCCGCCGGCGCCCGGACAAGGCGCGATCGGCATCGAGACGCGCATTGGCGACCGCGATGTCGAAAGGATGCTGGTGGCGATCCACGACGTGCCGACGGGACAGGCGCTTGCCTGCGAGCGCGCCTTCCTGGCGGCGCTCGACGGCTCCTGCCGTACGCCGATCGCCGGCTATGCGGCGATCGAAGCCGGAAAGCTGTCTTTCGCCGGGCTGATCATCTCGCCCGACGGCACGCAGTCGCATACGGTCGAGTTGCAGGGGGCGGCCGAGGATGCTTCACGCATCGGCGATGAGGCCGCAAGGACGGTGCGGGCCAAGGCCGGCGAGAAGTTCTTCGACGGCTGGCTCTGAAATGCTTCGCGTCCTGGTGACAAGACCGGAACCGGGCGCCTCGCGCACGGCGCGGCGGCTTCAGGAGGCGGGCTTTCAGCCGCTTCTCCTGCCCTTGACCGAAACCGTGGCTTTGCCGGTCGATGCCGGACTGATCCCCAAGGATGCCGCGGCGGTCGCGATCACCAGCGCCAACGCCGTGCGCCATGCCTCTAAGGGCATTGTCGCGGCGCTTGCCGCGCTGCCTTGCCATGCCGTGGGCGCCAGGACCGCAGAGGCCGCGCGCGAGGCGGGTTTCGCGTCCGTCATTGACGGTCCCGGCGATGCCGGGCCGCTGGCCGACGGCCTTGCCGCGGCTTTTCCCGGCGAGGCAATCGCCTATCTCTGCGGACGCGTGCGCTTTCCCCTGTTCGAGCGGAGGCTGGAAGCGGCCGGAGTCCGCGTCGAGGCCATCGAGACTTATGACACAGCGGCGGTGGATTATCAGGACGAGGCCATCCTCGCGCGGCTGTCCGGCCAACCGGTCGATGCGGTGCTGCTCTATTCGGCCACGGCGGCGGCAGCGATGCAGAGCCTTGCCAAACGGCCTGCCTTGCAAAAAATCTTTGAAAGAACACGGTTTTTCGCCCTTTCAGCGCGCATAGCAGCCGCCTTCGGCGACAGCGCCGGCAAAGCGATGCGCATTGCCGCACGGCCCGACGAGGAGGCGCTGCTGAGGCTTTTGCGGGCATGGCCCTGAACCGCGTCATCACACCGCCCCTTTTCACCGCTTGGTGATGTGCTAGACCCTTTTAGAACCATCACGCGCCGCCGGGCGTTGAGACGAAGCGAATTTTGCGGAGCCCATGCATGGTCAAGACGCCGAAGATGCGACACTCGAAAGGCCGCCGCGAGCCGGTGACCATCGATCTGGAGCCGGGCGCCGTGTCGCGCATCGTCGACGAGGATGCTGCCAAGGATGCCGCCCAGACCGACGAGGCGAACGCGGAGGAGGCCGCGAACGCTTCGCGGCCAGAGACGCCGGAAGAGCCCGTGCATGCCGACCAGACCGATCTCGAACCCTGGGAGCATGCCGATGCCGCCGGATCGCAGGCCGGTGCGGATGCGCCTGCGGATGCCCAGGGCAAATCCGAGGAGCCGGAGTTGCCTTATCCCGGTTCGGACGCGCCGCCCGACCGTGCCAGGGCTTCCGACTACAATTTCGAGGACGCAAGCACAAAGACCGGAGAGACCAAGGCGGCTACGGGGAAAACCGACGCAAGGAGCGAAACCATGGCAGGGCAGCCGAAGCGTGGCGGCCTCAACGGCATTGCCGCCGGCATCATCGGTGGTGTCATCGCGCTGGTCGGCGCGGGCGGCTTGCAAGTCGCCGGCCTGCTCGGCGCGCCGGGTTCCGGCGCTGGTGTCTCGCTCGACGGCGTCAATGGCGAGATTGCGTCGTTGAAGAGCGAAATCGCGGACATGAGGGAAGCCGGCGGCGGCAGCGGTGCTTCGGCCAAGGTCGACGGCCTGTCGTCGGCGCTCGATCAGGTCAAGAGCGACGTCGCGGCGCTGAAATCGGCGGTCGAACAGGGCGGCGCCGGCGATAATGCCGGGCTCGCCGCTCTCGGCGACAAGGTCAAGCAGATAGAAACCGCGGTCGCGGCGCTAGGCAAGGCGGGCAGTGCTGCTCCCGTCGATCTCGGGCCGCTCAATGAAAAGCTGGCGGGCCTCGATGCGCTGGTGAAATCGACAGGGGAGGCGGCGAAGAACCAGGAAGGCCGTCTCTCGGCACTCGAACAGTCGCTGTCGCAGCTTTCCGGCAAGGTCGATGCACAGGCGTCGCAGCCGAAGATCGCGCTCGCCATCGCGGCTTCCGCACTGAAGTCGGCGCTCGACCGTGGTGCGCCGTTTTCGGCCGAACTCGATACGCTGGCCGCGATTTCGCCCAACGCACCCGAGCTCGCGACCTTGCGCCCCTATGCCGAAAAGGGCGTGCCGACCCGCACCGAGATCGCCTCGCAGATGGATGCGGCCGCCAACGCCATGGTCGCCGCCGCCACGCCGGTCGACCAGAATGCCGGCTTTTTGCAGAATCTGATGGCGAGTGCCGAATCGCTGGTCAAGGTCCGGCCGATCGGGGCCGTGGAAGGCAAAGGCGCGCCGGAAACCGTGGCGCGCATGGAGGTCGCGGTCACCCAGGGTGACTATGCCAAGGCGCTCGGCGAATATGACACGCTGCCGGAAGCCGCGAAGGCGGCGGGCGCCGACTTCGCCGGCAAACTGAAGGCACGCATCGAGGTCGAAACCCAGGTCGACGCGCTGATCTCCGTCGCGATGAAGGCATGAGGGCAACACGATGATCCGCCTGCTCGCCTTCCTCGTCGTCGTCTTCGCGCTCGGACTGGGCTTTGCCTGGCTGGCCGACCGGCCGGGCGACATGGTCGTCACCTTCAACGGCTATCAGTATCAGGTCAGCCTGATGGTTGCCGCCGTCGCGGTCGTCGCCATCGTCGCCGCGGTGATGATCGTCTGGTGGCTGATCAAGTCGCTGTGGAACAGCCCCTACACCATCTCGCGCTATTTCCGCGTGCGCCGCCGCGACCGTGGCTACCAGGCGCTGTCGACCGGCATGATCGCCGCCGGCGCCGGCGACGGGGCGCTGGCCCGCAAGAAGACCAAGGAGGCGGCCAAGCTGATCCGTTCCGACCAGGAGCCGCTGATCCACCTGCTCGAGGCGCAGGCATCGCTGCTCGAAGGCGATCACGAGGGCGCGCGGCAAAAATTCGAGAGCATGCTCGACGACCCCGAAATGCGGCTGCTTGGCCTGCGCGGGCTCCATCTCGAGGCTGAACGCCTGGGCGACCGCAACGCCGCCCGGCATTATGCCGGCCGTGCCGCCGCGGTGGCGCCGCAACTGGCGTGGGCGGCCGAATCGACGCTGGAGGAACTGACCGCGCGCGGCGACTGGGACGGCGCCCTGAAACTGGTCGAGGCGCAGAAGTCGACGCGGCAGATCGAACGCGACGCCGCCAACCGTCGCCGCGCCGTGCTGTTGACGGCCAAGGCACAGTCGCTCGCCGACAGCGATCCCACTGCCGCCCGGACAGCGGCGATCGAGGCCAACAGACTCGCCCCCGATTTCGCCCCAGCCGCCGTTGCCGCCGCCGCAGCGCTGTTCAAGCAGAACGACGTGCGCAAGGGCTCCAAGATCCTGGAGACGGCGTGGAGAGCAGAGCCGCATCCGGAGATCGCGGAACTCTATACCCACGCCCGCCCGGGCGACGCGGTCCTGGACCGGCTCAACCGGGCCAGGAAGCTGCAGGAGATGAAGAAGAACCACGCCGAATCGTCGATGACGGTGGCGCGCGCCGCGCTCGACGCGCAGGATTTGTCGACCGCCCGCCGCGAAGCGGAGGCCGCGATCCGCATGGACCGTCGCGAGGGCGCCTATCTGCTGCTCGCCGACATCGAGGAGGCGGAGACCGGCGACCAGGGCAAGGTGCGGCAGTTGCTTTCCAAGGCGGTGCGGGCGCCGCGCGACCCGGCCTGGGTCGCCGACGGCGTCGTTTCGGAGCGCTGGGCGCCGGTATCGCCGGTCACTGGCCGGCTCGACGCCTTCGAGTGGCGCGCGCCGATGGAACGGCTCGGGCAGTTGATCGACAGCCGCGACGATGCGCCGGATGCTTCAGTGGTGGCCATAGAAGCGCCGGCCAAGCCGGAAAAGCCGATCGACGTCATCGATCATGCCGCCGCTGAAAGCGAGAGCAAGCAAGCCGACAATCGGGAGGATCACGTCACGCCGGTCACGGCGGCGGCGTTCGCGGCGGTGCCGGAGGATGCCGAGGCCGTCGAGCCGGCGGAAGAGCTGGCGCGCCTGCCGGACGATCCAGGCGTCGATCCGGACGACGAGGCGGAGAAGTCGCCACGCCGGTTCCGGCTGTTCTGATTTGGGTTGGCCATAGGGCCGTTTGGGAATGAATTGATGTTCGAGCGCGTTCTGTCGTTTCTCAGGGATTTGCCGGCCGGCTCCGGCAGCCATACCAGCACGGACGATCCGCGCGTCGCGGCTTCGGCGCTGCTCTACCATGTGATGAATGCCGATGGCGTACGCCAGGATGTCGAATGGGAGCGCTTCAAGGCAGTGCTGGCGCAGAGCTATTCGATCAGCGGTGCCGAACTCGAGGCGCTCGCCGCCGCCGGTGAACGCGCCGACAACGAAGCGATTGACCTCTACGCCTTCACCAGCGTGCTCAAGCGGCATCTCGATGCCGAGGGGCGCAAGGCCTTCATCGGCCTGATGTGGGAGATCGTCTACGCCGATGGCGAGTTGCATGAACTCGAGGACAATACGGTGTGGCGTGTCGCCGAGCTGATCGGTGTCGAGCGTCATGACCGGGTGGAGGCGCGCCGCAAGGCGGCCGCACATGCGCCGGGCGCCACTGGAACATCCTCGGACGAATAGGATTTTCGCCGTCTCATGCCACGCCAGACGAGGTCGAAGCCAAAGATCCTGATCGTGCTGCATCAGGAGAATTCGAGCTCCGGACGCGTTGGCCACATGCTTCTGGAAGAAGGCTTCGACCTCGATATCCGCCGCCCGCCGCTCGGCGATGCCTTGCCCGAAACGCTGGATGGCCATGCCGGCGCGGTGGTGTTCGGCGGCCCGATGAGTGCCAATGACGAGGACGAGTTCGTTCGCCGCGAGACCAACTGGCTGCAAATCCCGCTCAGGGAAAACCGGCCACTGCTCGGCATCTGTCTTGGCGCGCAGATGCTGGCCAATCATCTGGGCGGCAAGGTCGAGGGGCACGGCGAAGGTCTGGTCGAGATCGGCTGGTATCCGCTCAAGGCGACCGAAGCCGGCAGGAAACTGATGCACTGGCCCGAAATGGTCTACCAGTTCCACCGCGAAGGCTTTTCGCTGCCCGGCGACGCGACGCTGCTGGCCACCAACGAAACCTATCCCAACCAGGCTTTCCGCTATGGCGACAATGCCTGGGGCATCCAGTTCCACGGCGAACTGACCAGGGTGATGATGCAGCGCTGGGTGGTGCGCGGCGCGCACCGCTTCGAACTGCCCGGCGCCCAGCCCGGCCGCGACCATCTCGGCGGCCGGCTGATCTGGGACATGCACCTCAAGCGCTGGCTGGACGAGTTCTTGCGGATGATCTTTGGCGGGCCGGTGGCGCGTTAAAACCGAACCAGTGCTCTTTCGGCTTTCGCAGGGGGAAAATTAGTCCGAAAAGCTCACGCTCACGCCGCGCTGGCGAAAATAGGCCTGCATCAACTTGCGGCCCGAGCGGTTGCTCTGCGCCAATTTGGCAGGATCGAACACCGCCTGTTTTATCCCCTCGCGCGTCAGCGCTGCCTTGAGCGCCGCGATATGGGCGTCGATGTCGGCATTGTCCGCTCTGAGCGACGCATATATATTTTCAGTCGCTTCGGCCACGGTCGGTTCGCTCACTTGTATCGTCCTTTGGTTGGTTGGGCGGCGGCTTGGCACAGAGTCGCGGCTGCGCCGATGCGCCCCGGTTTTGCAAAGCGACTACAGCGTTGCTTCGAACTTGCAAAGGCAGATGTCAAACAATTCCCAACCGTGGCAGCCGGCGGCGAAGCGCGATGCCAATCAGTTTCGGCTGTTGAGATGCTGCACCTTCCGCAGCGCCGGAAACAGATAGGCCCACAGGCCGGCGACCGCGACGGCGCCGATGCCGCCTATGACCACCGCCGGAACCGTGCCGATCAGCGCCGCCATGGTGCCGGCGCGGAATTCGCCGACTTCGTTGGAGGCGCCGACGAAGACCTGGTTGACGGCGTTGACGCGGCCGCGCACCTCATCCGGCGTCCAGAGCTGGATCAGCGTTTCCCTGATGTAGACGCTGAACATGTCGGTGGCGCCGAGCAGGGCAAGCGCCACGATCGACAGCCAGGTAAGGGTCGACAGACCGAACAGCACAGTGCAGGCGCCGAACGCCGCGACGAAGCTCAGCATGATCTTGCCGGCATGATCGCGGATCGGATGGCCGGCAAGCCATACCGCGACGCAGATGGCGCCGATTCCCGGTGCCGAGCGCAGCAGGCCGAGGCCCCAGGGGCCGAGTTGCAGGATATCGCGGGCATAGACCGGCAGCAGTGCCGAGGCGCCGGACAGAAGCACGGCGAAGAGGTCGAGCGAGATGGCGCCGAGCACGATCTTCTCGCTCCAGATGTAGCGGAAGCCGGCAAACAGCGTTTCCATTGTCGGCTTGTCCGTGGCGGTCTGCTGCGCGGGCTTGGGAATGGTGAAGATGAGCACCGCGGCGGCGAGCATCAGGACTGCCGCCGTGGCATAGGCCACTTCCGCCGACACGCCATAGAGCAAGCCGCCGGCGACTGGACCGACAATCGTTGCCGTCTGCCAGGCGGAAGAGTTCCAGGCGATGGCATTGGCGAAATCCCGCTGCGGCACGAGATTGGCGAACAGGGAGGAGGAGGCCGGGCCATAGAAGGCGCGGGCAATGCCGAACATGACCAGCACGGCGAAGATCGGCAGCGGGCTGGTAAGGCCGCGCAGGGTCAGAACAAGCAGAGCCAGCGCGCAGGCGCCTTCAACCAATGTCGCCAGGGTCATGATCAGCCGGCGACCGAAGCGGTCGGCGACGACACCTGTCACCAGCACTAGAAGCAGCGCCGGCAGGAACTGGACGATGCCGACAATGCCGAGATCGAACGGATCGCGTGTCAGGTCATAGACCTGCCAGCCGACGGCGACGGAAACGATCATGGTCGCGAAGGTGGTGAGAAAGCGCGCCGTCCAGTAGCTGAGGAAGGCATTGTGCCGGAAAGCCGCGTAACGCTGCTCCGGCAAGGTTTGTTCTGGTATCATGGAAAGAGGCCCCGTTGCGGTGGGCATCGGCTCGCGGGGCACTTCCCGGATGGGCGCTGTTCGACCAATGGAACTGGATAAAGTTCGGGGCGGATATGCTTTAAATTCAGGCCTGGATCAAGGGACTTTCGATCCACATCGTCCTCCGCACGCGGAATTTACCCGCGCAGCGCAGCCGAAATGGCGTCCAATCCGCCTTTCAACTCGGCCTCCGTCGGCCAACCGAAGCCGACGCGGAAGAAGCGCTTCTCCATTTCGAACCAGTGGCCGGCTCCGACATAGGTGCCATGGTCTTCCAGCAGCCTGACATAGAACCGGTCGAGGTCGAAGCCGGGCTCGACATTGAGGCGCGGGAAGCCGACGACACCGCCCTCTGGCCGCACCCAGTCGACCAGCGGTTCGCGGTCGATCCAGGCCTGGACGATATCGCGGCGCCTGGCCATTTCGGGCAGCAGCTTTCCCAAGAACGCGTCCCGGCGCTCCAGCATGCCGCGCGCTATGCCTTCGTCGATGACGCTGCCGCAGATGCCGATCTGCTCCTTGGCGGCGAGGAATTTTTCCTGCAAGGCGGCATCCCTGGTGACCAGCCAGCCGATGCGGATGCCGGGAATGCCGAAGGCTTTCGACAGCGACGAGACGCTGATCGCCTTTTTGCTCAGCGAGGCAGCCGAGGGCAGCCGCCGTCCATAGGAGAGGTCGCGATAGGTCTCGTCGACCAGCAAATGGCAGCCGCCGGCGTCGGCGAGCGCGACCAGGGCGTCGAGATCGGCGCGGCTCATCATGGTGCCGGTCGGGTTGTGCGGGCAGGTGACGCTGATCAGCCTGGTGTTCGGCCGCATCGCGGCCTTGATGCGCTCGACATCGATGGCGAAGCCGTCCTCGAAGGCAAGGTCGATGAAGCTGATGGCACAGCCGATGGCGCGTGGCGTTTCGATGTTGGTGGCGTAGTTGGGCCTGATGACGACGAGGTGGTCGCTGGCCGACAGCAGTGAGGTCGAGATGATGAACAGCGCGCCGGCGGCACCCGCGGTCACCAGCACATCATCGGGCGAGATGCCGGCATCCTGCGCCGCGACCAGCGCGCGCAAGTCCTTGTCGCCGCGATGCTCGCCGTAGAAAAGCGTCAGGTCGGGCAGCGACAGGCCGATATCGGAAAGCTTCTGGTCGGCGATCGAACTTTCGGAGAGATTGTAGCGGATACGATCATAGCCGTATTCCTCCGGCGCTTCCTTCTCGATCACCATCCTGGTGTAGTTCATATCAGCTCCCCCTCAAGGCACCTTGTCCGGCCTATCCAAGCCACAAAAACATGAAGCCTGCCAAGGCGGATTCGCCGGCAGGCTTCTGTTCCAGTCGTCCTGAGTATTGGCTCAGGCGGGATTGCTCAGGCCGGGACTTTGGCCTTCCGGCCCTTGCCCTTGACGGGCACCACCACGGCGGCCTTGCGGCCGAGACCGATCGACTTCGCCAGTTCGGAGCGCGAAGCGGCGTAGTTGGGGGCAACCATTGGGTAGTCCGACGGCAAGCCCCATTTGGCACGGTAGGCGTCCGGCGTCAGGCCGAAATGCACGCCGAGGTGACGCTTCAGCGATTTGAACTTCTTGCCGTCCTCGAGGCAGATGATGAAATCCGGCGTTACCGACTTCTTCGGGTTGACGGCCGGGACCAGCGGTGCCGCCACCGGGGCCGCCGGCTGGCTCAGCCCGCTGATCGAGGCGCTGACGCTGGCGATCAGTTCGGCAAGGCCGGACGCGGGCAGGCGATTCTTCTCGACATAGGCCGACACGATATGGGCCGTCAGTTCGAGAAGGTCGAGGGTCTTGCTGGCGTGGCTGTTTTCGTCGGTCAATCTGTTTCCTCCATCCATGGCGCATGACCTCGAAAATGGGGCCGTTTTCAAAAAGGATGATGCGCAAAATTAAAGTGCGTCTCTTTGTGCGTCGCGCGCGACGCGATGTAGTGGGGCCGACTACCTAGTCGGCAAATCTGCACAATGCAATCTATCGGGGCGACATAACACGGCATTTTGAACGACAATACTAAACTGTAATAATATCAGACGATCAGGGCCTTGTCTCGCCACAGACGAAATCCGCCTTCGAAGGCCCGTGTGTTGTCGCCGCGCCTGGAGTTGGCGGGCAATTCGTCGAGCTTGTCGACATTGCCGCCGCCAATGACGACATAGTCTGGCTGCAGGGCGGCGCGCAGCCGGTTGACGACGTCGAAGACATGAGCGCGCCACTTCTTCTTGCCGCGCTTTACGAGACCGCGTTCGCCGACATAGTCCTCGAAACTCTGGCCTTTTCTGTAGGGAAGGTGGGCGAGTTCCATCGGCTGGCCGACATTGTCGAGGACCATCGCCGCACCGAGGCCGGTTCCGAGGCCCAGGAACAGCATGCGCCCGCCCTCATAACTGCCGATGGCCTGCATCAGCGCATCGTTGACCACCTTGACCGGCTTGCCGAACTCCGCGGCGAAATTGAAGCCGGCCCAGCCCTTGCCGAGATTCATGGGGTCGAGCACCGGCTTGTTGTGGCGCACCGGGCCTGGGTAACCCATCGAGATAACGTCATAGGACAGGCCCTCGGCGAGCGTCTTGACCTTGTCGATCATTTGCCGCGGCGTCAGGTCCGGGCCGGAATCGGTCCGGCGTTCGGTGCCGCCGTCGCTGGTCAGGATCTTGACGTGCGAGCCGCCAATGTCGATCGAAAGGACGACCTGCCCGGTCTCCGGCGCAGCCTGCTTCACCGCCTTGGCCATCCTGTTCCCTCCGCTCATGCCACCGGGTCGATCCAGCCATTGGGCGGCCCGAAGCCGGCCATGGCGTCCGCCGGTCCCCATGTCTTGGGTTCGTAAAGATGCGGCGGCGTGGTGTCGCCGAGCACCGGACCGACGATGCGCCAGGCGAGTTCCGCCGCGTCCTGGCGGGTGAAGAGCTGGCCATTGCCGTTCATGGCGTCGCCGATCAGCCGTTCATAGGGCGGCATGTCGCCCTTGGAGTCGTCGAGCGCGGTGAGTTCCACCTGTTCGCCGATCATGTCGTCGCCGGGCGCCTTGCGCTGGGCGCCGATGGCGATCATCACCTGCGGGTCGATGCGGAAACGGACGTAATTCTGGTCGGCGGGCTTGATCGGGTCGAAGACGTCGAGGGGCGGTCGCTTCAGCCGCACGACCACTTCGGTGACATGCACCGGCATGTTCTTGCCGGCGCGGATGAAGAAGGGCACGTCCTGCCAGCGCCAGGTGTCGACGAAGAAACGCACGGCCGCGAAGGTCTCGACCGGCGAGTTCGGCGCCACGCCGGGCTCGGCGAGATAGCCGGCGAACTGGCCGCGCACGACATCGTCCTTCGTCAATGTCCTGATAGCGCGCAGCACCTGCACCTTCTCGTCGATCAAATCGTCGGCGGAGCGGCCGACCGGCGGCTCCATGGCGAGCAGCAGCAGGATGTTGAGCAGATGGTTCTCGATGACGTCGCGGATCGCACCGACATCGTCATAGAAGCGGCCGCGCCCTTCGACGCCGAAATCCTCGGCCATCGTAATCTGCACGCTCTCGACGAAGTTGCGGTTCCAGATCGGCTCGAGCAGGGCGTTGGCGAAGCGGAAATAGAGCAGGTTTTGAATCGCTTCCTTGCCGAGATAGTGGTCGATGCGGAAAATCGACTGTTCGTCGAACACCAGGTGCAGCACCCGGTTCAGCCAGCGCGCCGACTGCAGATCGTGGCCGAACGGCTTTTCCACCATCAGCCGCGCGCCATGCGCGGTGCCCGATTGCTCCAGCCCTTGCACGACGGTCTCGAACATGGTCGGCGGCACCGCCATGTAGTGCAGCGGCCGCTGGGCGCTGCCGAGGGCGGTCTTCAGCTTCTCGAAAGTGGCCGGATCGCGGTAGTCGCCGCTGACATAACGCAGCAGCGACGCCAGCTTGGCGAACACCTTCTCGTCGATCTTGCCGAGCGCGTTGACGATTCCGTCGCGGGCACGGTCCTGCAACTGCTTCAAATCCCAGGCGTCGAAGGCGACGCCGATCACCGGTTCGGTGAGCGTGCCCTTGGCGACCATCTGGTAAAGGGCTGGAAATATCTTCTTGTGGGCGAGGTCGCCGGTCGCTCCGAAGAGCACCAGCGTGTCGGACCGTTCCTGGCTCATGCGCGCGTCTCCCCTGTCGCCGTCACTTGCCGCCCTTCGGCTTTTCGATGTGGCCGCCGAAGGCATAGCGCATGGCGGACAAGAGCTTGTCGGCGAATTCGGATTCGCCTTGCGAGGAGAAGCGGTCGAACAGCGCCGAGGACAGGACCGGGGCCGGCACGCCGGTGTCGATCGCCGCCTTCAGCGTCCAGCGGCCCTCGCCGGAATCCGAAACCCGGCCGCCGAACTGGGCGAGGCCCGGATCGCTCTTCAGCGCGCCGGCGGTGAGATCGAGCAGCCAGGAGCCGATGACGCTGCCATGCCGCCACACCTCGGCCACCTGCGGAAGGTCGATGTCGAACTGGTAGTATTGCGGGTTTTCCAGTGGGCTGGTCTCGGCGTCCGCCGTGCGCGGCCTTTTGCCGGCATTGGCCGACTTCAGGATGTTCATGCCTTCCGCATAGGCGGCCATGACGCCATATTCGATGCCGTTGTGCACCATCTTGACGAAGTGGCCGGCGCCGCTCGGTCCGCAATGCAGGTAGCCATAGGGCGCGGTCCCGGCGGCCTTGTCCGGCGCCGCGGCGCCGGCATCGAGGCCCGGCGCCAGCGTGGCAAAGACCGAATCGAGGTGCTGCACCGCCACGTCGGGGCCGCCGATCATCAGGCAGTAGCCACGCTCCAGGCCCCAGACACCGCCGCTGGTGCCGACATCGACAAGATGCATACCCTTGGTGGCCAGTTTCGCGGCCTGGTCGACGGCGTCGTGGTAGTAGGAATTGCCGCCGTCGATGACGATGTCGCCGGGCTCCATCAGCGCCGTGACCTGATCGATGATCCTGCCGGTGATCGCCGCCGGCAGCATCAGCCAGACACAGCGCGGCTTGGCGAGCTTGCCGACGAATTCCTCCAGGGATGCCGCCCCCAAGGCGCCGTCGCTCACAAGCGCGGCGACGCTGGCCGGGTTGATGTCGTAGACGACGCATTCGTGGTTGTCGCGCATCAGGCGCCGCACCATGTTGGCGCCCATCCGGCCCAGTCCCATCATTCCGATCTGCATGGTTTCGTCCCTGTTTCCTGAAAGAGTCTCGGGGTTTCCCTGGAGAAGGGTCTACTGGCTATCCTGCCCGCCAGATATGACAGAGAAGTCGACATTCTCCCAATCGCCGGTGCCGGGCCAGAAAAAAGTGAAGATCAGCGTGCTTCCGCTGGGGAGCCCGGCCGTGGGCAGGTCGACAAGGTGGATGCCGAAGGCATTTTCCACTGTCTGGCTGTCACGGGCGGTCGCCCAATTGTCGGCGCTCCAGTGTACGGTCGCCGCCGCCAACAGCTCGATGCGCAATGTCTTGCCTTCAGGCAGCGCACGGATCTTGTTGTTGAAGCGCCATGTCCTGAACGGCGATAGGGTGTTGTCCTCGATGTAGCGCTTCACGCCTTGCGGCGGCATGTCGAAGACGGCGCCGTCGCGCAGCGAGCGCAGCAGCTTGATATGTTCGGAATGCGCCCAGACCAATGGCATGGCGCTGCCCGACGGCTTGCCATGCAGCAGCTCGCGCTCGGGAATGTCGGCGCCGTCCCACACCTGTTCCGGCAGCAGGCCGCCAAGCCCTGCCGACCCTTCCAGCGCGTCGAGCAGGCTGGCCGCCATGTCCTTGCGGCCGGCCGCCAGCTCGTAATGGGCGCGTTCGCCGGCGAGCAGAGGCCAGGGCCGGCCCTGGCCGGTGCCGTCGAAGGGCGAGCCATCCGCGTGCTCGCCGTAGCCGTCGCTGTTGTAGCGGTACCAGAGCGGTCCTTGCGGCAGCTCGCGGCGCAATTGCGCATCGATGACCTTGACGGTGTCGACGATGCGCGGATCGTCGGCGGCTCTCAGGCCAAAGCGCACGAGCGCCAGCGCGTCGGGGCTGACGATTTCCTCGGCTGGCCGTTCCGTGTCGCCCGGCGGGCGGTTCTTGATGGGCACATAGCCGTCCTTCGGCGAGCCGGCATCGGGGTCGTTGGGCGGCGCGATGCGGACGTAGTAGCCGGCGACGCCTGCCGCCTCGCAGGTGGCCGTGCCGGTTACATAGGTCCAGCGCTCGACCTGATCGTTCCAGCAGTCCGCGGTCTCGCGCAGATAGGCCGCCTCGGTCGTCCGGCCGCAGGCGTCGAGCAGGTCGGCGCCGGCAAGCAGCGCCGCGATCTCGATGGCCAGCGTGAACGGGCTGTAGCCGGCGTCCTCTTCCCAGCGGTCCTCGCCGGTGACGGGGCCATTGCGCACGACATAGGAGGCGGCGCGCTCGATCATCGGCAGGAAGGCCTTGAGCTTGGCACCCGGCAAGTGGCCGGCGCGATGCAGAGCATCGGCGAGCAGCAGGGGAAAGGCGCATTCGTCCATCTGAATCCCGGGCCAATAGGCCGAGCCGTCGAGCCAGGCGTTCTGGGGCCAATGGCCGTCGGGCTGCTGAATGGAACGGAGGTACTCCAGAGTCCGCAGTGCCGAGACGTGATCGCCGGCGGCGAGAAAACCGCCCGCCGTCTCGACCAGGTCGCGCGGCCAGACCAGGTGGTAGCCGCCGAGGTCGTCATCGCCTTTGTTGAAGCCCCAGGGGATCGACAGGCTGGCCACCGCCGCGCCCGGCATGGCCGATGACCGGTGGGTTGCCAGCACCGCGGTTGAAACCCGATAGCTGTTCACCCCGGGCACTGCGTGGCGGTCCAGCGGCAGCAGGCTCGCCTGCCATTCGCGCCATGCTTCGACATAGGATTTCGCCGCCGGCTCAAAACCCCGCTTCAGGCTGGCGCAGGCGTTTTCGGCGGCTTCGTCCGGTGTCGCGCCAAAACCCAGCGCCAGCACGGCTTTTGTATTCGTGGCGGTGAAGCCGATCTCACCGGTCAGCGCGACATTGCCGTCCTCGGCGCGCCGGCATGCAGGATCGAGCATCCCGACATGGTTCAATTGCTGCCAGCCGTCGGAGAAACCGACATAGCCGGCCGAACAGTCACGCCAGGGCAGCGACGAGGCCAGCGCCAGGCAGGTGCCGCGCCCCGAGGCAAACAGGACAGGCTTTCCCTCGTGTTCGCCGACCCAGGCGGTGTTGCCCATGCCGGCATTGACCAGATGCGGCGCCAGAAGCGCGTAGACGCGGTAATCTTCCGCAGCCCCCTTGAGCGGTGTGAAGGTGATCTCCTGCAGCAGCGTCGGCCGCGACGGGTCGGCCACGATGTGCTTCTCGATCCGGTAGGCGCCCTCATCGGCCGTGTTGACCAGCCTGTAGGCGGGCACGCCGTCCTCGAACGGCTCGATGGCGTGCGCGGCATCGCGCTTTTCTTCCGAGAAATATCCATCCTTGCCGGTGACGATCAGGCCGAGGTCGCGCGTGCAGGCGCTGTCGACGCGCGGATAGTAGATTTCGTTCAATATGCCATGGCTGATGGTGAACCAGACCCGGCCGGCCTGCGAAAGCGCTGTTCCAACGCCGCTCTTGGCGCTTGACGTCCAGCGTGCCGGAATTCCCGGTGCGCCAGGGGGAACGATCGGCGTCGCCGTCATGCTTTCAACCTCATGTCCGCATGCCTAGCCCATCAGCCGAAGCTTTTTCAATCGTCGCACCGCAAAGTGATCGCGGGCTCTTCGCGGATTGCAGTTGACAGCTCGCCGGCCCTTCTGCACTTTTGTCTGACAATAGATAAAAAACAGGAACGCAATACGCGCCACTTTTACCAGCAGGCAACCAGACCATTAACACTCGGGAGGAGTATGACATGAAGAAACTGTTCGTTCTCGGCACACTTGCGGCGATGCTCGCCGCCGGTACGGCTTTTGCCGACACCAGCGGCAAGAAGATCGCGTTCTCCAACAATTATGCCGGTAATTCATGGCGGCAGGCGATGCTCGACAGCTACGGCATCGTCACCAAGAAGGCGGTCGACGACAAGATCGTTGGCGCGGCCGATGTCTTCACCACCGCCGACAAGGAGGTGCCGACGCAGGCCGCCCAGGTGCAGAACCTGATCCTGCAGGGCTATGACGCGATCGTCATCAACGCCGCCTCGCCGGATGCGTTGAACGGCGCCATCAAGCAGGCCTGCGACGCCGGCATCGTCGTCGTTTCCTTCGACGGCACCGTCACCGAGCCTTGCGCCTACCGCGTCGTCGTCGACTTCAAGGACATGGGCAAGCAGGAAGTCGAGCAGATGGCCAAGTTCCAGCCAAAGGGCGGCAACCTGCTGGAAATCCGTGGCTTGGCCGGCACATCGATCGACGACGCCATCCATGCCGGCATCCTCGAAGGCGTGGCCGCGCATCCAGAATTCAAGATCGTCGGTTCGGTGACCGGCGACTGGGACCAGACCACGGCGCAGAAGGCGGTCGCGACCATCCTGCCGTCCTTGCCCGACATCGTCGGCATCGTCGACCAGGGCGGCGACGGCTATGGCGCCGCGCAGGCCTTCGCCGCGGCCGGCAAGCCGCGCCCGACCATCATCATGGGCAACCGTCAGGACGAATTGAAGTGGTGGAAGGAACAGAAGGACAAGGACGGCTACCAGACATGGTCGGCATCGATCGCGCCCGGCGTTTCGACGCTCGCCTTCTGGGTGGCGCAGCAGGTGCTCGATGGCCGCAAGGACATTCCGCACGATCTCTTGGTGCCGTATCTCGCCTTCACCCAGGACGATTTCGAGGCAGCCCTTCCGAAGATCAAGGAGGGCGGCGTCGCCACCCACGAATACACCCAGGAAGATGCCATCGCGGCCATCAAAGCCAATATCAAGTGAAGGTCGCGGACGCGTTGCCGCGGCTATCACCGGGCGGATATCGTTGAGCATGGCCGCAGGCAACACGAACATCATCAGACCGAGCGGCGCCGAAAAACAATCCGGCGCCGCCAATGTCGACATCGTAAGACTTGAAGGTGCCGAAAAGCATTTCGGCGCCGTCAGGGCATTGGCCGGGGTGGATTTCCATGTCGTATCAGGCGAATGCGTCGGCCTCGTTGGCCATAACGGCGCCGGCAAGTCGACGCTGATGCACATGGTGGCCGGCACCTTGACACCCGACAGCGGGGCGATCCGCGTGCATGGCGGCATCGAGGAAAGCTATTCGGTGTCGCGGGCACGGCAGCTCGGGATACGCTGCGTGTTCCAGGAGCTGTCGCTGTGCCCCAATCTCAGCGTCGCCGAGAACACGCGCATCAACCACGCTTCGCTGTCCGGCTTCGGCTGGCGGCGCAAGGCGGCCGAGCTGATCGCCGCCAAGCTCGACGAAATCTTCCCGGACCATGGCATTTCGGCCTGGGACATCGTCGGCGACCTGTCGATCGGCCGGCGCCAGATGGTCGAGGTGGCGCGCGCCTTCACGGTGACGCAGGACCGGCTTGACCTCGTCATCCTCGACGAGCCGACCTCGTCGCTCGACGCGCACACATCAGGCCAGCTGCTGGCGTTCGTGCGCCGCTTCGTCGCCGGCGGCAAGAGCTGCATCCTGATCTCGCACGTGCTTGGCGAGGTGTTGCGCAACGCTGACCGCATCGTGGTGATGCGCGACGGCAAGATGGTGGCCTCGGATGCGGCCGGCGCCTTCGACCGCGACCGGCTGGTGACGGTGATGGGCGGGGCGGAGGCGCGCCAGAAGGTTGCCGCCGCTGCCGCCGCGAAACCTGGGGCGCGCCCGCTGCGCGTCCGGGCGCGGCCCGCCGGGCAGACCGACGGCAAGGAGCTAGTCGCTTGCGCGGGCGAGATCATTGGCCTTGCCGGGCTGGCCGGTCACGGGCAGACCGACTTGCTGCTGCGGATCTTCGATGCCGCCGCACGCGCCAAGGCCGGGATCGAGGTCACGGCGCCGGTGGCGCTGGTGGCGGGCGACCGCCAGTCGGACGGCATTTTCCCGCAATGGTCGATTGCCGAAAACATCGGCATCCGCTCGCTGGCGCTTCTGCGCGACGGCTTCCTGATCTCGCCCCAGCGCGAGGCCGAACTCGCCGCGTTCTGGCAGAAGAAGATCGGCATCCGCACCCCCGACATGAACAACAACATCTTCTCCCTGTCGGGCGGCAACCAGCAGAAGGCGCTGTTCGCCAGGGCGCTAGGTTCCGATGCCCAGATCGTGCTGATGGACGACCCGATGCGCGGCGTCGACATCGGCACCAAGCTGGAGGTCTACGACCTCGTGCGCGAGGAAGCAGCCAAGGGCCGTACCTTCCTCTGGTACACCACCGAAACCGAAGAGCTCGACAATTGCGACCATATCCATGTCTTCAAGAACGGCCGCATCGTCGCCAATTTGACGCGCGACGAGCTGACCGAGGAGAAGATCATCCAGTCCTCCTTCGGCGACGCGGCCTGAGATGAGCGCGACGCCAATCGACACTGGCTTCAAGGGATCGGCGGCGCGCAATGCGGCGGCGCGTGCGCGGCTCTTGCGCGGCCTGCTGCCGGCGCTGTCGCTGGCACTGGTGTTGCTTGCCATCGCCTGGCTCAATCCGCGCGCCATCAGCTATTTCGGCTTCAGCCTGATGCTGAACCTGGCGATCCCGATCGCGCTGGCGACGATCGCGCAGATGTTCGTCATATCCGGCAACGAGCTCGATCTCTCGATCGGCACCTTTGTCGGCTTTGTCGGCTGCGTCACCGCGACGTGGCTGAAGGATGCGCCGCTCGTCGGCGTCCTCATTCTCGCCGGATCAATCGGCATCTATGCGCTGCTTGGCGCGCTGATCCATCTGCGCAACCTGCCGTCCATCGTGGTGACGCTCGGCATGAGTTTCGTCTGGCAGGGGCTGGCCATCCTCGTCCTGCCAAAGCCCGGCGGCAAGGCGCCGGACTGGCTGCTGGCGATCATGTCCTTCAAGCCGCCCTTCATCCCGTTCCCGATCATCGCCGCGCTGCTGATCGCTGCGGTCGTGCATTTCGGCCTGATGCGCACCTCTTACGGCGTGATCCTGCGCGGTTCCGGCGGCAATCCGGCGGCATTGCGGCGCGCCGGCTGGTCGCTGCTCAAGACCAAGATCGTGCTGTTTGCGCTGGCCGGACTGTTCGGCGTGCTGTCGGGCATGGCGCTGATCGGCATCACCACGTCGGCCGATGCCAATATCGGCAATGGCTACACGCTGCTCGCGATTGCCGGCGTCATCCTCGGCGGCGGCGAGTTCGTCGGCGGCAGGGTGTCGCCGATCGGCGCCGTCATCGGGGCGCTGACTCTGGCGCTGGCTGCTTCGCCGCTGCTCACCTTCATGCACATTCCACCCGACTGGCAGGTGGCGGCCAACGGCGCCATCCTGATCATCGTGCTGGCGGCGCGGGTGCTGATCAGCCGCAGGGAAAGGTGAGCGATGGCCGCGCTGAAAAAGCTGCTCACAAGACCCTGGATCTGGTCGTTCGTCGGTGCCTTGCTGGTGTGGCTGGCGACGATCGCCTTCACCGGCGGTTATGGCGCCGGCGGCATGGTGACGGCCGCATTGTCGCTTGCCGTTTTCACTGTCATCGTTGGCGTCGGCCAGATGTTCGTAATCACGCTCGGACCCGGCAATGTCGACCTGTCGCTGCCGGCCAATATCGGCTTGGCCAGCGCGGTTGCCATGAAGGTGATGGGCGGCAGCGATTCCATGATCGTGATAGGCTTGCTGGCGGCGCTCGCCTGCGGCGCCGCGATCGGCGCCATCAACTATCTGCTGATCTGGGCGCTGCGCATTCCGCCGATCATCGCGACGCTGTCGGCGAGCTTCATCATCCAGTCGGTCGACATCAGCTATGGCCGCGGGCTGCAGATCAAGCCGCCGCCGGGCTTCGCCGATTTCACCAACTGGCAGGTGCTGGGCATTCCGGTGCTGGCGATCCTCACCGTGCTGTTCACCGTCGGCGCGGCCATCGCCTTGCAGCGCATGATCTATGGCCGTTCAGTGCTGGCGATCGGCCAGAACATCCGCGCCGCCTGGCTCGCCGGCGTCAATGTCGGGCGCATCCGCTTTCTCACCTACACGCTGTCGGGCGCGCTTGGCGGCCTCGACGGCGCGCTGCTCGCCGGCTATTTCCGCGGCGCCAATGTCGACATCGGCAATGAATATCTGCTGGCCTCGATCGCGGTCGTCGTCATCGGCGGCACATCGGTGGCCGGCGGCAAGGCCAATGTGCCCGGCGTCTGGGGCGCGGCGCTGTTCCTGGTGCTGCTGCTCACCATGCTCAACACATTCGGCGTCAGTGCCGGGGTGCGGTTGCTGCTGACAGGGCTGATCATCGTTGGCGTGATCACGGCGGCGGGTGGCGAGAAGGCGGTGCGCTAGCGCGCACGGCTCTGTTCCGCGCCGCGTCGCTCCGCCTGGCGGCCAACCATTGGACCAGCTCAACATCGGGTTCCCATTCGCGGCGCGGCCTAGTAAACCCTTTCGCGATCTCAGCCGGTCTCGGGAGGCTCCGCTTGTCCAATTCTGTCAGTGTCGTGAACGAGGACGGCGTCGCCGTCATCACCATCGACAATCCGCCGGTCAACGCGCTGAGTTTTCACGTCCGCGAGCCGCTGTTGCAGGCGCTGGTCGCGCTGCGCGACGACGCATCGGTCGCGGCGATCGTCATTGCCTGCGCCGGCCGGACCTTCGTTGCCGGCGCCGACATCACCGAATTCGGCAAGCCGGTGCGGCAGCCCGACCTGCGCGCCATCGTGGCGACGCTCGAAACCATCGCCAAGCCGACCGTCGCCGCCATCCACGGCACCGCGCTCGGCGGCGGGCTGGAGCTGGCGCTCGGCTGCCATTTCCGCGTTGCAGATCGAAGCGCCAGGCTTGGCCTGCCCGAGGTGAAGCTCGGCCTCCTGCCCGGCGGCGGCGGCACGGTACGGCTGCCGCGCCTCGTGGGCGCTTTAAAGGCGGTGAGAATGATCGTTTCCGGCACTCCGATCGGCGCCGATGAGGCACATGGCGCCGGCCTGGTCGACGCCGTCTTCGAGGGCGATCTTACCATCCACGCCGTGAATTTTGCCGGGGAAATGGCCCGCAAGGGCGGCCCTTTCACCCCGGTGCGCGATCGCGATGAGGAGTTGAAGGACACCGATCTCGTGGCCTTCGATGCGGAAGCCGCGGGCCTTGCCCGAAAGGCGCGGGGCCTCGAGGCGCCAATCGCCTGTGCGCAGGCGGTGCGCAATGCCCTCACGCTGCCCTTCGACGAGGCACTGGCGGCGGAGCGGGCACTGTTCGTGAAACTCGTCGCCAGCGACCAGTCGCGCGCGCAACGGCACCTGTTTTTCGCCGAACGCGAGGCGGCAAAGCTGCCCGGCAAGGACACGCCCAAGCGCAGGATCGGTCGCGTCGGCGTCATCGGCGCCGGCACGATGGGTGGCGGCATCGCCATGGCTTTCGTCAATGGCGGCTATCCCGTCACCTTGCTGGAAACCAATCAGGAAGCGCTACAGCGCGGGCTGGGCACGATCGAGAAGAATTATGCCGTCTCGGTTTCGCGGGGTTCCTTGAGCGAAGCGGCCAAGCTGCAGCGGCTCGCCCAGTTCAAGGGCTCGATCGACCATGCCGATCTCGCCGATTGCGACGTGATCGTCGAGGCGGCGTTCGAGGACATGGCGGTCAAGAAAGAAATCTTCGGCAAGCTGGACGCGGTGGCCAGGCCGGGCGCCATCCTTGCCACCAACACCTCCTATCTCGACATCGACGAGATCGCCGCCTCGACGTCGCGGCCGCAGGATGTGCTCGGCCTGCATTTCTTCTCGCCGGCCAACGTCATGAAGCTGCTGGAGATCGTGCGCGCCGAAAAAACCGCACCGGATGCGCTGGCGACCGTGGTCGACCTCGCGCGGCGCATCGGCAAGGTGGCCGTCGTCGTCGGTGTCTGCCACGGCTTCGTTGGCAACCGCATGCTGGCGGCGCGCGGCTCGGAATCCGAGGCGTTGCTGTTGGAAGGCGCTACCCCCAGCCAGATCGACAAGGCGTTCACCGATTTCGGCTGGCCAATGGGTCCGTTCCAGATGGGCGACCTTGCCGGCCTCGACATCGGCTGGCGCAACCGCAAGGCGCGCGGGCTGGCGGCCGTGATCGCCGACACGCTGTGCGAACAGGGGCGTTTCGGCCAGAAGACCGGCCGTGGCTTCTATCTCTACGAGGCTGGTGCCCGGTCAGGCGTTCCCGATCCCGAGGTCGAGGCGCTGATCCGCGACAAGGCCGCCGAGAAAGGCATCGTGCCGCGTGCCATCGGCGCGGACGAGATCATCGAACGTACGCTCTATCCCCTGGTCAATGAGGGGGCGAAGATCCTGCAGGAAGGGATCGCGGCCCGTGCGTCCGACATAGATGTCGTATGGGTCAATGGCTACGGCTTTCCCATCGGTAAGGGAGGCCCGATGTTCTGGGCCGGCCTCGAAGGCGCGGGGAAGATCGTCGAGCGGCTCGAGCATTGGCACGAGCGGACCGGCAAGGATGTTTTCAAGCCGGCGCCCTTGCTGAAGCGGATGGCCGAGACCGGTTCCTGGGAAGCCTGATCCGAGGTTGGTCAGCGGCCTGCGTGAATCAGCGAATCCGCGCGTCGATGATCTCGACGAAGCGGGCGAAGAGACCGGCCTGCGACTTGATCTTGAGCTTGCGGTAGATGTTGCGGCGATGAACCTTCACCGTTCCCGGCACGATGCGCATGGCCCTCGCGATCGATTCCGTCGAATGGCCCTGGAGCACCAGGTCGACGACATGCTTTTCGCGCGGCGTCAGCGACAGGCTCTTCCAGATATGGGCGCGGTCGAACTCGTTGACGGCGGTGATCGTCTCATCGTGCTTCGCCTCTGCCGGTTCGTCGGCCGGAAGGGCAGGCCAGCGTAGCTTGGCGAACTCGATCACCGCCGGCGCCATGTCGCGCAGTAGCCTGGCGTCCGCCGTGCCGAACGGGCCTGATGCGCTGAGCCGCATCAGTGACAGCACCAGCGCGTCCTTGCCCGCCAGCGGCACGAAGAAGCCGACCTCCTCGGCCAGCCTGGTCTGGCTGTAGTAGGAGCGAAAATACTCGCTGGCATAAAAACGGTCGGGCGCGAGCTCGCGCATGCGCCAGAACCCCTCCTTGCGCTCGACAGCCGCGTGGTGGAACGGATCGAGCAGATAGGGTCCCTCCTGATAGAGCGCGACGAAAACATGGCTTTCGGCCGGCGAGAAGGTCTCGAACAGCAGCGGCGGCCGTGAGGCGCCGCGATAGCCGAAGATCACGCAGTGGTCGAACTCGACATGCTCGCGCAGCCAATCGACCATCGCCTGGCCGAAGAGGTCGCCGCCGGTCTCCCGCGTCGCCGAGACGACTCCTGCCAGCTTTCGGTATTCGTCGTTGCGGGACAATTGATACCCCTCTGAACGAGAAAATAGATCAGATATACCACCGTTGAGGTATATACTAGCCGCCATTGGCTCTGGTAGCGTTCTCAAAATCGATCCCGTCACTGGAGCCCGCAGCCTTGACCGCAGTGCCCGACATCGAGTTTCGAGGCGTCACCAAGCGCTACGGCGCGGTGACCGCGGTCAGCGGCATCGATCTGGCGGTACCTCCCTCCGCCTTCGTCGCCTTGCTCGGGCCGTCCGGCTGCGGCAAGACGACCTGCCTGCGCATGATCGGCGGCTTCGAACAGCCGAGCGAAGGCCAGGTGTTGATCCGTGGCCAGGACATGGCCGGCACGCCGCCCTACCGGCGGCCGGTCAACATGGTGTTCCAGCAATATGCGCTGTTTCCGCATCTCGACGTCGAAGCCAATGTTTCCTATGGGCTGCGCCAGGCAAGGCCACGGCTGTCGTCGCGCGAGATCGGCCAGCGGGCCGGGGAGGCGCTCGAAATGGTGCGGCTCGCCGGCTATGGCGGCCGCAAGATCCACGAATTGTCCGGCGGCCAGCAGCAGCGTGTCGCGCTGGCGCGTGCGCTGGTCAACAAGCCGGCGGTGCTGCTGCTCGACGAGCCGCTGGCGGCGCTCGACAAGAAGCTGCGCACCGACATGCAGATCGAGCTGCAGAACCTGCAGCGCGAAATCGGCATCACCTTCGTGCTGGTCACCCACGACCAGGAAGAAGCGCTGTCGATGAGCGATTTCGTCTGCGTCATGAATGGCGGGCGCATCGTCCAGCTCGGCCAGCCGAGCGAAATCTATGACGAGCCGGCCGACCTGTTCGTCGCCGATTTCGTCGGCAAGACCAATCTGCTTGCCGGCAAGGTTGCCGGGCATGCCGGCGACCTGGTGGACGTTGCGCTGGCGGACGGCACCGTCATCGCCGCGCGCAAACGCACCGCCCTGCAACAGGGCGAGACCGTCTCGGTCAGCCTGCGTCCTGAATCGCTTAGCCTCGGGGCTCCCGACAGCGGCCCGCTCAAGGGTGTCGTCCGCAATCGGATTTTCCTGGGCTCGACGGCGGAATACGCGATCGAGGTCCAGGGTATCGGAACATTGCTCGCCAAGGCCGACCATGTGGTCGGCCAAGGCAATCTCTTCAAGCCGGGTGAACCCGTCGCCATCGGCTTTGCCACGGGGACGCCGCTGGCGTTTCCGAAACCAAGAACAACGGGACCAACCAGAGGGTAAACAAACATGTCGAAATCATATCGTGACGGACTGCCGATAAGCCCCGAGAATTTCGTCGACCAGCTGATGCGTTTGAAGCGCGGCTCGATCGGCCGCCGCGATTTCCTTGGCCTCACCGGCCTTGGCATCGCAACGGCGGTGATGGCGCGCGAGATCGGCATCATGCCGACGCCGGCCTTCGCCGCTGAAAACCTCGGCGACCGCATGTCGATCGCCACTTGGCCGAATTATCACGACCCGCAGACCTTCGAGAACTTCAAGAAGGACACCGGCGTCGCCGTCGAGGTCAACGTATTCGGCTCCAATGAGGAGATGCTGGCCAAGCTGCAGGCCGGTGCCTCGGGCTGGAGCCTGTTCGTGCCGACCAATTATACGATCTCGACTTATAAGAAGCTCGGCATCATCGAGCCGCTGGAGATGGCGAAGCTGCCAAATTTCGATGGCACGCAGGAAGACCCGCGCTTCACGTCCGAGGGTACCATCGACGGCACCATTTACGCCGTGCCAAAGAATTGGGGCACGACAGGCTTTGCCGTCAACACCAAGAAACTCGCCAAGCCGATGACGAGCTGGAAGGAGTTCTGGGATACCGCCATGGCCGAGGGCGATGGACGCACCATGGTGCACGACTACCAGCTGACCACCATCGGCAACGCGCTGAAATATTACGGCTATTCGTTCAATTCGCTGAAACAGGACGAACTCGCCAAGGCGGAAGAATTGTTGCTCAAGGTCAAGCCGCATCTGTTCGCCGTCTCGTCCGACTACCAGCCTGGCATGCGCGCGGGCGACGCCTGGATGACCATGTGCTGGACCAATGACGGCGCGCAGCTCCATCGCGACATTCCCGAGATCGCCTATGTGCTTGGCAAGGAAGGTGGCGAGATCTGGACCGATTTCTACGCCATCCCGAAGGACGCACCGAACAAGCCCGCCGGTTATGCGCTACTCAACTATCTGATGAACCCGCAGGTCGCGGTGAAGGAGCATCTCGCCAACGGAGCGCCCTCCACCGATGCGCGCGTCAACAAGCTGCTGCCGAAGGAGGTGCTGGACAATCCGATCCTCTATCCGGCGGCGGACCTGCTGACGCCGCTGGAATTCGGCGCAGCGGCAACGCTGACCGATCCGGGCCGTGCCGAACTGATGGCGCGCTTCAAGTCGGCCTGAGACCGGCCTCACAGGGATAATTGACCGGCGGGCCATGTCCGCCGGTACCGGGGCGGTTTCAATGCACGGCAACAGATTTCGGCATAATATCCTGACCGCCTTGCTGCTCGCGCCGGCGACGGCATGGCTGGTGGTGTTTCTGGTGCTGCCGTTCGTCGCCATCGCCGTGTTCAGCGTCGGCGAGCGGGCGCCCGAGGGCGGCTACCAGGCGGCCTTCACGCTGGCGCAATATGCCAACCTTCCGGCACGGGCGACGGCGTTCTGGAACACGATGGTGCTGGCGCCGGTCGGCGCGCTCGCCTGCCTGCTCGTTGCATATCCTGTCGCCTATTACCTTGCCCTGAAAGCGCCGCCGCGCTGGCGGCTAATCCTGCTCGCGCTGGTCGTCATTCCGTTCTGGACCAGCCTGCTGATGCGGACCTATGCCTGGATGTACATTCTGGGCGGTCGCGGCATACCGGCGCTGCTCGCCTTTGTCGGCATCGAGGATGTCAGGCTGATCAATACGCCGGGCGCCGTCCTGCTCGGCATCGTCTACGGCTATCTGCCGCTCATGATCCTGCCGATCTATGTCAGCCTCGAGCGGCTCGACCGCAGGCTGCTGGAAGCCTCCGCCGATCTCGGCGCAAAGCCGCTCTCCACCTTCCTGGGCGTGACCCTGAAGCTGTCGCTACCGGGGGTGATGACCGGCTTCTCGCTGGTGATGATCCTGCTGCTTGGCGAATATCTGATCCCGACGCTGCTTGGCGGCGGCAAGGTGTTCTTCATCGGCAACGCGCTGGTCGACCTGTTTCTGCAGTCGCGCAACTGGCCGTTCGGATCGGCCATCGCGATCACGCTCGTGCTGGTTTCGGTGGTGGTGCTGGTCGTTGCCAATCGTATTTCGAACCGGGTTGCGGGCGCTCGCCGGGTGGATCTGATCTGATGCGCGCCTTCGTCATCGCCGTCTTTGCCTTTTTGTATCTGCCGATCGTGCTGGTCGTGCTGTTCTCCTTCAATGCCGGCCATCATGCCAGCGAGTTCACCGGCTTCTCGGTGCAATGGTATGGCAAGGCGCTGTCCAACCCGTTCCTGGTCGAGGCGTTGAAGAACAGCCTGTTCATCGCCATCACCAGCGCCCTGCTGGCGGCGGTTTTCGGCACCGCGGCAGCGCTTGGCCTGGCGCGTGTCGGCGCACGCACGCGCGCCGTTTTCGACGGATTGCTGGGAGCGGCTATCGTTGTTCCCGGCGTCGTCATAGGCATCTCGACGCTGGTCGCGCTGGTCCAGCTGTTCGCCATCGTCAACCCGTTCCTCGCCTCGATCTGGCCCAACGATCAGCCGCCGCGCTTGTCGCTCGGCTACGGCTCGATCATCGCCGCGCACGGCTTGTTCTCGATGGCGCTGGTGACGATGATCGTCGGCACGCGGCTCGGCAGCCTCGACCGCAATCTGGTCGAAGCCTCAAGCGATCTCTACGCCACGCCGCTGACGACCTTCCGCTCGATCGTGCTGCCGCAGATCATGCCCGCCGTGGTCGCCGGCTTCCTGCTCGCCTTCACCTTCTCCTTCGACGATTTCATCATCGCCTTCTTCGTCGCTGGCGCGCAGACGACGCTGCCGATCTATGTCTTTGCCTCGATCCGGCGCGGGGTGACGCCGGAGATCAACGCCATCGCGACCATTGTGCTCGTCGCTTCCGTGCTGCTCGTGGTGCTTGCCCAATGGCAATTGCGCCAGCGCAAGCCGTCAAACTGAAAGCCGCTCCATGATCCTCAAAGACCGCATCGCCGTGGTGACAGGCGCCGGCTCCGGCATCGGGCGCGCCGGCGCCATGATCATGGCCAGGGAAGGCGCGGTCGTCGTCATTGCAGACAGGGATCAGGCCGCCGGCGAAGCCGCGGCATCGGACATCCGCGCTGTCGGAGGTCGGGCCGAGGCGATCGCGACCGACGTCCGCGACGACAATGCGGTCGACCAACTCCTTGGCCGTACGCTCGACAAGCATGGGCGCATCGACATCCTGCACAATCATGCCGGCATCCAGGTCGGCGGCACGCTGACCGAGGTCGAGACCGAAGGCATGGATGCGTCGTGGCGGGTCAATGTGCGGGCACAATTCCTGGCGGCGAGGATCGTCATGCCGTCGATGATCGCGCAAGGCGGCGGCGTCATCCTCAACACGGCTTCGAATTCGGGTGTCTTCTATGACCGCGAGATGATCGCCTATGCGACGTCGAAACATGCCGTGGTGGCGATGACCAGGCAGATGTCGCTCGACTATGCCCGGCACAATGTGCGCGTCAACGCGCTCTGCCCCGGCTGGGTCGACACGCCTTTCAACGAGCCGTTCATCGCCCAGATGGGCGGACGCGATGCAATCGAAATCTATGTCCGCACCAAGATCCCGATGGGGCGCTGGGCCGTGGCCGAAGAGATCGCCGAGGCGATCCTGTTCCTGGTCTCGGATCGCTCATCCTTCATGACCGGGCAGGCGCTGGTGATCGATGGCGGCGAAAGTATCGGCTGACTGTTACTTTCCGCGCAATAGGCGACGAAAAACCACCCCGCGCATTTTCCCTGGAATTCGTCCTAGGACCATGGTCCGGCCGGCATGGGACTTCAGTAGCACGACAGTTCAAGAGTGGCGATTTGCGTTCAATATCAAACTGTTGCTGCGCGTTCTGCTTGCCCTGCTCGCGCATTGAGACGGCATTTATCTAAAGTTTACTGCGCACAATTAGCGACTTCTCATACGAACTTGACCTAGCGGCTGGGCATAGGGCGGCGATTCCCAGAGGAGGTTACCCATGACTAATCGAAAAACTCTTTTCGCGGCGATTGCCGCATTGGCGCTTCTGGCGTCTCCGGCGCTTGCCGGAGCCGGCGGCAACGGGCACGGGAATGGCGGTGGCAATAGCGGCGGCGGCAATGGCGGCAACGGCAATGGCGGCGGCGGCGGCGGTAACGGCAATGGTCACGGTAACGCCGGCGGCAACAGCAATAGTAACGGCAAAAGCGGTGCTTCGCATGGCAAGTCCGCCTCGGCCCCGGGACAGGTAGCCAAGACGGACACGGACACGACAGCCAGCACCACGGCCGATACGACGACAAACGTCTCGCCGAAGGAGAAGAACATCCACGCCAAACTCGGCCGGCTGAACTCGCTGCAGCGCAATATCAACGCCTATATGAACTCCAAGAGCAAGAAGTTCGCCGCCATTCAGGCATTCGTGACGCAGTCCGCAAAGGCCAAGAATGCGCAGACCCAGCTGGATGCTCTGAATGCGCAGCTGGCCGCGTTGACATCGCTGACCCCGGAGGAGATAGCCGCCATGTCGCCCGAGGATCAGGCGGCCTTGCCCGGACAGATATCGGATTTGACGGAGCAGGTCGCTGCCCAGCAGAAAGTGGTCGATGCAGTCGCGGTCGGGACCGACCCGGCGTCGCTCGATGCAGCGCTGACGGACATGGCCAACAAGCCCGTCGACGCCGAGGTCACGGCGTGGGCCCAAGGCGTGCTCGCCGGCAAGATCGATCAGGCGGCGGCCAAGCTTCAGGCGGGAACGACGCCCTAACGGATCGAGGCATAAGCATATGGGCGCGCGGCTGTGCCGCCCCCCCTACTTCATACGTGTTTGCGGCCGCCGGTTTCGCGAAACCAGCTGTCGGGATAGGGGTACCACCAGTCCTGGATTGCCGGTCTGTGGTCGATGATCACCATCTTGGAGCGGCGGAAGGCATCGAGCCCCTGGCGCCCGAGTTCGCGGCCTAGACCGGAAGCCTTCCAGCCGCCGAAGGGCAAGGCGTCATTGTCGATCAACGGGTTGTTGACCCAGACCATGCCGGCCTCAAGCCGTTCGGCCGCCTCATGGGCTTCGGCCAGATCCGTGGTGAAGACCGAGGCGCCGAGGCCGAACGGGCTGTCATTGGCAAGCCGGATCGCCTCGTCGAAATCCTTCACCCGGCAGATCGCGGCGACTGGGCCGAAACACTCCTCACGCACGATCGCCATATCCGGGGTGACGCCGGTCAGAATGGTCGGTTCGTAGAACCAGCCGGTGTTGTGCGCCGGCGGAATGCGCCCGCCAGTGACAGCGGTGGCGCCGTTGCGGATCGCGTCATCGACCAGCCGCATCACCTTGGCTCTTGCCGCTTCGCTGACCAGCGGTCCGATCTCGGTCTTGTCCATGCCGTTGCCGATGCGCAGCGCGCGGGTCTTTTGCGCAAACAGCTCGACAAAGTGGTCGTGCACGGCATCGACGACGAAAAAGCGCTCGGCCGAAGTGCAGACCTGCCCAGTGAGATGGAAGGCGGCGGTGACGCTGCCGGCCGCCGCCACGTCGAGCGGCGCATGTTGGCTGATGATCAGCGGATCGCTGCCGCCGGCCTCGATGACACTGGGCTTCATGCGCTCGGCGCAGGCCACCGCGACCGCCTTGCCGGCGGCGACCGAGCCGGTGAACGCAACCGCATGGGTGCGATCCGAAGTGATTAGTGCCTGCGCCGTGGCCGCGCCGCCCGGCAGGCAGGAGACCAGGCCTTCCGGCAGCGCGCGGAAGACGGTCATGTACTCCAGCGTCGACAGCGTCGTCGCTTCCGCCGGCTTGATGACGCAGGCGTTGCCGGCGGCGAGCGAGGCGGCGACGGTCCAGCACATCAGCAGGATCGGGAAGTTGTAGGGCATGATGTGGACGGAGACGCCATAGGGCTCATAGCGGGCATACTGGAACGAACCGGCCTGCGTCGTGCCGGCGACCTTGCCGGCATCGTCGCGCGCCATCTCGGCATAGTAGCGGAAGATCGGCGCGCAATTGGCGATCTCGCCGATGGCTTCGGGATAGGGCTTGCCCATCTCGCGCACCATCAGTTCGGCGCAGCGCGTGAAATCCGCCGCCTCGATGGCGTTGGCGACGGCGTGCAGATGCTTTGCCCGGCTCTTGGCGTCGAGCTTTTTCCAGGCAAGCTGCGCCTTGGTCGCGGCGGTGAGGGCGGCGTCGATCTCGCCGTCGCTGGTTAAAGCAATGGCGCCGACCGTCTCCAGCGTCGCCGGATCGATCACCGGTTTTGCCGCACCAGTCATCGGCCGGTAGTCCGGATTGACGAAGAAGGTCGGCCGGTCAGGGGAGAAATGCATTCATGCCCTCCTATAGAGCCTTTTGGAGAATTCGCCCTGCCGAGGCAGATGGCGTGGCTTTCGAGAACCGGAGCGCAGCGGACATTCAGTCCGTGAGCACCGGAAGCGCAGAAGGTCGCGTCAGGTGTCCGGCAGGGTAGAATTATCGGAAAGGCTCAGCGGATCATGTAGATCTTCTTGATCGTCTCATGGACGGTGCAGACGCCTTTCCAGTCCTGCGGAAAGAAGGCCGCCGTGTCCGGCGCGATCTCGATGACCTCGCCGGATTCATGGACATAGGTGCAACGCCCCTCCAGGAAGTGGCAGAACTCGTCCCGGGTGACGTGGCAGTGCCATTTGCCCGGGGTGCAGACCCATAGGCCGCATTCGGAACGGCCTTCCGGGCCTTTGTGGAGCAGCTTGCCCGAGGTGTGGGATTGCCCCTCGATCATCGTCGGGATGACACCCCAGTCGACGAGGTCCGTGATGGCAAGCGGCGATTGCATGATCGGCGTGGTCATATGGATTTCCCTGGTAAAATGCTCACCGGCACATGAAGGCCTTGGTCAGCGTTTGCGTGATGATGGAGATGCCTGTCCAGCCGGCGGGGAAGAAGACGAGCGTGCCGGCCTCGACCGGAATGTCTTCGCCGTCGTCCCTGACATAGCTGCCGCGTCCCGACAGGAAATGACAGAATTCGTCAGTGGCAAAGCTGACCTTGCGGGTGCCCGGCGTGCAGGACCACAGGCCGCATTCGCTCGATCCGTCCGGATTGCTTGAGAGGATCTTGCCTGAGGCCCGCGGCGCGCCGGCGAGCGTGTTGGCGCCCGCGCCCCAATCCTCCAGTTCCACGCTTGCGGCATCAGGCCAGTGCGGTGTCGGCATGTTGTGCTCCTAGGCGGCTGATTTCTTGCTCAGGCCAGCATGTAGACGTTGCGCATGGTCTCATGAACCGTGCATTCGCCCGTCCAGCCGGCGGGGAACATGACCACGGTTCCGGCCGTCACTTCTATCACCTCGCCGACATCGGAGCGGTAGGTCGCGCGGCCGGACACGAAGTGGCACAGTTCGTCGCGCGGGATAGAGAGCCGCCAGCGGCCCGGCGTACACACCCAGATGCCTGACTCCGGCTGATTGTTGGGGCCCTTGTGCACCAGTTTGCCGGTGGAGTGCGAGGTGCCTTCCAGCGAATCGGGCTGGGCGCCCCAGTCGACGAGGTCGGTGCGGGTGGACGCCTGGTGGAGGTGCGGGGCGGAGGAGGTCATGGGCATGCTCCGCAGTTATGACGCCGAGCATTGATGCGTTGCCACTCTACGAGGCCCCCCTCTGTCCTGCCGGACATCTCCCCCTCAAGGGGGGAGATCAGATGATGTCTCGGCTTTCGCCAATCACCAATATTGCTAAAGGAGAGCCGGCGGCGAAGCTGCCAATCTCCCCCCTTGAGGGGGAGATGTCCGGCAGGACAGAGAGGGGCGCCTGGGCTCGACATAGCAATCGGTCTCACAGCAGCGCTTCCAACAAGCCCGCGGCCTTCTCAGGCCCGTTCTGCGCCTGCATCTGTGCCGAGGTCTTCGCCAGCTTCGCCTTCATCGCCGGATCGGTCAGGCAGGCTTCGACCCTGGCGACCAGTTCCGCATCGGTCCAATCGTAACGCGGCATGCCGAAGCCGTGGCCGGTTTCCTGGACGCGCGTGGCGTTGTCGTGGCCGTCCCAGACATAGGGCATGATGATGGCCGGCTTGCCGAAATAGAGGCATTCGGTGAACGAGTTGTTGCCGCCATGGTGGATCACGGCATCGACCTGCGGGATCACCGAAGGCTGCGGGAACCAGCTGTCGACGATGACGTTGCCGGGGACGTCGGTGTACTGGTCCTTGTAGCCGCCGACATTGACCAGCCCGCGATAGCGCGTCTTGCCGAGCGTGGCGATGATCCGCTTCAACAGGTCGACATCGCCGGCGCCCAGGCTGCCGAAGGAGACGTAGAGCAGCGGTCCGTCATTATTCTCAGCGAAGGTCGGCACGGCGTAGGGTTTTTCCTGCCGCACGCAGCCTTCGAGATACTGGAATTTTGCCGGATCGAGCGGATGGCGGCGCTTGAATTTCGCCGCTTCAGGATAGAGAAGCAGGTTCAGATAGGGTGAGGCCTCGAAGAACTGGCCGACCGGATAGGGCGCCTCATCGTTGGCGGTCAGGAAGGCGTTGAAGTCGTCATGGATCGGCTTGATCACCGCATTGAAATGGTCGCGGTAGCGCTGGTGGCCGGCATGGTCGTTCTCGCCGCAGCCTGAGAGGTGCGGCGGGATGTCCTCGTCCTCGATCTCGTTTTCCGAGCAGGAGATGACGCGCACCCAAGGCTTGCCGAACTGCTTGATCGCGGGAAACAGGATGACGTTGTCCACGCAGATCACGTCAGGCTTGATGGAGGCGAGCACGCGCGGCAGGTCCTTCTGCGCCCATTTGGCGCTGTCGACGATCGCCGTCCAGCAATCCTTGACGTAATTGTCGACTTGGTCGTAGGGCGACTTGCGGAAGTTCGGGATGTGGCCGTTGATGAAGTCCTCCCAGAATTTCGCCATCTGTTCCGGCGGCATCGGTTCGGAAAGGTTCACCGGATGCGCCTCGAAGCCATAGCCCCTGTAGACATCGACGAAGCCCGGGTCGGACAGGAACACCGCCTTGTGGCCGCGCGCCTCGACCGCTTGCGCGATGCCGACGGAATTGAGCGCCGGGCCGTAGGCGGCTTCCGGGAAAAAGGCGATCGTCTTCTGCGCCATCGGGCTTCTCCTTCACTCTGCGAAAATTCTGACATCGGCGGCGTCCCAGCCGAGTTCGATCTGGTCGCCCGACGAGACCGGCCGGCGGTCGGCGGCATCCGCGGTGACGCGCACCAGGAACGGCTTTGGCGCCAGCGGCGTGCGGACGTGCAGCTGCAGATCGAGCCCCTGATAGGCCAGCGCCTCGACCGTGCCGGTGGTGCGGTTGGCGGTTTCCGACGACGGGAACAGCCGGATGCGTTCGGGCCGCACGGAGGCCACTGCCGATGCACCTGGTGTGAGCATGGCAGGAACCTTGCCGGCAATGCTCGTGCCGTTGGCCGCGATTACGCCGTGGGCTGATATTGTGCCCGGCACAAAGTTCATCACGCCGATGAAGTCGGCGACGAAGCGGTCGGCGGGATGTTCGTAGACCGCGTGCGGCGTGTCGCATTGCAGCAGCTTGCCGTCTTTCAGCACCGCCATGCGGTCGGCCATCACAAGCGATTCTTCCTGGTCGTGGGTGACGATGACAAAGGTGATGCCGACCTCGTGCTGCAGGCGCTTCAATTCCAGCTGCATGGCGCCGCGCAGCTTCTTGTCGAGCGCGCCGAGCGGCTCGTCGAGCAGCAGCAGCCGGGGCCGCTTGACCAGCGCGCGGGCCAGCGCCACGCGCTGCTTCTGGCCGCCCGACAGCTGCTCGGGCTTGCGGTCGGCGAAGGGCACCAGTTCGGTGGTGGCCAGGATGGCGTCGACGCGCGCGCGGATTTCTTTAGCCGGCAAGCGCTCCATTTCGAGCCCGTAGGACACATTCGCCCTGACGCTCATATGCGGGAACAGCGCGTAGGACTGGAACATCAGATTGACGGGCCGCTTGTTGGGCGGCGTCCTGGCGATGTCCTTGCCGTCGAGCAGGATGCGCCCATCGCTCGGCGTCTCGAAGCCGGCCAGCATGCGCAAGAGCGTGGTCTTGCCGCAACCCGACGGGCCGAGCAGCGCGAAGAACTCGTTCTCGCGGATATCCAGCGAGATGCCGTCGACAGCGGTGACGCGACCGAAATTCTTCGACACGTCATCGATGGCCAGCAGCGTGCGCGGTTCGCTCATTGGCCTGCTATCCCCCGGTTGAGCCGCTGCGACAGGGTCAGCGCGGTGACCGAGACCGCCATGACGATGGTGGCCAGGGCGTTGATCTCGGGCGTGATGCCGAAGCGGATCATGGCGTAGATCTGCATCGGCAGGGTCGTCGAGGCGCGGCCGGCGCCGGCGGTGAAGAAGGCGATGATGAACTCGTCGACCGAAAGCGTGAAGGCGAGCAGGGCGCCGGCGATCACGGCCGGCAGGATGACCGGCAAGGTGATCCGCCGGAAGGTGGTGATGGCGGAGGCGCCGAGATCGGCGGAAGCCTCGACGATCGACCAGTCGAAGCTCTTCAGCCGGGCACGGACCACCGAGCAGACGAAGGCGAGGTTGAAGACGACATGGGCGAGGATGATGGTGTGCAGGCCCATGGTCAGGTTGATCATGGAAAAGAACGACAAGAGCGCAATCGCCAGCACGATATCGGGGATGATCATCGGGGCAAAGATCAGCGCTTCCAGTCCCTTGCCATAGTGCCGGCGCATCTCGACGCCGATGGCCAGCAGCGTGCCGAGCAAGGTAGCGATGGCTGTCGAGACCAGCGCCACGATCAGCGTGTTGAGGGCGGCCGACAGGATGGCGGAATTGCCCGCCAGCGAGGCGTACCATTTCAGCGAAAAACCGGACCACGCCGTCGGCAGCCCGCCTTCGTTGAAGGAGAGTGCCACCAGCACGGCGATCGGGATGTAGAGGAAGGCGAAGACGAGACTCAACACGAGCCAAAGCATGCGCCGTGTGGCTGGTGAGCGTTCAGCCATTCGCGTTGCCCTGGGCTTCCGCGGTACGGCCAGAGGCGCGATTGGCGACGAGCGCTTGCGCCATCAACACCAGCAGCATGATGGCGATCAGCGCCATCGCCAGGGCCGCACCGAAGGGCCAGTCATTGGCGGTCAGGAACTGGTCGTAGACGAGATTGCCGATCATCTGGAAACGGCCGCCGCCAAGCAGCGCTGGCGTGACGAAATTGCCGATCGACAGCACGAAGACGAAGACGGCGCCGGCGGCGATGCCAGGCACGGTCAGCGGTAGGACGACACGGCGAAACGTCGTCATGGCAGAAGCGCCGAGATCGCGCGATGCTTCGGCCAGTTCCGGGTTGAGGCGCGACAGCGGCGCGTAGCAGGCGAGGATGACGAAGGGCAGGTAGTTGTAGACCAGGCCGGCGATGACCGCGCCCTCGGTGTAGAGCATCGATGGCGGCTCGCCGGTGTAGCCCACCCAGCGCAGGAGCTGAGTGACCAGCCCTTCGCGGTTGAGCAGTACGATCCAGGCATAGGTGCGGATTAGATAGTTGGACCAGAACGGCAGCACGGCGAAGAACAGGAACACCGGTTGCCAGCGGCGTGGGGCGGCCGCGATGGCATAGGCGGCCGCATAGCCGACCACCACCGCGATCAGCGTGGCGGTGCCGGCAATGCGTGCCGAGTTCAGGAAGATGCCGGCATAGAGCGGGTCGCAGACCTGCCCGAAATTCTCCAGCGTGAAGGTGTAGTCAATTCCGCCATAGATGCCGCGCCGGAAGAAGGCGAGCGCCAGCACCAGCGCGCACGGCACAACCATCAGCGCGGTCAACCAGACCAGCGCCGGAGCCATCAGGAGGGAGGAGCGGGACGGTCGTGTCACGCCGCGCCCTCGCTAGAAGCAGGCGAGTTCCCCCTCACCCGGATTGCCAACCGAATTGCGAAGGGCAATTCGGGACAATCCGACCTCTCCCCGAGGGGAGAGGAGCGCGCCAGAGCTGGCTCCAGCCTCTTCTCCCCGCCGGGGAGAAGGTGGCCGCGCAGCGGCCGGATGAGGGGGCGCTGCGCTGGAGATTGGCGAAGGCCCGCGAACCAGCCGATCTCCCCGCTTGAGGGGGAGATGGCCGGCAGGCCAGAGGGGGGCGACACGGAACGCAAGCTTAATTCCAGGATGCCGTTGGAACAGTCCTCACTGCGCGGCCTTGATCTCGCTGACGATCTTGGAATAGTCGCGCTGGGCTTCGCCGACGTCGCGCAGCTGCTCGAACTTGACGAGATCGGCCACCGGCATCGCCATGTTGGGGAATTTGGCGAGGAAGTCGGCCGGCAGGCTTTCCATGGCCGGCTTGTTCGGCACCTTGTAGTCGATGTTTTGCGCCGCCCAGGCGTGGTTCTTGGCGTCGAGCATGAAGTTGATGAACTGGAAGGCGGCGTCCTTATGTTCGGAGGCCTTCATCACCACCATCGTGTCGACCCAGAGATCCGAACCTTCCTTCGGGATGACGTATTTGATCTCCGGCTTGTCGGCGATGCCGTAATTGCACCAGCCGTCCCAGGCCTGCACCATCAGAGCTTCGCCAGAAACCAGCTTGGAATAGAAGGTGGTGTCGTCATAGGCGAGCAGGGTCTTCTTAGCCGAGATCAGCAGATCCTTGACCTCGGCCATCTTGGCCGGGTCGGTCTCATTGACCGAAAAACCCTTGTCGAGCTGGCCGGCGGCAAGCAGCCAGCGATCGGTCGCCAGCATGGTGGTCTTGCCCTTTAGTTCGTCGGATGGAGCGAGCAGGTCGCTCCAGCTCGTCGGCGCGGTTTTCACCAGATCCGAACGATAGCAGAGGCCGGTCGTGCCCCAGGTGTAGGGCACCGAGAAAGTGTTGCCGACATCGTGCGGCAGCTTGGTCGCTTCCGGATAGAGGTTGGCGAGGTTGGGTATCTCAGCGTGGTCCATCGGCTCGGTCAGGCCGAGCTTGTTCAGCACCTCGGCGAAGGGCGAGGAGACGAAGACCACGTCGTAGCCCTTGCCGCCGGCGGCGATCAGCTTGCCCATGATCTCTTCATTGGTGGCGTGCACCACGACTTCGCCGGAGACGCCCGTCGCGGTCTTGAAGGCAGCCATGGCGTCGGGCGCCATGTAGCCGTCCCAGTTTGAAATGACGAGGTCGGCGGCCATTGCCGGCGCCGACAGCGCCACCGCAAGACCCAGGGCGATCGAAGGCATTCTCAGCGCACGGCGCCGCAGGCTGGTAGCGGTCATGGCAGTCTCCCATTCCGGTTGATCGTCGAATTCGTGCTGGACCCGCGCGACATGCGCCGCAGCTTCGGTCCTGTTCCCTCGGTCTTTTTATCGCCGATTGCACTGACAGTACTATTGCAGAAAAAAGTACGTCAATCCATAATTTGTCAACCGGTCGAGGAATCTGGCCGATTGCGTCCACGGGGCCGATCGGTCAAACCATGCCGGCAACGTCGTTCCCGAGATCAGTCATGCAAGCCGCAGCCCGCCGACCTCGCACCAACCATCTCGATCTGGCGCAGCGCATCCTGGATGTGGCGCGGCAGCGTGGGTTCGCGCCCGGCACGCGCCTGCCCGAGCAGCAGATAGCCTCATTGTGCAATGTATCTCGAACGCCTGTGCGGGCGGCGCTCAGCCTGCTCGCGGAACAGGGCGTCGTGCGCTGGGAGGCGGACACCGGATATCACCTGGCGATCGACCTCGCCGCGCAGCCGGCGATATCGGCCGAACTGCCCGCCACCGAGGAAGACGAACTTGCCGAAGCCATCCTGCGCGACCGGTCGGCGCGGCGGCTGGACCAGACAGTGACCGTCGCGGGATTGATGCGGCGCTACAGTGCCGAGAGAAAGACGGTACTAAAATCGCTTAACAGACTGACGGAAGAGAATCTGCTCGACCGTGCGCCTGGGCAGTCCTGGCTGTTCCGCCGCGCGCCCGACGATCCTGAGGCGCAGGGCGAAAGCTACGAGTTCCGGCTTTTGCTGGAGCCGGCGGCGATCCTGACTTCGGGCTTCAGGCTGGATGGCGCGCGCGCCGCGGTGCTGCGCCAGGGCATGGAGGCGCTGTCGGCGCTGCCCGACGCCGCTTTCGACACACGCGAGTTCCAGCGGCTCGACATCGATTTCCACGGCATGATCGCCGAGGGCAGCGCCAACCGCTTCGTCGCCGACGCGCTGGCCGATCATCTCAGGCTACGGCGGCTGCCGGGCATCTACGCCGGGGTCAATGTGTTCCGGCTGAAGCAATCGCTGCGCGAGCACCTGAACATCCTCGACCATCTGGAAAGCCGGCAGTATGAGGTGGCTGCCGATCTGCTGCGCATCCATTTGCGGCTGTCGCGCAGCCAGCGGCCGCAAGCGGCTAGCCGCGGCGCTCCCGCGCTGTTCGGCATGATCAGCCGGCCGGAATGAAGAGGAATAATTGACGCGTCGAGCGAGTCCGACCATCGCGCTGTTTCCCGAAGCCAGTTTCGGGGCGGCGTTGAATTGCGTCGGCATCGCGCAGGCTTTGCGTGCCCGGGGCGCGCGGCCGGTGTTCATCTGCCATGCCGGCTTTTCCGGCGTCTTTGCCGACTATGGTTTCCAGGAATACCAGTTGCCGACCGACGAGCCGCTGAGCGACAGCGAACGCCAAAGCTACTGGCAGGCCTTCGTGCGCCGGCACCTGCCGCATTTCCGACTGAGCCCGATCGACCAGCTCGAAACCTATGTGGCGCCGACCTGGCAGGCGATCGTCGACACCGCGGTCAATGCCGAGGCGCCGCTGCGCCAGCTTCTGGCACGGCTGAAGCCCGACGCCGTGGTGCTCGACAACGTCATCATGTTCCCGGCGATCGCGAGTGCCGGCTGTCCGTGGGTGCGCGTCGTCTCCTGCGCCGAGACCGAGCTGCCGGACGCTGAAGTGCCGCCTTACCTTTCCGGGATGAGTGCCGATGATCCGCGACGCGCGGCGTTCGAGGCGCGCTATCTCTCGGCCTCGGCCCCGGCGCATGATCGCTTCAACCGTTTTCGCGTCGATTGCGGCTTGGCGCCATTGCCCAAGGGCTTGTTCCTTGAAACCTCACCCGATCTCAATCTGCTCTTGACGCCGACGATCGTGCGCCGCGAGCGCGCGGAACCGCTCGATCCGGATCGCTTCGTCTATCTCGAAGGCTGCGTGCGGTCGGAAGGGCCGTTCGAGGTGCCGGTCTTTCCACGCAATGGCGGGCCGCTGGTCTATGTCAGTTTCGGCAGTCTCGGCGCCATGGATGTCGGCCTGATCGAGCGCATGCTTGCCGTGTTTGACCGGCTGCCGGCCCGCTTCATCGTCAATGTCGGCGGCCTGCGCGACGCCTATCGCGCGGTGCCGGACAATGTCTATCTCGATGCCTGGTTTCCGCAGCCCTCGGTGGTCGCGAAGTCGGACCTGTTCATCCACCATGGCGGCAACAACAGTTTCTGCGAGGCGCTGCGCTTCGGCGTGCCGTCGCTGATCATGCCCTATTGCTGGGACGGACACGACAACGCGCAACGCGCCGGAGAGGCCGGCGTCGGCGACCATATCGGCCGTGACGGCTGGACAGAAGGAGTATTGGAGAGAGCCATTCTCGGCTTGCTGGCCGATGACGCCATGCGCGCCCGCCTGAGGGACAATGCAGCCGAGATGGCGCTGAAACCCGGAACGGAAATGGCCGCGCAAGCCATACTCTCTCTGATACGGACCTGAACGAAATGCCTGACAAGAACACCGCGACCATCTCCAACGATCCCAAGGCCTGGCTCACACAGCACGGCATTACCGAGGTCGAATGCCTGGTGCCGGACATGAACGGCGTGCTGCGGGGCAAGGCGCTGCCGACCGCCAAATTCCTCAAGGCGCTGGAAGACCGCGCGCTCTATCTGCCGAGCAGCGCCTTCCTGGTCAGCATCGATGGCCGCTATTCCGGCTCGATCGACGAGGGTTTCGCCTATTCGGACCCGGACATGCGCATGGTGCCCGATGTCTCGACACTGTGCCTGGCGCCGGGTGCCGGGCCGGGGAAAGCCTATGTCTTCGCCGATGCCTTTCATATGGACGGCAGGCCATGGATGGCCTCGCCGCGCCATGTGCTGCGCGCCGTGCTCGACCTCTATCGCCAGCGCGGCTGGCGCGCCGTGGTGGCCCCGGAGCTCGAATTCTATCTCACCGCGTACAACCCCGATCCGGACAGACCGCTGACCGCGCCGGTCGGCGGCAATGGCCGCGCGGAAGGGGTGCAGCATCCCTATGACATGGCGGCGCTGGAAGAATTCGAGCCGGTGATCCGGCGTATCTATGACTATTCAGCGGCGGCCGGGCTGCCGCTCGACACGCTGATCCATGAATCGGGCACCGCGCAGCTCGAGATCAATCTGCTGCATGGCGACGCCCTGCCGCTGGCCGACCAGGTGCTGTTGTTCAAGCGGTTCACGCGTCAGGCGGCGCAGCAATGCGGCATGCACGCGACCTTCATGGCCAAGCCGATCGCGGCCCAGGCTGGCAGCTCGATGCATCTGCACATGTCCATCGTCGACGAGGTCGGCAAGGCGCTGTTTGCCGGCAGCGACGATGCCGACACCGAGATGTTCGGCCATTTTATCGGCGGCCTGCAGAAATATGTTCCCGAGATCATGCCGCTGTTCGCGCCCAACGTGAATTCGTACCGCCGCATAAGGCCGAACCACAGTGCGCCGGCCAACATCGAGTGGTCGCACGACAACCGTTCCTGCGGCCTGCGCGTGCCGGCCGGCGGGCGCATGGCGCGGCGCGTGGAGAACCGCCTGCCGGGCGCGGATTCCAATCCCTATCTGGCGATCGCCGGTTCGCTGCTTGCCGGCTATCTCGGGGTCGAGCATAAGCTGGCGCGCTCGGCCGAGGCGTCGGGCAATGCCTACAAGATCAGGAGCACGTTGCCGAAGACCATGGAGGAAGCGCTGGATCGTTTCGAGGCTTGTGCCCCGGTGCGGGAGCTTTTGGGCGAGGACTTCTTCCAGACCTATCTGCGCGTCAAGAGCGTCGAACTCGACCTGTTCCAGAGCGTGGTGACGAGTTGGGAACGCGACCACCTCTTGCTGAAGGTGTGATCATGGCATCTTCAACGGGTTTCAATTCCGGTCTCGATATCGGCAAATCCTACTATGTCGCCACCGCCAATCCGGCGCCGGACCATCCGGCGCTTGCCGGCGATGTAGAAGCCGACCTGGTGGTGGTCGGCGGCGGCTGCACCGGCCTGTCGGCCGCTCTTCATGCCGCCGAGCGCGGCCTGAAAGTGGTGCTGCTCGAAGGCGGCAAGATCGGCTGGGGTGCATCGGGCCGCAATGGCGGCCAGATGATCCCCGGCCTGCGCAAGGGCGCCAAAGGGCTGGTCAAGCTCTACGGACCCGAGCGGGCGAAGGTGCTGTTCGACCTCGCTTTCGAGGCGCGCGGGCTGGTGCTCGACATCATCGAGCGCAACGCCATCGACTGCGACCTCAGGCTGACCGGCCATCTGGTCGGCGCGGTCAACGGCTCCGACCTCAGGGATCTGGAGGAAGAGGCCAAATGCCTCGATAGCGTGATGAAGTTTCGGGAGGTCGAGATCCTGTCGGCGGCTGAGGCGCGCGCCAAAGTCGACACGCCCTATCACGGCGCCATGTATGAGCCGCTCGGCGGCCACATGCATCCCTTGAACTACACGCTCGGACTTGCTCGTGCGGCCGTGGCCGCCGGAGTCGTCATCCATGAAAATTCGGTGGCGGTGAAGCTGGAACGCGAGCCTTCGATCCGGGTCTCGACGGCAAAGGGATCGGTGCGAGCCAGACATGTGGTGCTGGCGGGCGACGCGCTGCTCCACGGGTTGGAGCCACGCGTCAACAGCCGCATCATGCCGGTCGGCAACTACATCGTCGCCACGGAGCCGCTGGAAGGCGCGCGCAACGTCATTCCGGCCAATGTCGCGGTGTCGGACACGCGTTTCGTGGTCAATTATTACCGCATGTCGGCGGATGGGCGGCTGTTGTTCGGCGGCGGCGAACGCTACACGCCGTCACCGCCGACCGACATTGCCGGCTTCGTGCGGCCGCATATGGAAGCGACCTTCCCGCAGCTCAAGGGCTGCCGCATCGATCATGCCTGGGGCGGGCTGGTGTCGGTGACGACGTCGCGGCTGCCGCATGTCGGGCACTATGGCGAGGTCTATTTCGCGCATGGCTATTCCGGCAAGGGCGTTATCCTGTCGACGCTGTCGGGCAAGCTGCTCGCCGAAGCCATCACCGGCGATGCCTCGCGGCTCGACCTGTTCTCGACATTGACGCCGATGCCGTTCCCGGGCGGCACGGCGCTGCGTGGGCCGCTCTATTTGCTGGGCATGCTGTGGTACGCGATGCGGGATCGCATCAGGCATTGAGGGTGCGTCGCGGGGTCGTCGGAGCCGTTGATCCTTGGCGTTCCCGGCGTCAAGCTGAAGCGATTGGCCGGCGGTTCAGCCCGCTTTGACAATCGCGGCGGCTTACGCGCCGCCAAATTTGACCATGTGGACAAAAGTCCGGACCCGTTCCATAGTTCCCCGTCTGATTTTTGGAACAGCCGGCTCGACACGGCTGTCAAACAGAGGGGCATGCAATGGAAGACCGGAACAACAAATCCCATTCGACACGCGAAGGGTTTTCGCGACGCAACGTGCTGGAGCTGGGCGCACTAGGCCTGGCCGCGGCGATGCTGCCAGGTGCGGCCTTCGCCAAGGACAAGAAGCTGAAAGTGGCGGCGATCTTCGCCACGCCGATCGAGGAGCCGTGGGACAACCAGATCCACGTCGCCCTGCAGAAGGCCGAGAAGGAACTCGGCATCGAATACAAATGGTCGGAGAAGGTGCAGACCGCCGATTTCAGCCGCGTCATGCGCGAATATGCGCAGGGCGGGTACCAGCTGGTGCTGGGCGATGCCTTCGCGGCCGAGCGTGAATCGCGCCGCACCGCCAAGCAGTTTCCCAAGACGGCCTGGCTGTTCGGCTCCGGCGCCGGGCCGGCCGAACCCAATTTCGGCGTCTTCGACAACTGGATTCACGAGCCCGCTTATCTCTCGGGAATGATCGCCGGCAAGATGTCGAAGTCGGGCACGGTCGGCGCGGTGGCGGCGATGGGCATTCCGGAAGTGAACCGGCTGGTCAACGCCTTCTTCGCCGGCGCCAAGGAGGTCAACCCGAACGTCAAGAAGAAGGTCGCTTTCATCGGTTCGTTCTTCGATCCGCCAAAAGCCAAGGAAGCCGCGGTGGCGCAGATCGATGCCGGCGTCGACGTCATCTACGCCGAGCGCTTCGGCGTCATAGAGGCGGCGGTGGAGAAGAAGATCCTTGCCATTTCCAACATGTCCGACCAGTCGAGCCTCGGCCCCGATACGGTGATCACCGGGCCGGTCTGGGACATGTACCCGACGGTCGAACAGGCGATCAAGCTGGTCAAGGCAGGCGTCTACACGGCGCAGGATTACGGCGATTTCTCGCGCATGGCCAAGGGCGGCTCCTATCTCGCCCCCTTCCACAAGTTCGACAAGACGCTGCCGGCGGACGTGAAGGATCTGGTCGAGAAGAAGAAGGCCGAGATTCTCGAAGGCAATTTCCGCGTGGATGTCGACGAGAACACGCCGGTTTCGGATTGAGTTCCGGTCTTTAGGGGTTAGTGCTAGGCGCCCCCCTCTGTCCTGCCGGACATCTCCCCCTCAAGGGGGGAGATCGAATGTCACCTCGGCTTTCGCCAATTTTCACCGTGAATAAGCGGCGTCGCCGACAAAGCTGCCGATCTCCCCCCTTGAGGGGGAGATGGCCGGCAGGCCAGAGGGGGGTGCGGCGCATCCCTGTCAAGCAAAGCTAAATCGCAGACCGATCAGGAGTATCCTTGCCGACGCCCGCCCCACTCATCGAAATGCGCGGCATCACCAAGAGCTTCGGCGCCGTGAAGGCAAACGAGGCTGTGGATCTCAGCGTGGCGCCGGGCGAAATCCTCGGGCTGCTGGGCGAGAACGGCGCTGGCAAGACGACGCTGATGAACGTGCTGTTCGGCGCCTATGCGCCCGACGCCGGCGAGATCCTGATCCAGGGCCAGCCGGCGCGGATCTCCAGTTCGGCCGATGCCCTGGCCGCCGGCATCGGCATGGTGCACCAGCATTTTCATCTGGCAGCTCGGCTGACCGTGCTGGAAAACCTGCTCATCGGCATTCCCGGCAAATCGGGGCGGATCGATCGCGCCGGCGGCCTGGCGCGGCTGGCCGAAATCAGCCGCCAGCATGGGCTGACGCTCGATCCCAGCCTGCCGGTCTCGGCGCTGTCGGTCGGCGAGCAGCAGCGGCTCGAAATCGTCAAGGCGCTGTTTCGCGGCGCCAGGCTGCTGATCCTCGACGAGCCCACCGCCGTGCTGGCGCCGAGCGAGGTCGATGGACTGTTTTCGGCCTTGCGGTCGATGGCGGCGCAGGGGCTCGGCATCATCTTCATCTCGCACAAGCTCAACGAGGTGCGGGCGCTGACGCATCGCTGCACCGTGCTGCGGCATGGCCGCGTCGCCGGGCGGGTAGACGATCCGGCCAACACGACGTCGGCCGCGATGGCCGAGCTGATGTGCGGCCACGAGATCGTGCCGCCGGCGCGCGGGCCATCGACGCCGGGCGAAGCAGTGCTCGCCCTCGACGGCATTTCGACCTCGAAACATTCGGGTACGACGCTGCGCGACATATCGCTTGTCGTGCGGGCCGGGGAAATCCTCGGCATTGCCGGCGTCTCCGGCAATGGCCAGCGGGCGCTGGCGGAGGTCATCTCCGGCGTGCGCGCGCCGGATGCCGGAAGGATGACCATCGCCGGCCAGAACGTATCGCGGTTCTCGCCGCGCGAGGTGAAGGCGCTTGGCCTTGGCCGCATCCCGGAAGACCGCATGACGACAGGTCTGGTCACCAATTTGCCGCTCGCCGATTCCATGGTGCTGCCACGCATCGGCACGGCAGCCTTCTCCGCCAGGGGCCTGCTCAAGCCCGATGCCATCCGCGCCTTCGCCGAAGAACAGATCAAGGCCTACGATATCAGATGTCCCGGGCCGATGACGCGGGCCGGCGCGCTGTCAGGGGGCAATCTGCAGAAGGCGCTTTTGGCGCGCGAGCTTGCCTTCGACCCAAAAGTTCTGATCGTCTCACAGCCGACGCGCGGCCTCGATATTGGCGCGGCCCGCTTCATCCACGAAAAATTCCTCGACATGCGCGCCAAGGGCTGCGGCATCATCGTCATCGGCGAGGATCTGGAAGAACTGCTGGTGCTCTGCGACCGCATCGCGGTGATGTATGAGGGCCGCATCGCCGGCACGCTGGACAGCGCCGATGCGACCATCGCGCGGCTCGGCCTGCTGATGACCGGCGCGGAGGGCCGCGGCTGATGTTTCGCCTGGAAGTTCGCACCTCGACGCCCGCCTGGTTCAACCTGGCGCTTCCGCTGCTGGCAATCGCGGCGACGCTCATCCTGTGCAGCGGTCTTATCGCATTGGCTGGCGCCGGCGTGCTCGAGGCCTATGGCGTGATGTTCACGGCCTCGCTCGGCGACAGCTATGCCATCACCGAAACGCTGGTGCGCGCCGCACCGATGATCTTCACCGGGCTGGCGGTCGCCGTCGCCTTCCGCGCCAAATTCTGGAACATCGGCGCCGAGGGCCAATTGCTGGCCGGTGCCGTCGCCAGTTGTTTCGTCGGCGCCATCCCGATGCCGGGACCGCTCGCCATGCTCTTGATGGCACTGGCCGGTGCCGCCGCGGGTGCCGCCGTCGCGCTGGTTCCGGCGACGCTGCGTGTAAAATTCAAGGTCGATGATGTCGTCAGTTCGCTGCTGCTCAATTCGGTCATCTATTACGCGCTGATGGCGCTCATCGAGGGGCCGTGGAAGGACAGCTTCAGCGGCTATCCGATCTCGCCGCCGATCGAGGATTCGGCCAATTTCCCGGTGCTGATCGAAGGCACGCGGCTGCATCTCGGCGTCATCGCGGCACTGGTCGCCGCACCGTTGATCTGGTTCCTGATCGTGCGCACCACGCTCGGCTTCCGCATCCGCGTCACCGGCGAGAACCCGGAAGCGGCCCGCTATGGCGGCATCCACGTCCAGCGCGTGCTGCTTTCGACGGCGCTGCTGTCGGGCGCGCTGGCGGGGCTGGCCGGCGTCGGAGAGGTCGGCGGCGTGCACTTCCAGGTGATGAGCGATATTTCGCCGGGCTACGGCTATTCCGGCATTGTCGTTGCCATGTTGGCGCGGCTCAATCCGCTTGGCGTCGTTCCGGCGGCGATCTTCCTGGCCGCCGTGATGACCGGCGCCGAGGCGATGTCGCGCGCGACCGGCGTGCCGGCCTTCCTCAGCGATGTCATCCAGGGCACGGCGCTGCTCGCCATGCTGGTCGCGCTGCTGTTCACCGCCTATCGCATTCGCCGCGTCGGAGCCGTCCAATGAACGCGGTGTTCGAGCAGATCTTTCAGGTCGGGTTCCTCGCCGCCATCATCCGCATCGCCACACCGTTGGCCTTTGCCACGCTGGGCGAAATGTTCTCCGAACGGGCCGGCGTGCTCAATCTCGGCATCGAAGGCATCATGCTGCTGTGCGCCATGACCGGCTTCACCGCCACCAGTCTCAGCGGCAGCCTGTGGCTGGGCGTGCTGGTGGCGGTGCTGACCGGCATGCTTATGGGCGCGCTGCATGCGCTGTTCACGGTGGCGCTGGGCTTGAGCCAGCATGTCTGCGGCATCGGCGTGACGCTGTTCAGTTCGGGGCTTGCCTATTTCCTCTACCGGCTGATCTTCGGCCAGCAATCGGTGCCGCCGAGCATCAAGGGCTTTCAGACACTGCCGATCCCGGTCCTGTCCAACATTCCGGTGCTCGGGCCGGCGGTGTTCAACCAGTTTGTGCTGGTCTACATGGCGATCCTGGCCATCCCGCTCGCAGCCTTTGTGCTCTATCGCACGCCCTGGGGCCTGTCGGTGCGCATGGTCGGAGAGAACCCGCGTGCCGCCGATTCCGCCGGCGTCAGCGTCATTGCCACGCGCTTCCAGGCAGTCATCCTCGGTGGTGCCTTGATGGGGCTCGCCGGAGCCTTCCTGTCGATGGCGCAGTTCAACGCCTTCACCTTCGGCGTCGTGTCCGGACGCGGCTGGGTGGCGATCGCGCTGGTGGTGTTCGGCCGCTGGGACCCGTGGCGCTCGGCGGGGGCCGCGCTGCTGTTCGCCTTCGTCGATGCGCTCCAGCTGCGCATGCAGGCGAGCGGTTTGGGGCATATCCCCTACGAGGCGTTCCTGATGCTGCCGTTCGTCTTCACCATCGTCGCCATGGCTGTGATGTCGCGCAACGCGGTGGCGCCGTCGGCGCTGCTGAAGCCGTTTCGACGAGAAGAGCGGTAGGACCTGGCGACCTTTCCTCTCCCTCCGGGGGGGGAGAGGTGGCTCGGCGAAGCCGAGACGGAGTGGGGGAACCACCTGACCAACCGTCGCCAACGGACAGTGAAAAGGGGACAAGGCGCAAGTATCGCCTTGCCTTCGCCAAGGGGTCGACCCCCACTCCGTCGAGCTTCGCTCGACACCTCTCCCCCGATCGACGGGGGAGAGGAAGGGCGCCGAGTTGTCGCCTCACATCGCCGTAAAACCATTGTCGACGAACAGATGCGTGCCGTTGACGAAACTCGACTCGTCGCTGGCCAGGTAAAGCGCTGCCTTGGCCACCTCGTCGGGCTCGCCGATCCGTCCCTGCTGCGCGGCCAGCGCGGCATCGGACACATCGACGCCGAGCTTGCCGAGGTCGGCGACTTCGCGCAGGCCGTGCGGGGTCCTGATAAAGCCGGGGCAAACCGCGTTGCAGCGGATGTTGCGGTCGCGGAATTCCACGGCGATGGCGCGGGCGAACATGTGGCAGGCGCCCTTGGTGGTGTCGTAGAGCACTTCGTTGGGCGTCGCCGCTACCGCCGAGATCGACGAGGTGCAGACGATCGAGCCACCGCCCGCCGCGATCATGCCGGGCAGCACGGCGCGCGTCATCAGGAACATCGAGCGCACATTGACGGCGTGCAGCCAGTCCCATTCCTCAAGCGTCGTCTCCAGGAACGGCTTTATCACAATGGTGCCGGCATGGTTGAACAGCACGGTGACGGGCCCGAGCTTTTCGGACGCCCCTTTCACCGCCGCTTCGACCTGCGCTTCATCAGACACGTCGGCGACAAAGTGCTCGGCGACATGGCCGCGCGCCCGGATCGCCGCCGCGGTTGCGGCGGCTGCTTCACCGTTGCGGTCGATGATCGCCACCTTGGCGCCTTCGGCGGCGAATAGTTCCGAAGCCGCGCCGCCCATTCCGGTCGCGCCGCCCGAAATGATGGCAATCTTACCGGCCAGTCTTGTGCCCATTTCCCGCCCCCACCGTCCTTCTGGATCATGTCATGTTGTCGCTGGTGACGATGCTATCCCTCCCTGCTCGCGTGGCCAATGCAGGAAATAGGTGCGTGATGACAAGCGCATAGGTCCATTCAAGGCGCATGCCGTGGCACCTCTCGGTCGATTGCCTAAACCCGCGCTCACAGTAATTCTGCACCATTTTCCGCCAATGGTGAGAAAATATTTCTGCCAAAGACGGAAAAATAGCAATCGACAAAGTCTACAACTTTTATAGATTAACCGGCGAGACGGAGGTCGGTATGTCCTATATTCAGAACGCTCAGACAGACGGCAGCGGCCAGAGGGTGGCCAACGCCCAGAGCTTTCGTCCGGCCTATGCCGGCGCTTTCGCCTATCTCGTCTTTGCTCTTGCGTTCGTGTTCACCGGAGCGGTCGTGCTGGGCCTTATTCCCTAAGGCGCCGGATCGGCAGGGGCCGTCGCCCCACGGCTTTCAGGCAATCGGAGTTGAATGAACCGGATCCCGGAGCGCTTTCGCGTGGCCGAGGATTCGCATTTCACAGCATCAGTGATTCCAGTGATGGAGGAGATGACAATGCCGATCGAATTCACGCATGTTCCCGGCAAGACCGCCGACGCGACGGTCCCCTTTTTCTATGACTTCGCGGAGACCGCGACCAAGCTTGGGCTGATCGAGGACGGCGGTTTCCAGAAGATCGTCGTCGACGATTCGGCTGGGCTGCTGACCAATATGGATCTTGCCGCCCAGGTGCTCAACCGCACCGCTTCGCTGGAAGTGGTGCTCACCCATTGGGCCGGCGTGATCGAACCGACGGTGGCTGCCCGCCAGTTGGCGTCCATCGACAGGGGGAGCGGCGGCCGCCTGGCGCTCAGGATGATCAGCGAGCCGCTGAACGACGACGATGCCGAGACACGGCCGGTCGGACATGGCGTCGTCTGGCAGCGCATCGACGAATATCTGGTGCTGTTGAAGCGGCTGTGGTCGAACGACCGGCCCTTCGACCACGAAGGCGCGTTCTACAGCATCAAGGGCGGTTATATCGAGCGCAAGGGTCCGCATGGCGCCGACCTGGTGATCCGCATGGGCGGGCAATCGGGAACGGCGCTGAAGGTGGCGGGCCGGCATGCCGATGTCTTCGAACTGGCGCCGGGTCCGATCGACGATATCAGGCAATTGATGGAGCGGGCGCGTAGCGCCGCGGCCGAACATGGCCGCGCCGGCAAACTGCGCTTCGCGCTTCCGGTCAGGATCCACCAAGGTGTTTCCGCCGCCGGCCACAAGACGGTCGACCTCTCCGGGCCACCGGCCCAGGTCGCGCTGTCACTGCTTGCCTATGCGGCGCTCGGCATCGATGAATTCATGATCGTCGGTGTCGACACGCCACGCGAGATCGCGACCGCCGGCCGGGAAACGATCGCGTTGCTGCGCAACTCCCTGGCGCGCCGGGAAGCCAGCGAATTCCACCACGCAGCCTATGCGCCTGGCGCAGGGTTGGAGACGCGAGCAGCGGGCTGAGGCCCGTCAATCCTCTGTTGCTTCCTGTCTGACCGCAAGCCGCGACAGGCCATCGATAACGGCGTCCGAATCGGCCAGCACGCCGAAGACGCCGTCCTCGACCGTCACCATGTGCAATGCCGCTTCATGCGCCCTTTGGTCACCGCTGGCGCAGGCGTCCGAGATGGTCAGGCACTGAAAGTTGCGATCACAGGCCTCGCGCAGCGTGGTGTGGACGCAGACATCGGTCGTGCATCCGGAAAACATCAGATGCGTGATGCCTTGCGCACGCAGCACATGCTCGAAATCCGTATAGGTGAAGGCGCTGTTGCAGGTTTTGTCGACGATGATGTCATGCGGGGCGACATCGATCTCCGGAACGATCTGGAACCCCGCGCCCGAGCGCAACAGGATGTCGGTGCCGTCGAGACCAGCACGCTCGCGGCGCCATTTCTCATAAGGCGTCATGTCGGCCAGGTCGGCGCGGTAGCCCTGCCTGGTGTGGATGACCGCGACGCCGGCTTTACGCGCGGCTGATATCAGGCGGCTCACCGCCGGCAGGATCGCCCGCAGCGGCGAGGGGTCATACCCTTTCCTGGCGAAATAGCCCGATGTCGACAGGAAATCCTGTTGCAGGTCGATGACGATCAACGCGGTGTTTTCGGCCACCAGCCTGCCGTCATAGGGGTAGTCGAAGGGCGTTGCCTTGATCATCCGGGTCTCCTTGCCGGATTACTCTAGCGAGTTCACATCGATGCCGCGACACCGGATATCGGGCATCGCGCGGTGGATATTGCCGGCGCGGATCGAGCGGATGACAGCCCGCAATCGGCAACAATGCCACCGGCGTCGTGGCACTTGAGGGTTTTGACCGGCACACTCCCACGATTTGTTGCGTATTGCAGTCACCTTCAATGTTGACTAGTAAGTTCATGTTTTATAGGTCAACCGGGCGCCTGCCTGCCGTAGCCAGGATTGGAATGCGGCGGCCGCACTGGAGAAATGCCATGACCGTGGCCGTAGCCGGTACCCAGACCGCTTTCGACATCGATGCCGTGCGTTTTGCCGTTGGCGAGCGGACGCTGCTCGGACCGGTCTCGCTCGAATTGCGACGGGCGCGCGTCTACGGGTTGATCGGCCATAATGGTTCGGGCAAGTCGACGCTGATCAAGCTTCTGGCGCGCCAGCAGCCGGCAAGCTCCGGCGCGATCACCTTCGCCAGACGGCCGCTGCCGCAATGGGGCGCGCGCGAGCTGGCGCGGGCCCTTGCCTATCTGCCGCAGACGACGCCGGCGGCGACGGGCCTCACCGTGCGCGAACTGGCGACGCTCGGGCGCTACCCTTGGCACGGCGCGCTTGGCCGTTTCGGCGCCGGGGACAGGCGCCATGTCGAGGAGGCGCTGGTGCTGACCGACATGGAAGGTTTCGCGGACCGGCTGGTCGACGAATTGTCCGGCGGCGAGCGCCAGCGTGCCTGGCTCGCCATGCTGGTGGCGCAGAATGCCGGCGTCATGCTGCTCGACGAGCCGATCTCGGCGCTCGACATCGCCCATCAGGTCGAGGTGCTGGGCCTGGTCAGGGATCTCAGCCGCAAGCGCGACCTCTGCGTCGTCGTGGTGCTGCACGATCCCAACATGGCGGCGCGCTACTGCGACGAGCTGATCGCGCTGAAGGATGGCAAGCTGCTGACCCGCGGCACACCGCGCGAAATCATGCGGAGCGATGTGCTCAAGGGCATTTTCGGCGTGGAGATGGGTGTGTTCGCGCATCCCGTCACCGGCCAGCCCGTCGGGTATGTGCAGTGAGGACTTCGCTGTGAGAACAAGGAAGAAGTTCGTGTCGAGACATGGTTTGTTGGCGGCGTTGGTCGCATCGGTGATCCTGACGACGACCGGCGCGACGGCCCAGGAGCAGCCGGCTGGCGCGGTTCCAGCAATTGCGACGCCTGCCGCACCCGCTGCAGCGGCACAAGCTGCTCCAGCGGTACCCGCCACCCCTGCGCCCGCGGCACCCTCGGGGACGATGGAGCTGAACTTGCCGCACGATTTGTCGCCATGGGGCATGTTCATGGCCGCCGACATCATCGTGAAGGCCGTGATGATCGGGCTGGCCTTCGCATCGCTCGTCACCTGGACGATATGGCTGGCCAAATCGCTGGAGATTTTCGGCGGCAAGCTGCGCGTCCGCCGTGCCGTCCGGGCGATCGGCGACGCAGCGACGTTGCGGCAGGCGAGCCGCGCACTCGACCGCAGCGGGGGTGCCGGCGCGCTTCTGGTGCGGGCGGCGGAGGAAGAGACCGCGCTTTCGGCCGGCGCGCTCGACCATGTCGGCGGGGACGGGCTGAAGGAACGGGTCACCTCGCGCCTGTCGCGCATCGAGGCCGCCGCGTCGCGGCGCATGTCGCGCGGTACCGGCCTGCTGGCGACGATCGGTTCCACGGCGCCTTTCGTCGGCCTGTTCGGTACCGTCTGGGGCATCATGAACGCCTTCATCGGCATTTCACAGGCGCAGACCACCAATCTTGCCGTGGTCGCGCCAGGCATCGCCGAGGCTTTGCTTGCCACCGCGATGGGCCTGGTGGCGGCAATCCCCGCCGTCGTCATCTACAACGTCTTTGTCCGCTCGATAGCCGGCTACCGGCAGATACTGGCCGACGCCTCGGCGGGCGTCGAACGGCTGGTCAGCCGCGACCTCGATTTCCGCACGGTCGCACCCGCGACGGCGATGGCGGCGCAATAGCGGAGCAGGACGATGGGCAGCCGAATCCGCCAGATCATGGATGACGATCTCGAGGAGAGCCACGAGATCAACGTCACGCCGTTCATCGATGTCATCCTGGTGCTGTTGATCATCTTCATGGTCGCCGCGCCGCTGGCGACGGTGGATGTCAATGTCGATCTGCCCGGCTCGACCGCGACGCCGGCGCCGCGCCCCGAAACTCCACTGTTCCTGACGTTGAAGGATGATCTCACGCTGGCGATCGGCAATGATCCCGTGCCGCGCCCGGCCTTTGCCGCCACGCTCGACAGCCGCACCAAGGGCGACAAGCAGACGCGGATCTTCCTGCGCGCCGACAAGGCGGTCGCCTATGGCGACCTGATGGAAGCGATGAACCTGCTGCGCGCCGCCGGCTATCTGAAGGTCGCCCTGGTCGGACTGGAGGCCGCGCCCGCCGGTGATGCCGCCGCGCCGGCGCCCGGCGGAACGGCCGTCCCATGACACGACCGGCCGGCTCGCCCACGGCGGTGCTGTCGCGCTTCGGCTGGCGCGACCTTGGCCTATGGGCATGTGCGGCCGTGCTGATGCTCGGGGCGCATGTCGCGGTCGCTTATGCCGTGCAGAATTTCAGCCCGGTCGATCCGTCGGATGGCGGGCCGCCGCCCGCCCCGGTGATCGAGATGGCGCCGATGATGGTGACGCCGGCGGTACCCGAACAGGCCGCGATGCTGGATGCGGTCGTTCCCGACCAAACCGAGCCGGTCGAGGAGACTGAGAAGATCGCCGAGGCCGAGCCCGACAAGGTGGTCGAGCAAGCGGAGCCTGTTGCCGAGCCGCAAGCGGTGCCGCCGGACGAGCCGGTGGAGATGACGAAGGCCGGACCGGTCGACCAACCGCCGCTGGAGGAGGTCGTCCCCGACATCGTCGAGACCGTCGCGCCGGAGGTTGTCGTTCCGCTGTCGCGGCCAAAGCCGGCCGAGACGCGCAAGGAAAAGAAACCGGCCGAAGCCAAGGTCAAGAAGCCCGCCGACAAGCTCAAACCAGGGCCGAAGAAGGAAAAGGCCGAACCACCGAAGACGGCAAGTGCTGCGAGCGCCGAGGCCAGGCCCGCCGCCAGGGCGGCGGCGCCAAGATCGTGGGCCGGGTTTTCGGGAGTCAGTCCGGCCAAATGGGAGTCGCGGCTGACAGCGTGGATCAATCGCCACAAGCGCTACCCGAGTGCCGCGAAATCGCGGCGCGCGCAGGGCAATGTGAACGTGACTTTCGCCATGGACCCATCCGGCCGGGTGCTGTCGGCCCGGATCGTCCGTTCTTCCGGTGACGCCGAACTCGACCGTGCCGCGCTCGCGGTGCTGCAGGGCGCCACCGTGCCGGCGCCGCCGCCGGAACTCGGCTCGCGCGTCAGCCGCACGGCGCCGTTCGTATTCAGTTTGCGAGATTAACTCAGCTCATCGACTGGCACAGCGCCTCGACCTGCTCCAGGTAGAAGCGGCATTTCGTGCGCAGGGTTCCGAGGTTGGGGTCGTCAGCGCCGTTGATCTCGATGCTCTGCATCATGAAGTCGAAATGGGCGTGAAAGGCATCCGCCGCGCCCCAGAGGCTGTCGGCCTGCCAGGTTTCGGCCATCGCCATGGCAATCAGCTGCCGGGCCTCGACGCGCGCGGCCCGCGCCGAGGCCGGGCGGCCCGCGATCAAGCCGTTCAGCCGGGCAAAGACGCTTTCGCTGGCGTCGGCGCTCCTGATGGTGGCGATCATGTTCATTTGCTGGTCCCCTCAATTTTCTGCGTAAGGATGACCGCCTTGCGGGCTGCGGGCGATCAAGGCGGGCATCCCGGCCGCATCGGATGGCCGGCCCCTGATGATGCTGGCAATTTCGGCATCGGCCAGTTCGAACCAATAGATCATCTCGGCGCTGCCGAGGTCGGCGGCGGCCTCTCTCAGCAGCGGCAGCAAGCTTTGCAGCGCACAGAGCGTCTCCCACCGGTTCGGCCGCGTGTGGGCCGTCCCGCACCAGCCGGATATTTGCATCGCGCTACGCCGTCCTTGGCTGAGCGTGGTTGTCTTTCGCGTGCGCCTTGGGATGCATCGGGTTGCCGCTGAGCTGCGCGTGCCTCGCCGGTCGCGCGCCGCGCAGGACATCGAAGGCCTCGGCATAGGCCATGCCCAGGAGATAGGAGATCATGGGAAAACGGCTTGCTTCGGCCATCTGCACCAGCTCGTTGGTCATCGACGCGATGTATTGAAGGCTATCGATCTCTGATTGCCGTAAGGTCTGATTTGGCATGTGCTTCTCCTGTCGTCGGATGAAACCTTGGGAACGCGTAAGGGCTACTCTGGACATGGTGAGACGGCTAATTGATAGACCTGCCCGCCGGATGCGGGTCGGTTTCCGGGGTTGAGAGGGTCAAGGCATAGATGGGCGCGTCGGTGAGGCGGTCGAGGCCCAGGAGGCGCTTGATCGCCGAATGGCTCAGCGCTGCCGTGGGGCAGGCCGACAGGCCATGCCTGGTTGCCGCCAACATCATGTTCTGGCCGATATGGCCCGCCTCGATCAGTACGACGCGGTAGGCGTTGGCATCCTCATATTTCCACATCGTGCGGTCGAGCCGGGCGCAAAGCAGAATGAGGCACGGCATGGCGTCGGCCCATTCCTGTCCGCCGACCAGTTCCGAAATTTTCGGCACATGGTTGGCCGAGATCCTGCCGAGATCATGATCGGCGGCGGAATAGTGATAGACCCCGGGTTCCAGATCTTCGACGCCGGTCGCGACCACATAGGCTTCGTAGGGGTTTCGCGCACCGCCCGAAGGGGTCATGCCGAGCGGCAAGGCGCCGACGCAGTTGCTGGTCTCGCCAGTGATCCCCATGCCCGCGAACAGGCAATCGGAAAGCTGCCGCGCGGTGATGGTGGGCGCGGCCGCGATGCGGTTGGTGCGGCGCCGGGCCATCAGGGTCAGAAGGTCGTTGTCGGCCAGTGCGTCCGGCAGCCGGATGGCGCCCGGCGCGTTCTTGAGCAGGAGGTCCGGCTGGGCGACATGGCCGGCACGGTCGATCTGCCGCGCCTCGGCCTGTTCGATGGTCATGAACTCGCTGTCCTGGACGCAGAAATGCATCAGCGCGGTCGGCAGGCCCCATCCCCACTGCCCGGAGAACCGCGTTTCCTGTTCGGCCAGCGGCGAGCCGGCGGTGACGAGGGCGGAAAAATCGAGCAGTTGCGGAACGACGGCGTTCAGGTCCGCCTTCGACCAGCCGTGGGCGCGCGCGATCTGCGCCGTGGAAGCCCAATCATCCCAGGAAGCGAGAAGGCCGACCACTTCGGGGCTGCAGTCGAAGACGCTTCTGGTCAGGAAATTGCATGCCGTGACCTTGTTGGTCCCGGGGTAGAAAACGAGCGTTTTTGAAGAGCGCATTTTCATGATGCTGAATGCCGTTCGGGGATGCGGAGCGCCGACAGGAAAATGCCCGTCGGCGCCGACGACTTCAGCGCTTGTTGTAGTGCATGCCCTGCGAGAAGAAGACGGTCTGCGTGCCCGCGGCAACCGTCAGCTTCGGGGCATTGTTGACTTTCTTGGCCATTTTCGTCCCTTTCCCGACCCCCCAATGGGATCTTTTGAGAGATCCCAAACGGGATCCGCGAGAAGAAAGGTAAGGTCGGAAGAGTTAATGAGTTGTTAAAATTGTAGTAAATCAAATATGAGCTAAAATATCTTTCTTCGATCCAAAGTCTAAAAAATCGATTTTACTCAGATATGGAGTAGGCAATCGCTAACATACGCTTTTTCGGGATATCTTGTTCTTATTTAGCGTAACGGGGCGGCTAGGCCATCCCGTCCCGTGCCAGGCTGACGACGAGCTGGTCAATGCCGGGATCATCGAGCCTGACGACATGTGCCATGCGGATCGCATGCCTGGGCCGCATGTTGGACATATCCTGCCGCATGATGACCGATACGAAGGCCGGCCCGGCTTCGGTCAGAAGCATCGCCTTGCCTGTCAGCACCGGTTCGGAGATCGGCGCCCATTGCACCGAGATCAGCGACGGCTCGCCGGTCTGGCGGCGGTTGACGCCGCTGAAATAGATCCAGTTGAGACGCGAAATCGCGACGCCATAGTGATTGCCGCGTGCCCGCGCCCATGTCGAGCCGCGACGCTCCGACCATCCCGTGACCCTGCGGAATGTGACCAGTTCGGCTTCGCGCCGGACAAAGGTGATCGCCCGCACCAGCAGGTCGGATCGGCCGGGGATCGAAAAATAGGTGAAATAGGTGCCGCCCGCGATCGACGGGGCGGGCGGGCGGATCATCTGGGCAAACAGGCTTTCGGAAATCGGCGGCAGGCCGGTAGCCGTGGGCTCGGGCGTACCGGGGTCACGGTACAGTCCGGCTTCGTCGACGCGGAAATAATCACAGATCAGCTTGGCGGTGGCCTTGTTGGGGACGGTCTGTCCCTGCAGGTAGCGCTCGAACTGCGTGCGGTTGATACCCAGCTCGCGGCATACCGCGCTGACGGAAGCATGATCCTTGCAGAGCCGTCTGAGATTTGCAGCGAGATTCTCCCGAATGGACACGGCTTTGCTTTCGCAGGCGAACTCTTCATTTCGACTCGAAACCCTATAGCGCCTTCGGTCGCCCCCGCCGAAACGCCTTGTCACAACACACAGAAAAAACTGATTTGAGAACGCCAGTCTAATGGCGTGATTTCCAAAAAAAATAGCGCCGACCCGACGACGGTCCCGCCATAAGTCCAATTGACAGCCATTTCGCCTGGGGAAACGCGAAATCGCATCTGGCCATTTTTGGGAGCATTGATGCCGCGCGCCTCATCGGATGAGGCTTGGACCCTACCGCATGGGAAGCGGACTATCGATTATTCCGCTGGTGGAGCTGAGGAGGATCGAACTCCTGACCTCGTCATTGCGAACGACGCGCTCTCCCAGCTGAGCTACAGCCCCGTCCAGCGGATGGCGCATTTATCGGGCGGCACGGTTTCCTGTCAAGGCGGCGTTTTGCCGAAAAACCCGACCGCCGGCCGTGTGGCGGAAGCCTGCTCTTGCCGGTTCGGCGTGCAATGGCTACATGTCGGCAACAATTGGAGACCGGCATGCTCGCCCTCATTCAAACCATCGTCATGGCGCTCGACCTCTATTGGTGGGTCATCATCGCCTCGGCGATCTTTTCCTGGCTCTATGCCTTCAACGTCGTCAACTCGCGCAACCAGTTCGTCGGCAGCATCGGCAACATGCTCTACCGGCTGACCGAGCCGGCGCTGCGGCCGATCCGCCGCTTCATGCCCGACCTTGGCGGCATCGACATCTCGCCGATCATCCTGCTTTTGATCCTGTTCTTCCTCAGGCAGTTCATCCTCACCACGGTGGCGCCGCTGCTGCTGGCCTGACGATCGGATGAGCGCGCCGTTGCGCATTCGCGAGAACGGCGTCGATCTGTTCGTCCGGCTGACGCCGAAGTCTTCCGTGGACCGGCTGGAAGGTGTCGAAACATCGGCGGACGGACGAAGCCACCTGAAGGCGCGGGTCCGCGCCGTGCCGGAAAACGGCGCCGCCAATCAAGCGCTGGAGAAGCTGGTCGCCAAGGGACTGGGCGTGCCGGCATCGGCCGTTTCGGTCGCTGCCGGCGGCACCGCCCGGCTCAAGACGCTGCGCATTTCAGGCGAACCGTCGGCGCTGGCAAGCAGCGTCGAAGCGCTCTGCGACAGCCGAAGCACGTAGCTGACAATCCGTTGAGAGTACTTCGATCGATTGTCGTAGGTCGGCGCCGCCCCTCATTGCCCTGCCGGGCATTCTCCCCGTATAGCGACGGGAGAAAGACGCTGTAGTCAATCCCCTAACGGCAGGCGGGGATCGTCGACCTTGAGCGTGTTGACGCTCTGCTTGATGCGGCGCAAATTCTCCAGCACCTTGGGGCCGCGCGTCTCGGCGACCGACGTCACGATCATGTCGACGATCGCCAGCAGCGCGTAGCGCGACGATGTCGGCTTGTAGATGTTGCCGTCCTCCAGCGGCTGCAGATGGATGACCGTGTCGGCGGCCTTGGCCAGCGCGGAATCGGGCGCGGTGACGGCGACCGTGGCGGCGCCATATTGCTGGGCGACCTGCACCGCCTCGATGACCGAGCGCGCATAGCCGGAGACCGAGAAGGCGACCACGGTGGTGTCCGGCGTGGCAACGGCGGCGTACATGCGCTGCAACTGGCCATCGATCTGCGCCAGAACCGGCAGGCCGAGCCTGAACAGCCGATTCTGCATCTCGGTCGCCATCATCGAGGAGATGCCGCCCGAACCGATGCACAGCACATTGCCCGATGCCGCAAGGCGCGCGGCGACGTCGACCAGCGTCGTCATGTCGAGGTTTTCGCTAACGCGCTGGATGGAGGCGACCGCGGCCTCGGTGATGGCCGACGCAATGCGCTGTTCGCGGGCGTCGCGGCTCAGCGGTTCCGGCGACAGATACTGGCCGCCGATGGCAATGGCCTGTGCCAGGTAGAACTTGAAGTCGCGCAGGCCCTGGCAGCCGAGGTTGCGGCAGAAACGGGTGACCGTCGGCTCACTGACGCCGACGCGCGCGGCAATTTCCGAGATTGCCGCCTTGGAGGCGAAGTCGAGATCGGACAGAACGAGACTTGCCAGCCGGCGATCCGACTTGGTCCCGTCCTGCGACATCAGTTGCAGCCGCGTGATGATGTCGGCCGGCGTCTTCATGTCCGAGTTTCCATCGTCATCCCAGCGGCAGGCCCGTTGCCTTGTCGAACAGATGGATGTTGCCGGGGGCGACCGAGACCGGCAGCAGATCGCCCGGTCGGACCGGCACCCTGTCACGGAATACGGCGCGTACCGTGTCGGCGCCAATGGCGCCGTAGACATGGGTCTCGGAACCGGTCGGCTCGACGACATCGACTTTGAGCGCCATGGCATCAGTGGCCTCGCCGACGATGAAATGCTCGGGCCGGATGCCGGCCTCCACGGCACTGCCCGCCGGCAGCGGTTTGCCGGCAAGTGCCAACCGTCCGCCGCCGGCCGACTCGAACCAGGTTCTCTCGGGCGTCGTCTTGAGCGCCCCGGAAACAAAGCTCATCGACGGCGATCCGAGGAAGCCGGCGACGAACTTGTTGGCCGGCCGGTCATAGAGCTCCAGTGGCGCCCCGACCTGCTGGATCCTGCCGCGATCCATCACGACGATGCGGTCGGCCATGGTCATGGCCTCGATCTGGTCGTGGGTGACGTAGACGATGGTCGATTTGAGCCGCTGATGCAGCGCCTTGATCTCGGTGCGCATCTGCACGCGCAGCTGCGCGTCGAGATTGCTGAGCGGCTCATCGAACAGGAAGACGGAGGGTTCGCGCACGATGGCGCGGCCCATGGCGACGCGCTGGCGCTGGCCGCCCGAGAGCTGGCGGGGGTAGCGGTCGAGGTAGGAGAACAGGTTGAGGACGCCGGACGCCTTCTTGACCTTCTGGTCGATGGCGGTGCGGCTCTCTCCCCGGATCTTCGGGCCGAAGCCGATATTTTCGGCGGCGCTCAGATGCGGGAACAGGGCATAGGACTGGAACACCATGGCGATGTTGCGCTGCTGCGGTGGCAGGTCGTTGGCGCGCACGCCGCCGATCAGCAGATCGCCGGAACTGATGGTCTCCAGGCCCGCCAGCATGCGCAGCAAGGTCGACTTGCCGCAGCCGGACGGGCCGACCAGCACGACGAACTCGCCGCTCTTGATGTCGAGGCTGATCTCCTCGAGGATCCTGTGCTGGCCGAAGTATTTCGACAGGTTGCGGAACTCGACGTCGGTCATGGTCACGCTCCCAATATGTCGTCGATGAACGGCAGGCAGCCGGCGGTCAATCCCGCATCCACGGGCATGACCACGCCTGTTACGCCCGAGGCCCGGTCGGAGGCAAGGAAGGCGACCGCTTCCGCCACTTCCGAGGCGTTGACGATGCGGCCGAGCGGGTAGAGCCGCTGCAGCTTGCCGATGACGTCGGGATTCTTGGCGAGGCGATGGTCCCAGGCGGCGGTGCGGATCGATCCGGGGCAGACGACATTGGCGCGCACGCCGCTGCGGCCGAGCTCGACAGCGATCGATTTGGCATAGGCGTTGATGCCGGCCTTGGCGGCGGCATAGGCGGGGTTGCCGAAATGCGCGATGGCGTTGACGGACGAAATGAAGACGACGCTGCCTGAACCGCGCGCGGCCATCGCCTTGGCAACGGGGTCGGCGAAAATCATCACACCGGTCAGGTTGAGGTCGAGCTCGAGCTCGATCCTGTCCGCCGTCAGCGCGTCGAGCGTCTCGGCGCGGGTCCAGCCGGCATTGTTGATCAGAATGTCGGGGACGCCGTCCTTTTCGAGCACGGCGGCGACCGCGGCTTCGACCGAAGCCCGGTCGAGAAGGTCGAAGACATGGCGCGAGGCAAGGTGCGGGCTTGCCAGCGCCGCTTCGGACTGGTCGCAGCCGACGACCCGCGCACCCCTGCCGGCCAGCAGTGCGACGATCGCCGAGCCAAGGCCGCCGCCGGCGCCGGTGACAAGAACGGTCCGGCCTTCGAATTCGGCTCTCGAAACCACGGCGCGTGCTCCTCCCGCAGGTCAGGCAGATGCCGGCAGGCTAGAGAATGGAATGTAATTAAGCAACATGATAATCCGCTTGCATGCGGCAAATTCATGGATAATGTAGGAAAGTCACATAAATCTTGTGTCAGCACCGGCACAGGGAGCGCAAAAGCGCGGACCAAATGGGAGAGATCGGATGAACCTTGCGAAATGGACTGCCGGCCTGATGGCCGGAATGGGCATGCTGGCCTTTGCCGCGCAGGCGCAGGCCGGCGAAGTGCGGGTTACCGTCGCCGAATACAGCGCCAAGACCGGCCCGTATTTCGAACAGGTCAAGAAGGAGTTCGAGGCGAAGAATCCCGGCATCACCGTCAAGTTCGAGGTGGTGCCGTGGGATGTGCTGTTGCAGAAGCTGACCACCGACATCACCGCCGGCACCAATGCGGATCTGTCCATCATCGGCACGCGCTGGCTGATCGACTTCGTCCAGCAGGATGTCGCCGAGCCGCTCGACGGCTACATCACGCCCGACTTCAAGGGCCGCTTCATCGACACCTTCCTGTCGCCCTCGATCATGGGCGGCAAGACCTATGGTCTGCCGATCGCCGCTTCGGCGCGCGCCATGTATTACAACAAGGAGCTGTTCGAGAAGGCCGGCATCGCCAAGCCGCCGGCAACCTGGACCGATCTGCAGGAGGATGCACGCAAGATCAAGGCGCAGGGTGCCTTCGGCTTCGGCCTGCAGGGCAAGGAGATCGAGACCGACGTCTATTACTACTACGCGATGTGGTCGCAAGGCACAGAAATCCTCAACAAGGACGGTACGTCGGGCCTCGGCACGCCGGGTGCGCTCGAGGCCGCCAAGCTCTACAAGTCGATGATCGACGAGGGGCTGACGGAGCCCGGCGTCACCTCCAACAACCGCGAGGACGTGCAGAACCTGTTCAAGCAGGGCAAGGTCGGCATGATGATCACCGCCCCCTTCCTGTCCAACCAGATCAAGGATGAGGCGCCGAGCCTCAAATACGGCGTCGCCGCCATTCCGGCCGGTCCGACGGGTGCGCGAGGCACCTATGGCGTCACCGATTCCATGATCATGTTCAAGAACTCCAAGAACAAGGATGAGGCCTGGAAGCTGATGGACTTCCTGTTCACCACGGAGCAGCGGGCCAAGTTCACGCAGGGCGAAGGCTTCCTGCCGGTGAACAAGGAAGAGGCCAAGATGGACTACTACGTCAACAACGCTGATCTCGCCGCCTTTACCGCGCTGCTGCCCGATGCCCGCTTCGCGCCGGTCATCCCGGGCTGGGAAGAGGTCGCCCAGATCACGTCCGACGCCATGCAGAAGATCTATCTCGGCGGCGACCCCGAGGCCGGCTTGAAGGAGGCCGCTGCCAAGGCGAATGCGGTGCTGAAGAAATAGGGCGTATCTCCCTGCGCCCGTGGGGCGCCCCCGACTCAGGCGGGGCGCGCCACACTTCTAAAAACAGGTATTCGGGTGCTCTCCACGTAAATACGAAGACTGACAGGTAATCACTCCGGACAAAGCAAAATCGCCGATGTCGGCGCTGCCCCTCATTGCCCTGCCGGGCATTTCTCCCCGTATAGGGACGGGGAGAAAGGGCTGGCCGCGACCTAGGCACCTTTCCTGCGACGTCGGTGATTGGCAAAACCGGCGAAGGGAGCGCCCCTCTCCCCGTCACTATACGGGAGAGGATGCGGGCAGGCAGGTGAGGGGCAGCACAGACCGTGCGTAAGGAATTCAAGGCCACCCAAGCCAAAGCAAAGCGGTACAACCCAAGCCGATGCAAAATCGCTTCCTGCCCTATCTCCTGACCTTGCCCAGCCTGTTCCTGGCGGCGGTGGTCATCTTCTGGCCGGTCTGGGACCTGATCCAGATTTCGACGCATGACGTCAGCCGTTTCGGCCAGCTGCGCGACTTCAGCGGCCTGACCAATTTCGCCGCGCTCGCCGCCGATCCCGATTTCATCGCGGCCCTCTGGCGCACGGGGCTGTGGACGGTACTGGTGGTCGGGGGCGCGCTGCTGCTCTCGATCCCGGTGGCGATGATCCTCAATACCGACTTCTATGGCCGTGGTCTTGCCCGCGTCATCGTCATGCTGCCGTGGGCGGTGTCGCTGACCATGACGGCCGTTGTCTGGCGCTGGGCGCTGAGCGGCGAAAGCGGCATGCTGAATTCGGCGCTGCTCGGCCTCGGCCTGATCGACCACAACATCCAATGGCTGGCGCAGGCTGAAACCGCCTTTCCGATGCAGGTTCTGATCGGCATATTGGTGACGGTGCCGTTCACCACGACGATCTTCCTCGGCGGCCTCTCGTCCATCCCGGACGATCTCTACGAGGCGGCCGCATTGGAGGGGGCAACGCCGCTGCAGCAGTTCCGCGAAATCACCTTTCCGCTGCTGAAACCCTTCATCAACATAGCCATCGTGCTCAACACCATCTACGTCTTCAATTCCTTCCCGATCATATGGGTGATGACGCAGGGCGGGCCAGCCAATTCAACCGACATCCTGGTCACCCACCTCTACAAGCTGGCCTTCCGCATCGGCAAACTCGGCGAGGCCTCCGCGGTGTCGCTGGTGATGTTCGCCATTTTGCTGATCTTCACCCTGATCTATGTCCGGCTTGCCATGCGGGAGCAGCGCGCATGAGAAGCAAATTGAAGCGTACCATCGTCGCCTGGTTGCTGCTGTCGCCCTTGATCGTGGTGACGCTCTTCCCCTTCGCGGTGATGTTCCTGACGGCGGTCAAGCCGAGGACCGAAGTGCTGACGCCCAGCTGGTGGCCGAGCGAGTTCCGTTGGTCGAATTTCTCCGACATGTGGGTGGCGACCGGCTTCGGCCAGGCACTGGCCAATTCGCTCTACGTCTCGGTGATCGCCACCGTTGGCGCCATCCTCATCTCCGTGCCGGCCGCCTACGCCATGTCGCGCTTTCGCTTTGCCGGCTACGGCGCCTTCCGCCAGTTCCTGCTGATCTCGCAGATGATCTCGCCGATCGTGCTGGTGCTCGGCCTTTTCCGGCTGATGGCCGCCTGGGGGCTGGTCGAATCGACCACCGCGCTTGGCTTCATCTACATGGCCTTCAACGTCGCCTTCACGGTCTGGATGCTGCAGAGCTATTTCGACACCATTCCGCGCGACCTCGAGGAGGCCGCCTGGATGGAGGGCGCCGGGCGCTGGCTGACCTTGCGAAAAGTGTTCCTGCCGCTTTGCCTGCCGGCGATCGCGGTGACTGCGATCTTCACCTTCATCAATGCCTGGAACGAATTCGTCGTGGCGCTGACCATGCTGCGCAGCCAGGAAAGCTATACGCTGCCGATCCAGGTGTTCTCTCTGGTCGCTGGCCGCTACACGATCGAATGGCATCACGTCATGGCCGCGACGCTGCTGGCGACCTTGCCGGTGGCGATCCTGTTCATCTGGCTGCAGCGCTATCTCGTGCGCGGGCTGGCGCTCGGTGCGGTCAAATAGCAATTCCGGCAAGAAGGGCGCAGCGGTTTCCGCCCGGAATTGCGAAAAAACAAAGAAGTCCAGGGAGCTTTCATGCGCATCTTCACCGCCTCGCTGGCGACGGAAACCAACACCTTCTCGCCGGTGCCGACAGACCGGGCCTCGTTCGAGATGGCGTTCTATGCCGGGCCGGGCAAGCATCCGGAAACGCCGACGCTGTGCTCCTCGCCGATCGTGGCGCTGCGCCGCCGCGCGGCCGCGGAAGGTCTCACCGTGATCGAAGGCACCGCGACCTGGGCCGAGCCCGGCGGCCTGGTGCAGCGCCAGACCTATGAGGCGCTGCGCGACGAAATCCTCGATCAACTGAAGGCCGCCTTGCCGGTCGATGCCGTCATGCTGGGCCTGCATGGCGCCATGGTGGCGCAAGGCTATGACGATTGCGAGGGCGATCTGCTGGAGCGCGTGCGCGGAATCGTCGGGCCTGGCGTGACGATCGCCTGCGAGTTCGATCCGCACAGCCATCTGACGCCCAGCCGCGTGGCGGCCTGCAATGTCATGGCCTATTTCCTCGAATTCCCGCACACCGATTTCTACGAGCGTGGCGAGCATGTCGTCGAGCTTGGGCTGGCGGCGGCGCGTGGCGAGATCAAGCCTGTCATCTCGACCTTCGATTGCCGCATGATCCAGGTGCTGCCGACCAGCCGCGAGCCGATGCGCTCCTTCGTCGACCGCATCAAGGCGCTGCACGGCAAGGACGGCGTGCTGTCTGTCTCGGTCATCCACGGCTTCATGGCCGCCGACGTGCCCGAGATGGGCACGCGCATCCTTGTCCTCACCGACAATGACAAGGCCAGGGGCGATGCGCTGGCCGAGCGGCTGGGGCGCGAGCTCTACGCCATGCGCGAAACGACGGCCATGGCCATGCTCTCCGCCGACGCCGGCATCGAACGGGCGCTCGCGGTGCTCGCGCAACGCAAGGACAAGCCGGTCGTGATCGCCGATATCTGGGACAATCCCGGTGGCGGCGTGCCGGGCGACGGCACCATCGTGCTGCGCGAACTCATGGCGCGCGGCATCGCAAACGTCGGCGTGGCGACGATCTGGGATCCGATCGCGGTGACTTTCTGTCAGGCGGCGGGCGAGGGCGCGGTCATCGACCTGCGCTTCGGCGGCAAGGCCGGGCCGCAGGCAGGCGAGCCGATCGACGCGCGCGTCACCGTGCTGAAGGCTGTCGGCGAAGGCTGGCAGAGTTTTGGGCCGAGCCGGGTGACATTGGGACCGTCGGCGGTCGTGCGGATCGAAGGCACCGAGGTCGATGTGATCCTGAACACCAATCGCACGCAGACCTTCGAGCCGGATGTCTTTTCCAATATCGGCATCGATCCGCTGTCGAAAGACATTTTGCTGATCAAGTCGACCAACCATTTCTACGCCGGCTTCGAGCCGATCGCCGCCGAGATCATCTATGTCGCGGCGCCGAGTTCGTATCCCAGCAACCCGGCGGCGACGAATTACACGAAGCTGACGCGGCCGGTGTGGCCAAGGGTGAAGAACCCTTGGGTTGAAGCTAGCTAATCTCCCCCCTCGTGGGGGGAGATGGGCTAATCACACCAAGCCCCGCTTCACCATCATCGCATCCGGCGAAGGCATCTTGCCGCGAAACGCGGTGTACAGTTCTTCGGGATCCTTCGAGCCGCCGGCGGCGTAGATGTTCTTGCGCAGCCGTTCGGCCAGCGCCGGGTTGAAGGGGTCGCCCGTTTCCTCGAAGGCGGCGAAAGCGTCGGCGTCGAGCACTTCCGACCACATGTAGGAATAATAACCGGCCGAATAGCCGTCGCCCGCAAAGACATGACCGAAATGCGGGGTGCGATGGCGCATCGCGATCGTATCGGGCATGTCGAGCTTTTGCAATGTTTCGGCCTCGAAACGAAGCGGCTCTTCCGGCGCATCGGGCCGCGCGTGATAGGCCATGTCGATCAGCGCCGAGGCGGTGAATTCGATGGTCGCGAAGCCGGCGCCGAAAGTGCGCGCGGCCAGCATCTTGTCGAGCAGCGCCTTGGGCATCGGCTTGCCGGTCTTGACATGCAGCGCGTGCTTTTCCAGCACCGCCGGCACTGTCAGCCAGTGCTCGTAGAGTTGCGAAGGCAACTCGACGAAGTCGCGGCTGACCGAGGTTCCGGAAACCGATGGCCAGGTGACGTCGGTCAGCATGCCGTGCAGCGCATGGCCGAACTCATGGAACAAGGTTTTCGCCTCGTCGACCGACAGCAGCGCCGGTTCGCCCGCCGGCGGCTTGGCGAAGTTCATGATGTTGTAGATCACCGGCCTGGAGCCATGGCCGAGACGGTAGCCGGACGTCAGCGCGCTCATCCAGGCGCCGGAGCGTTTTGAAGGCCGCGCGAAATAGTCGGCCAGGAACAGGCCACGCTCGCTGCCATCGGCGTTTTTCACCACGAAGACGCGCGCGTCCGGGTGCCAGGCTGCGATCCCCTGCTTCTCCTCGAAAGTGATGCCGAACAGCCGTGTCGCCACGTCGAAACAGGCGTCGATGACGCGGTCGAGCTGCAGGTAGGGTTTCAGTTCGGCCTCATCGAAAGCGAACTTTTCCGCGCGCAGCTTTTCCTGGTAGAAGCGCCAGTCCCAGGCGGCGAATTTTTCGTTGCTGCCGGCTTGCGCCGCAAGCCGCTCCAGTTCCTTCTGGTCGGCGGCGGCCTTTTCCAGCGCCTTTTCCCAGACCGGGTCGAGCAGCGCATGCACCGCCTTCGATGTCTTTGCCATGGTGTCGTCGAGCTTGAGCGCGGCGAAGGAGGCATAGCCGAGCAGCTTCGCCTTTTCGGCGCGCAGCTTCAGCATATCGCGCACCACGGCCGTGTTGTCGGACGCACCACCATTCTGGCCGCGCATGGTGAAGGCACGATAGGCAATCTCACGCAGGTCGCGGCGCTCGGAGAAGGTGGTGAACGGCTCGTAGATCGAGCGCGACAGGGTGACGGCGTAGCGGCCCTTCTGGCCACGTATCTCGGCGGCCTCGGCCATCGAGCTTTTCACGAAGTCCGGCAGGCCGGCAAGGTCCGCCTCGTCGAGGAACAGCGCCCAGTCGCGCTCGTCGGCCAGCACGTTTTGCCCGAAAGTCGTGCCGAGCGACGACAGCTCTTCACTGATCTTGGCCAGCCGCTTCTTGCCGTCGGCATCGAGCTTGGCGCCGGAACGGACGAAACCCTTCCAGGTCTTCTCCAGGACACGCAGCGTCTCGGGATCGAGCTGCAGGCTCTCGCGGCGCTGGTAGAGGTCGTCGATGCGGGCAAACAGTTTTTCGTTCATCGAGATCGCGGAGAAATGCCTCGACATCTTCGGCGAAATGTCGCGCTCCAGCGCCTGGATCGTTTCGTTGGTATAGGCGCCGGCGCGGCACCAGAAGATCGACGAGACGTGATCGAGCGCCTCGCCGCCCAGTTCCAGCGCGGCAAGCGTGTTCTCGATGGTCGGCGCCTCCTCGTTGCCTGATATCGCGTCGATCTCTGCTTCATGCGCCTTCAGCGCGGCGTCGAAGACCGGGGAGAAATCACCGTCGCCAATCTGGGCAAAATCGGGCAGGCCGAGCGGTCCTTGCCACGCGGTCAAGGGATGGGCGGCGAGGTCGACGGCTTTCGTAGAGGGCATGGAGGGTCTTTCGCTGGCATCGGGAAGGAGGGTGTCACCGATGTAGGGCGCGGCCCGCGGGCCCGCAATATGCCAGTTGGGCGATCCGCCTCAGTAGCCCTCGCAGTTTTCAGCGATCGCGGCTTGCGAGCTGGCGGTGATGCGGTTGTCGCTCACCGCGAAGGTTTCCTGCATCAGCATGTCATTGTTGGGGAAATCGTAGCAGGCGATCACGGTGGTGACCCCGCCTTCGCTCTTCTCGATGCGGTGCCGGATAGCGGCACCGGCAACCGCGCCTTTCCATTCGTCGAGCGAAGCGATGAATTCCTGCTTGCTCTGGACGACGCCAAGGTCGTCGAGCTTGATGCGGACATCGTCGGCGAGCAGGTCGGCGAGTTCTGTGCGGTCGGCGACCAGAAGCGCCGAATACCAGCGGCTGATGAGGGCACGGTCATCGGCGCGGGCGGCAACGATCGCTATCAGCAGTGCGACGGCGGTGAAAACGACGGGCCGGACGTTCATCACTCGGCGCGCCGTGCCGCTCATTCCAGCACCGGCCGCTCGAAATCGCCGGTCTCCTTATTCATCACCCAGAGTTCGCCGGTCGAAATGTCAAACCAGGCTCCGTGCAGCGACAGCCGCCCCTTGCCCTCGAGGATCGAGACGCAGGGAAAAGTCCTCAGATTGGCGATGGAATAGCGGATCGAGATGCGCTCGAGTGCCGTCTGGCGCTCCGTCGCCGTCATGAAGGTGCTGGCCGACACTGTTTCGGCGGCCGGCGCGATCAGGCTCATCCACTTGCCGATGAAGTCGCCGGGAGAAAGCGGCGCGGAATTGGTATCGAGCGCGGCGCGGATGCCGCCGCAGCGGCCGTGGCCCATGACGACGATGTTCTTGACCTTGAGGCTCTGCACGGCGAATTCGAGCGCGGCCGAGGTCGAATGGAACTCGCCATCCGGCTCGTAAGGCGGCACCAGATTGCCGACATTGCGCAGCACGAAGAGTTCGCCGGGGCCGGCGTCGAAGATCGCCTCGGGCGCGGATCGCGAGTCGCAACAGGCGACGATCATGGTTTCGGGCGCCTGGCCTTCGCGGGCGAGTTCGCGATAGCGGCCGCTCTCGGTGAGGTAGCGGCCGTTCATGAAATTGCGGTAGCCGACGAGGAGGTGTTCGGGAAGATGAGGCATGGGCGGCTAAGGCCTTTCCGGTTGGAGGCGGCAGCTCTGCTATTTTGCTTACGCGAAAACCGATTCCGGCTTTCGGGCCGATGCGTTGCGGCCGAGGAAGGCTCTAACGGTAAAAGCCCGCTTCGAGCAATGCGGAATTGTAGGGGCTGGCCACAAATGCCATGCGCCGAAGCGGGTTGCCTGCGGACATTGTCACGCCCAGATGGCGACGGGTATGCCAAAACCGTCAGCGAGCGGCGGGTCGGGAAACGGTTTTGCTTCGCCGCTGGCGATGCGGCCGGCGATCAGCGCCATCGCGGCCGCATCGAGGAAATCGTCGGCGGCCGCACCACGGGGCGGCGGTTGGTCGAGGAAATCCATGGCATAGCCGTGCCGGCAAAGCAGTGCCCTGCGCTCCGCCATGCCTGCCGGGTTGACCGCGCCTTTGAACTTCTTCGGCAGCGACATAGCCTGATCGCCGTTCAGGCGACAGAAGGCGACTTCCGGATGCGATTCGAAGACGCGGCGCCGCAAATCGGGCTGCGCGATCAGCAACGCGTCTATCTCACGGATTTTGGAAAAGATCCCGAAAGCCTGGATGGAAACGCCGCGCGGTGGATCGGATGTGGCCTTGGCCACGTCGCTCGCCTGGCGATGCGCGGCGTACCAGGCTTCGACGGTGGTGAAGCCGCTGGTATCGGCATAGAGCGCGGCGCGGGACGGGATCGAAAAGACGCTGGACTGGCGCGCGCCGAGCAGCGGGCGGACCAGCGCTTCCGGTCCGCGCCCGCCCTTTTGCGACAACTCCGGCAGGCCGATCGGCATGTCGACGGCGACGATCGCGTCATCGGGGATCGTTGCCAGCAGGGCAGCGAATGTGGGGAAGACATCGACCGACGGCGCGATCCCCGGATTGCGTCGCACGGCAATCCAGCCGGCCTTGCAGCCATCGGCGCCGACGAGCGCGACCTTGGCCGGGGTCACGCCCGACGGTCCCGCCCCGGATGCGTCAGGTGGCGAAGCTGGACCATGGCCATCGGGTGCGACAGGCTTTGCGCATCGGTTTCGAGTTGCAATTCGTCGCCGCCGCGCTTGGCCGTGCGCGCCAGGATCTCGTAGACCGCCGCCGTGGTCGACTGCAGCGCCTTGATCGCCGGCTGGCCGGAGAGGATGCGCGCCAGGTAGACCGCCGCCGTCAGGTCGCCCAGACCGTTCGGCGGCTTGTCGATCAGGCGATGTTCGGCGAGCAGCGCCTGCGTGCCGTCGAGCAGCAAATTGCCGGTGCCGCCTGAAATCATCGACGGTGCCGAGGTGACCAGCATGGTCGACGGTCCGGCATGAAGTGCGGCCGAGATCACCGATTTGAGGTCGGGCAGCGGCGCGCCCGCCATCCATTCCAGCTCATAGCGGTTGGGGGTGGCGATGTCGGCGATCGGCATCAGCCGGTCGCGCATGGCGGCGGCGGTGGGCTCGGGCACGTAGAGGCCGCCGGAATCGCCCATCACCGGATCACAGATATAGACGGCATCAGGCGTCCTGGCCTTGACCGCTGCAACCAGCGAGGCGACGGCCTCGGCCTGGCCGGCCTCGCCGAGGTAACCGGAGAGCACCGCGCCCACTTCACCGAGCCACGGCGCGCGCTCCAGATCGGCCATCAGCGCCTTGAACTGGTCGAGCGGCGGCACGATGCGGGTGGCGCGGCCATGGCCGGGATGCCAGGGCAGGATGATTGTCGGCACCGCCCAGACCGGAAACCCCAGCGTTTCCAGCGCGAAGACGGCGGCGCGGTTGCCGACGGAGCCACGGGCGACATGGCTGGAAATGACGATGACCGCGCGCGGCGCGTCGGGTTTTTCGGCGCTCATTGTTTTTTGATTCCTAGCTGCCCCGGGTGAGGAAAAGCACGAGCCAGACCATCAGGCCCAGCGCCAGAAGCAGGCCGAGTATCCGGCCAATACGCGTGCCCCAGACCTCGATCGGATCCGTTCGGTCGGCATCGACGGCGGAGACATGGTCGCGCACGCCTTTCGTCGTCCGTGCCACGAAAGAATTGCCGGCCGGATCGGTCTCCTGCGCGACGCGCTCGAGGATACGGCGCGATTCGCTGTCGTTGTCCTGGCGTTGCGCCATGATGATGTCCTGTTTTCACAGGAGCTTATCGCGTTCGCGCGGCCAATCACAGGGCCCTGCGAGGCGCGGTGTATTCCTGGCACGCCGTTGCCGTTTTCTTGCGCGCCGATTGTGGTAATGCTTCGCATGCAACTTCTATCGAGGGATCCCATCATGCTTGCCCAGCGCCTTGCCCGACCGTCGACATTCCGCACGCTGCCCGCCTTCCTGATGATGGCAATCGTGCTGCCGCTGCTTGCCGGCTGTGGCTACAACACCATCCCGACGGCGGAGGAAAACGCCAAGGCGGCATGGAGCGAGGTGCTGAACCAGTATCAGCGCCGGGCCGACCTCATCCCCAATCTGGTCGAGACGGTGAAGGGCTATGCCTCGCATGAAAAGGACACGCTCGACGCGGTGGTCGAGGCGCGCGCCAAGGCGACGCAGATCACGGTGACGCCGGAAACGCTGAAGGATCCCGAAGCGCTGAAGAAGTTCCAGGATGCCCAGTCCGGGCTGACCAGCGCGCTGTCGCGGCTGATCGCGGTGTCGGAGGCCTATCCCGACCTCAAGGCCAACCAGAACTTCCTGGCGCTGCAGGCGCAGCTCGAAGGCACGGAAAACCGGATCGCCGTTGCCCGCCGCGACTACATCCAGGCGGTCAAGGACTACAATCTGACGCTGAAGACCTTCCCGTCGGTGCTGTGGGCGACATTCTGGTTCCGGAGCAACGAGCCCTTCGCCAATTTCACTGTCGACGAAGACAAGATGCAGCCGCCGAAGGTCGATTTCGGCACGAAGCAGGGCGGGTAATTCGCGAAATCGGCTGAGCGTCTCTTTGCCACAAGACGGACCGCTGGCGTGCAAACACCCCCCTCTGTCCTGCCGGACATCTCCCCCTCAAGGGGGGAGATCAGCCGTTGTCCAGGCTTTGGCCAATTTTCAACCTCTCAAAGTGAGAGCCGGCAGCGAAGCCGCCAATCTCCCCCCTTGAGGGGGAGATGTCCGGCAGGACAGAGAGGGGGGCCTCGCGCCTACGTTACCTTTCTTGGCCTTCTTGCCGGCATCCTCCTTTTCCCCCTAACCGCGTTCGCCGCCGATCTCCCCGCGCTGACTGGCCGCGTGGTCGACAATGCCGGCATCATCGACGCCGGCACCCGTGCCGCGCTGACCCAGAAACTCGCCGACTTCGAGGCAAAAGGCTCCGACCAGATCGTTGTCGCCACCATTCCCAGCCTCGATGGCGAGGAAATCGAACCCTACGCCAACCGTCTGTTTCGCTTCTGGAAGCTCGGCCAGGCCAAGGAAAACAATGGCGTTCTGCTGCTCGTCGCGCCCAACGACCGCAAGATGCGCATTGAGGTCGGCTATGGGCTGGAGGGCACGCTGACCGACCTGCACACCAAGCTGATCATCGAAAACGACATGGTGCCGGCGTTCCGCGCCGGCGATTTCCCGGGCGGCATCTCCAAGGCCGTCGACGACATGATCATGGTGCTGGAGGGCAATCCGGAGGAACTGGAGGCGCGCGGCAAGCGCAACGAGCAGGCGCCCTTCAATTCCGACGACCTGTTCTTCGCCATTTTCATCGGCATCTGGGCGATCATTTTCTTCGGCAGCATCGCGGCCTCGGTCCTGCCGCCGATCTTCGGCCAGAAACTGGGGCCTGGGCGCTATCGCTGGCTCGGCATGACCTTCGAGCCGCATCGGCGGTCCTCATCCGGCGGCGGCTGGTCGTCCGGAAGTTCCGGCGGCGGCTGGTCTTCGGGTGGTGGCGGCGGTGGCTTTTCGGGCGGCGGCGGTTCGTCCGGGGGCGGCGGCTCCTCGGGAAGCTGGTAGCATGGTGATAGCTGCCGTTCCTTCGATGCCCGGCCAACTCGCTTCGCGACTGCGCCTGGCCTTTATCACCCTGGCGGCGCTGCTGCTTGCCACGATCGCCGCCCTGGCCGCCGATCTCCCGGCGCTGACCGGCCGGGTGGTCGACAATGCCGGCATCATCGATGCCGGAACGAAAGCGGCATTGACGCAGAAGCTGGCGGATTTCGAGGCAAAGGGCTCCGACCAGATCGTCGTCGCCACCATCCCGAGCCTCGGCGGCGAGGAGATCGAGCCCTACGCCAACCGGCTGTTCCGCTTCTGGAAGCTCGGCCAGGCTAAGGAGAACAACGGCGTTCTGCTGCTCGTCGCGCCCAACGACCGCAAGATGCGTATCGAGGTCGGCTATGGTCTGGAAGGCACTCTGACCGACCTGCATACCAAGCTGATCATCGAGAACGACATGGTGCCGGCGTTCCGTGCCGGCGATTTCTCCGGTGGTATCTCCAAGGCCGTCGATGACATGGTCATGGTGCTGGAAGGCAATCCGGAGGAACTTGAGGCGCGCGGCCGCCGCAATCCCGCCGACAACAGCACTCCCATGGACCCGATCGTCGCCGTGTTCCTGATCCTGTGGGCGACGATGTTCTTCGGTGGCCTGGCCATGGCCTTCCTGCCGCCGATGTTCGGCACGAAGCTGTCGCCGGGCGTGTATAGATGGCTGGGCATGACGTTTCGTTACGGGCAGGGGCCGAGCGGATCATCCGGAACCGGCGGCTGGACGACGGGATCGTCTGGCGGCGGCTGGTCGTCTGGCGGCGGCGGGTGGTCCTCGGGGTCGAGCAGCGGCGGCGGCGGGTTTTCGGGCGGCGGCGGCTCGTCCGGCGGTGGCGGTTCTTCAGGAAGCTGGTGAGACAAGATCATGGCAACACGACCGATCAGCCCGCAGGATCATGAGCGCATCGCCGCTGCGATCCGCGCCGCCGAAGCGCAAACCGATGGTGAGATCTATTGCGTCGTGGCGCATGCCAGCGATGGCTATTTCGCTCCCGCCGCGCTGATGGCGACGCTCGGCATGCTGATCGTCAGCCTCGCCGTCGCCTATGGGCTGGAGGCCTGGTGGCTCACCATCCGGCTGCCGCATTTCGTCATCGCCGAGCTTCTGGCGCTGGCCTGCGTGCTGGCCCTGCTGTGGGCGCTGCCCGGCCTGCGCATCCACATGGTGCCGCGCCGGCTGCGCTATCAGGCGGCGCACGCCAATGCGGTCAAGCAGTTCCTCGCCCGCAACGTCCACCGCACCACGGCGCGGACCGGCGTGCTGATCTTCGTCTCTATCGCCGAGCGCTATGCCGAGGTGGTCGCCGATTCGGGCATCGACGCCAAGGTCGGCCAACATGTCTGGGACGGCGTGGTGCGCGATCTCACCGCCCATGCCGGCGACGACCGGCTCGCCGACGGCTTCGTCAAGGCGATCGGACAGGTCGGGGCGGTGCTGGCCGAGCATTTCCCCGTCACCTTGGGTGATACCAATGAGCTGGACGACCATCTGGTCGAAATCTGAAAAGCCTGCCTGCAAACGCTACTCAGCCGGACGCCTGACGCGGCTTTCTGTGCTTCCCCGCTCTACTGCGTCGCAGTAGAACTGAGTTCACGGACCTAAAAGTCCGCTGCGCTTCGGTTCTCAAAAGCCACGCCATCCGCCTCGGCTTAGCGCGTTTTCAGGCAGGCTTTGGGCAATGTCTGCAATGTCAGGATCGGCTGTGAGAAAGCGGTTGGCGGGGCGCCCGGACTCTTGCAATCGCCCGATGCGGGTTTATGGTTAACAAATCATGAATACGCTGACGATCGACATTCGGAAGGCAGACCCGCGCGATGCCGGCGCCATCGCCGAAGTGCACCTGGAAGCCTGGCGCGGCGCCTATTCCGGCATTATTCCGCACCGCACGCTGACGTCGATGATCAACCGCCGGGGAGCCGACTGGTGGGCGAATGCCATCCGCCGCGCGGCCACCGTGCTGGTCGTCGAGATCGGCGGCACGATCGCCGGCTATGCGACGATCGGCAAGAACCGCGCCAAGGAGCTCAAGCAGCAGGGCGAGATCTACGAACTGTACCTGCGCCCGGAATATCAGGGCATCGGTCTCGGCAGGCGGCTGTTTTCGGCGGCCAGGGCGCGGCTTGCCGATCATGGGCTGAAAGGCATGGTGGTGTGGGCGCTGGAAGACAACCAGAACGCGCTCGCCTTCTATGCAGGGGCCGGCGGCCGCGATATCGCCGAGGGTGTCGAGATCTTCGAGCAGAAGGCGCTGAAGAAGGTCGCCTTCATCTGGGAATGACTGCCGGGGCGATCGCGGAAGGCGCAGTCCCGGGCTCACGCAAATCACGCCGCTGAAATATCTTGTGCCGATGATTGAACGCGCCGGACGCATTGGCGTGGCTCCCGATGCATGTGAGCGCCATTCGCCGCATTGCACCATTTTGCGCCGCCCGCTATCTCCTGCCAATCGAGAGAGGGACAAAAGCCATGCGCATCGAAGCCATAGCCACTGGAAAGAATCCGCCTGAGGACGTCAACGTCATCATCGAGGTGCCGATCGGCGGCGAGCCGATCAAGTACGAGATGGACAAGGAGGCCGGCACGCTGTTCGTCGACCGCTTCCTGCACACCTCGATGCGCTACCCCGGCAATTACGGCTTCGTGCCGCACACGCTGTCGGGCGACGGCGACCCGATCGACGTGCTGGTCTGCAACACGCGCGCGCTGGTGCCGGGCTGCGTCATCAATGTGCGGCCGATCGGCGTGCTGATCATGGAAGACAATGCCGGCCAGGATGAAAAGATCATCGCCGTGCCGTCGCCGAAGCTGACGCTGCGCTACGAGAACGTCACCGAATACACGCAGCTGCCCGACATCACGCGCCAGCAGGTGCAGCACTTCTTCGAGCACTACAAGGATCTCGAACCCGGCAAATGGGTCAAGATCGAAGGCTGGCACGATTCCAAATACGCCAAGAAGATGATCGTCGACGCGGTTGAACGGGCGAAGGCGAGCAAGTAGGCGACGCTGGGACCCTACGGACCCCTTACCTTGCACGGCCGGTAGGGTTGGAGAAGCCTCTCAGCTTCGTCATACCAGGGCGGAGCAGCCGCGAAGCGGCGTCGCGTAGACCCTGGTATCCATGCCGTGACGCCCAGGTGCAGTGCGGGGCGGCGCAGAATTCTGCGCCGTGTCGCTCCTTGCTCCGCCCGTGGACGACGAAGTTACTGGTGCTCAGTTATCCACCCTCCCAAAGGCAGGCACATTGCCGATGGCTGTGTGCCGGTCCTTGCCGCAGGCAAAGGTGCGCGCCTTTTCGTCGGCGAGTTTTCGCGCCTGATCGTTGGCTTGCGGGTTGCCGGTGGCCAGGACAAGGCCGACCGTGCAGCTTTCCCGCCCATCCATCTGGCCGACCTTGGCGACAAGCAGCACATCCGTCGACTTTTTGTCATCCTCCGGATTGCTGACCGTGCGGCGATGGATGACAGCGAACGGAACGGCCCTGTCGCGGGTCGTTTCGATGCGCCATTCGATCCTGGCGCCCGAAGAACTGAAGTCTGAGAAGCTCTCCCAGACGGATGTCATGTCGCCGCCGGGTGGAAAACCGTAAAACAGCGATTCACGGGCATCATCATAGGCGATCAGCACGGGATAGCCGCGATAGCCTGAGCAAGCGAGATCGGCCCACTCGCCGTCGCCTTCGGCCTGCGCGTAGGTCACGCAGTCCTTCGTCCAGTCGAGGTCGGTGTAGGCGCTGGAAATGTCGCCGGCATGGGCTGCCTGGCAGAGACCGGCGAGGGCAAGCGGGATCAGAACGGCACGCATGACGGACACCTCCGGTTCGGGCCGGAACAGCGTACCGCCAATCGCTATTTCTTCAAGCTGGCTTCGATCAGCAGGTCGGCGTTGCGGGCGACCGACTGCGCGGGGCCACCGAGGCCGAACAGCTGGCCGCTGATATAGGCGCCTTCGATGAGCAGCAGCAGCCCGTCGCCCAGCGTGTCGGGGTCCTGCGCGCCCATCGCGGCCGCCATGGCACGCAGCCGGCGGCGCAGTTCCTGTTTGTTGTCCTCGCTCACCACGCGAGCCGGATGGCCACGCTCGGGATATTCAACGGCCGCATTGGTCATGCCGCAGCCGCGATAGTCCGGTTTCTGCGTCCGCTTGCCGACGCGAGTCAGGAAAGCGATGATCTGTGCGCGGGGATCGCCGGGATGGGCGGCAACGGCCTCGTCGAACCGCTCCCAGTACTCGTGGTCGTATTGCCTGAGGTAGGAAGCGGCCAGTTCGTCCTTGGAAGGAAAGCTGCGATAGAGGCTCGGCTTGGTGACGCCGGCGCGCTTGACGATCTCGTCGACGCCGATCGCCCTGATGCCTCGCCGGTAGAACAGGTCATAGGCCACGTCGAGGATCTTCTTGGCGGCCTTGGGTGGCGCCGATGCATGACGGTCGCTGATGGTCAGTTCAATATTTTTGTCGGCTGGCATCATGGGACTCGATTGACAAATGTTACCGATCGGTACGTATACATACTCCCACCTTGCAACGTACCGGTCAGTAACATGATAGCTCAATCCCGTCCCTTTGGCCAGCGCTACGCTTTCGTCGTGGTGGGCGTCATCTTCCTCTGCCTGCTGATCGCGGCCGGCCTGCGCTCCGCGCCGTCGGTCATGATGCTGCCGCTGGAAAACAGCTTCGGCTGGCGGCGCGACGTCATTTCGCTGGCCGCGGGCGTCGGTATCCTGCTCTACGGGCTGACCGGTCCGTTCGCCGCCGCGCTCATGGAACGCATCGGGCTGCGCCGCACGCTGCTGGCGTCGCTGGTGGTGATGTCGGCTTCGACCGCGCTCAGCCTGCTCATGACCAAGCCCTGGCATCTGTTCATCACCTGGGGCGTTTTCTCCGGCATCGGATCCGGCGCCGTCGCCAGCGTGCTCGGCGCCACCATCGTCAACCGCTGGTTCAAGACCAATCGCGGCCTTGTCATGGGGCTGATGTCGGCCTCCAGTGCCACCGGCATGCTGATTTTCCTGCCGCTGATCGCCTCGCTTGCCCAGGCAGGCGGCTGGCAGCCTGTCGTCATCGCCGTCGCGATCGCCACCGCGGCGTTGATCCCTTTTGTCTGGCTGCTGGTGCCGGAGCGCCCGGCCTCGATCGGCATGGTGCGTTATGGCGCGGAGGCGGATGATGTGCCGCCGACTTCGCCCGCGTCACAAGGCAACTTCCTGGCGCATACGCTCAACACGTTGCGCCGCGCCGCAGGCACAAGAGTGTTCTGGTACCTGTTCGCCACCTTCTTCGTCTGCGGCTTCACAACCAATGGCCTTGTCGGCACGCATCTGATCGCGTTCTGCGGCGACATGGGCATCGGCGAGTACAGGCGGCCGGTCTGCTGTCGATGATGGGCATTTTCGACCTGATCGGCACCACGCTGTCGGGCTGGCTCACCGACCGCTTCGACCCGCGCAAGCTGCTCGGCGTCTATTATGCTATCCGTGGCCTGTCGCTGATCTACCTGCCCTATTCCGGCTTCTCGGCAACCAGCCTGATCATCTTCGCCGTGCTATACGGGCTCGACTGGATCGCCACCGTACCGCCGACGCTCAGGCTCGCCAACGAAGCCTTCGGCGACCGCAGCGGGCCGATCGTGTTCGGCTGGATCGTCGCCGGCCATCAGGTGGGTGCCGCCACCGCCGCGGCCTTCGGCGGCACGATGCGCGAACTGCAGGGCAATTACGAACTGGCGTTCCTGATTGCCGGCATGACGGCGATCGCCGCCGCCTGTATTTCGCTACTGATCAATACGAGCCGGCCGGCTTTCGATCCTGAACCGCAGGCGGCTTGAGGCGGCAGGGGAATTGGCGTTCTCTCCACGAGGGGTGAGATTGGCAGCTTTGCCGGCTGCCCAAACCATCAATCCGGGTAGCAGACCATCGGAATGTTGGGCCAAACCGCCGCATCGCAATTGGCGCTGGCCTGTTTCTGCTTGAAGGCGGTGCTGACCGGGCCGGTCACCATCGGGTCGACGCCATCGGGCGCGTCGGCGAATGCTTGTTGCGCGGAAGGCGCCTCAGGCGGCAGGAGAGAGCGCGCTTCCTTCAGCGTCGCCGCCGACTGCGCGGCGTTGGCCGCCAGCAGCATGGCGAAAGCGGCGGACGCGATAAGCGGCCAAAAACGGTTGAGTCTATCGGTCATGACGTTCGAACTGTCCGGGCCTCGAAAGGTTCCCGCCTTGGTTAACAAAATCATTTCACACCGAGACCATTAAGATTTGATGAGTATTTGGTGTCGCGCGTCCCCTTTCGCAACTGCGAAAAACCCTGTATGAGCCGCGCAACCGAAAGAGGCAGCGCCCTTGGCCTGCTGCCTGCAACGCTTCCGAGACCAGAATCATGAACCTCCGTAATATCGCGATCATCGCGCACGTCGACCATGGAAAGACCACCCTGGTCGACCAGCTTTTGAAGCAGTCCGGCTCCTTCCGCGACAACCAGCGCGTCGCCGAGCGCGCCATGGATTCCAACGACCTCGAAAAAGAACGCGGCATCACCATTCTTGCCAAGGCGACCTCGGTCGACTGGAAGGACACCCGCATCAACATCGTCGACACCCCCGGCCACGCCGATTTCGGCGGTGAGGTCGAGCGCATCCTGTCGATGGTGGATTCGGCCATCGTGCTGGTCGACGCGGCCGAAGGGCCGATGCCGCAGACCAAGTTCGTCGTCGGCAAGGCGCTTAAGGTCGGCCTGAAGCCGATCGTCGTCATCAACAAGATCGACCGGCCCGACGCGCGCCATGTCGAAGTGGTCAACGAGGTGTTCGACCTGTTCGCCGCGCTCGACGCCACCGACGAGCAGCTCGACTTCCCGATCCTCTACGGTTCTGGCCGCGACGGCTGGGTGTCGGAAAACCCCGAGGGCCCCAAGGACCAGCAACTCGCGCCGCTGTTCGATCTCGTCATCAAGCATGTCCCGGCGCCGACCGTGCATCCCGGCCCGTTCCGCATGATTGGCACCATCCTGGAGGCTAACCCGTTCCTTGGCCGCATCATCACCGGCCGCATCGAGAGCGGCACGCTGAAGTCCAACCAGGCGGTCAAGGTGCTGCACAATGACGGCACCCAGATTGAAACCGGTCGCATTTCGAAGATCCTCGCTTTCCGTGGCCTCGAGCGCCAGCCGATCGATGAAGCGCAGGCGGGCGACATCGTTGCCATTGCCGGCCTGTCGAAAGGCACCGTCGCCGACACGTTTTGCGACCTGGCGGTGACCGAGGCGCTGCATGCGCAGCCGATCGACCCGCCGACGGTGACGATGTCGTTCCTCGTCAACGACAGCCCGCTCGCCGGCACCGAAGGGGACAAGGTGACCAGCCGCGTCATTCGTGACCGCCTGCTGCGCGAGGCCGAAGGCAATGTCGCGCTCAAGATCGAGGAATCGCCGGACAAGGATTCGTTCTTCGTTTCGGGCCGTGGCGAATTGCAGCTCGCCGTGCTGATCGAGACCATGCGCCGCGAAGGCTTCGAGATCGCCGTCTCGCGTCCGCGCGTCGTCATGCAGAAGGGCGAGAACGGCGAATTGCTGGAGCCGGTCGAGGAAGTCGTCATCGACGTCGACGAGGAGCATGCAGGCGTCGTCGTGCAGAAGATGTCGGAGCGCAAGGCCGAGATGGTCGAACTGCGGCCCTCGGGTGGCAACCGCCAGCGCATCGTCTTCCACGCGCCGACGCGCGGCCTGATCGGCTACCAGTCGGAACTGTTGACCGACACGCGCGGCACCGCCGTGATGAACCGGCTGTTCCATGCCTACGAGCCCTACAAGGGCGAATTGCCCGGCCGCACCAACGGCGTCCTGATCTCCAACGAGCAGGGCGAGTCGGTCGCCTACGCCATGTGGAACCTGGAAGACCGTGGCCCGATGGTCATCGATCCGGGCGTCAAGGTGTATCAAGGCATGATCATCGGCATTCACTCCAGGGACAACGACCTCGAAGTGAACGTGCTGAAGGGCAAGAAGCTGACCAACATCCGCGCCGCCGGCAAGGACGAGGCGGTCAAGCTCACCCCGCCGATCCGCATGACGCTGGAGCGCGCGCTGGCCTGGATCCAGGACGACGAGCTGGTCGAGGTGACGCCGAAGACCATCCGCCTGCGCAAACTCTATCTCGACCCCAACGAGCGCAAGCGCTTCGAGAAGTCGTCCAAGGCGGTCGGCGCGGCGTAATTTCCATTTTACGGAACGGACAGAGGGGCGGGCACATCGGTGCCTCGCCCCTTTTTTATCCGCCAGCGGCCAGGATGATGGCCTGCCGATCCGGTTCGCCGGCAAGATCGACGCGGATCGTCGTTCCCTCGCGGACAGGCTTGCGAAGGGCTTTGCTCCCCTCGGGATCAACGAGCAGCAGTTGTCGTCCCTCCAGCGCCTGGAGTCGCGACCGCGAGATGCCGAGTTCGCTGGCCAGCAAGCGGTCGAGCCTTAGCGATACCGGCACTTCCAAACCGAGCCGGAGTTCCAGCGCCGTCGCGCCTTGCTTCGTCTCGCCGATCACCTGTTTGCGCACGGCGGCATAGGCGAATTCCTCGACGCGTCCAACCTGGTTGCGCAGGGCGACGATGTCGAAGGCATGGCGACGTGCCAGACCTGGATCGTTGCTTTCGAGCGCCGCGAGCAGCGTCGGCTCGATGTCGCGGCGGTTGCAGCGCTCGAAAATGCCGAATTTCCAGGAATTGTCGCAGTCGACGCAGCGATAGATCAGCCAGACGTCGATGCGCTTGCCGTTGGCGTTGACGCGGAATTTGCCGCTGCAGCGATAGGCTTTCAAGCCGCCGCATCGATTGCAGTTGATCTGCGGGCGTGGTGCGATTTCAGGCGCGATCGTCCAGTGGACGCGCAGGATGGAAGACATGCCGGTAAGTCCTTCCCGTCGGGAAGTTCATCCGGTCGGCGATGTCGAGATGCCCTTGCGGGCGCGGCGTGGCGGGTGGCTGCGGAGATCGTGAGGTCAGGTGCCGTTGGCGCAAAGCCGAGCGACAGCGGTCCAGCAATGCCAAACCGGTCTCGAACCGCCGCCCAGAGGAACACATGAAACGAAACAGGCACCGCTGACGCGGCGCCATGCAGGTGTCGGGGGAGTTGACGAGACCGGCGGTTACTGAGGCAAAGTGAAGCTCGGAATTGTTTCGCGGCGGCCGTTCTATCGGCGTGACGCCGGACCGGCAAGCGTCTTTTTGTCGGCGCTACCACGGCTCGATCGCTTGCGCTAATGTCGGACTTCAAAGTCTGTCCAGACAGAGGCACACCGCAATGCACCTGACCTCGCTGCTGATCTTCGCCGCCGCCTTGTTCGTGGCCGCCGGCTCGCCCGGTCCATCGATCGCCGCACTTGTCGCGCGGGTCATCTCCAAGGGCTTCCGCGATGTGTTCCCGTTCCTGCTTGCCATGTGGATCGGCGAAGGCATCTGGCTGTCGCTGGCGGTGTTCGGGCTCGCCGTGGTGGCGCAGACCTTTCATCTCGCTTTCGTCATCGTGAAATGGGCTGGCGTCGCCTATCTCGCCTACCTTGCCTGGAAGATGTGGACGGCGCCTGTCGACGCCAAGGAGGGCGAGATGCCGCGTGAAGATTCGGCCGGCAAGCTGTTCTTCGCCGGCATGGCCGTCACGCTCGGCAATCCCAAGATCATGATGTTCTATCTGGCGCTGCTGCCGACCATCATCGACCTCGCTTCGGTCAGTCTCGTCGGCTGGGTCGAACTGACGGCGACGATGGCGGTGGTGCTGATCGCCATCGATCTCGCCTGGGTGCTCGCCGCCTCGCAGGCGCGCAAACTGTTGAAGAGCAAGCGCGCCATGAAGATCGCCAACCGCGTCAGCGCCACGACGATGGCCGGAGCCGCGGCGGCCATCGCCGCGCGCTAAGGTCTATCTCGGCAAGACCCCAGCCGCCGGCATGGCGGCGGGCTGCGGCGCTGGCGGTCCGCCGGAATAGAATTTCGAGGCCGGATTCTCCTGCATGAAATCGTAAGCGACCATGCCGAGCGGCCGCTTTTGCCGTTCCGATGCCGCCTGACGCCAGGGGATCACCTGGCGCAGCGCCTCAAGCGCGGCGGTTGGCGCGTCGCCGAATTTCCGCTGCGGGTTCTGCTCCTTGCGGATTTCCATCCAGTAGCTTGCCGTCAGCAGGTCCTGCGCCACGAGGTGAAAGGAGACGTCGACCGCCTCGCGGGCGCGCTGCGTCTTGATGCGGGTTTGCGCTTCGAGGTCCTCCACGGTGGCGACGATTGCCTGGCCGTTCGGTGTCACCGGCGTGCCGAGGTCCGCCAGTTCCTGCCAGAGATCGGTCGGCAGATAACCGTCGAAGGTCGGGATGTCCTTGCGCTCTTCGGGCTTCAGCACATCGGCCGGCTTGACCACGGTGAAGAAGGGATTGCGGAAGCGCTCGATGCGCTGCGCCACCGCGACGCCGAGATTGGTGAGCGAGATGGTGAAAGCCTCGACCTGATTGGCCATGGGATAGGGATCCCAGTTGGCGTTGGAGAAGATATAGCCTGACTTGCCGTTACTCAGTGGCCCGCCCTTGATGTAATATTTCATGAATTGCGGCGTGCTCAGCTCCGGCGAACTCTGCGGCGTCAGGCCGGGCAGGATGGCCGGATTGTGATCCGACGAATTGATGGAAAGCAGCACGGATTGACGCAGATCCGCCCAGGCCTGCCAGGCCGAGCCCTGGCGCTGGCTGGAGGCGCGCATGCTTTCCGGGTCCTGGATGATGCGGGCCGGATCGTCGTCGAAGAGATAGCTGCCCTTGATCATGTCCATGATCCTCGCCGCATCCCATGTCAGCCATGGGTAAGGCCGCATGGATTGCACCGGCACCGAAATCGGCGTCACGCTGGAATTCATGCCGTTCAGCCCCATGGCGTAGCTGAGGTCCGTCCATTCCAGCAGCTTTCGCGCGTCCTCCAGCAAGAGCACCGCCTGCGCCTGTGCATAGGCGTTGGTGCTGATCAGCGCGGCCTGGTCGGCGGCGAACGGTTCGAGCGGTTTCAGGCCGGCCTGGGAGAGGGCCTGGGAGGCGGGCATTCGTGTGCCGTCGAGATAGGCTTCGCCTTCGCCGACCATGGCCGCGCCGATGTTGCCGAGTGTCGCGAGGTCACCTTCGCCGAGCGTGCCGCGCGATTGCACCACCGGCGTTACCCGCTTGTTCAGCATGTCGACAAGCATATGCGTCAGCTGCGGGCTGGCCGCTTCGTAGGACATGGTGTTGGCGCGGATCGCCATGATCGCGCGCACCAGCGCTTCTTCCTGCAGCTCCGGCCCGTAGCCCCGGTTGACGCCGCCCTTGAAGCGGGCGAGCTGCTGTTCCTTGAGCAGCTTGGTGTTTTCCGGCGTCGTCGGGTCGCCCGAAAAGATCACCGTTTCGCGCTGATCGCCGGCTCCACGGTTGAACCAGTAGATCGTGACGCCTTCGGCGGCCCCTTCGAGCAGCAGACCATAGGCATCAGCCGAACGCTGCAGGGCCTCGGGGCTTAGCTCGACCTTGGCGCCGTTGCGGGCGATGTCGATGACCTGGTCGACGGTCAGGTCACGGCCGGTCAGCGTGACTGTCTTGGCCGCCGCCGTCTCGAAAATGGGCTGGTAGGTGGTCGCCGCCTCGAAGGCGTGGGCGGCTGGCGCCGCGAGCGCCAACGTCACGGTCAGGGCGCAGAGAAAAATCCGGGGTTTGGCAATTCGCTCAGGCATAAGGGCTCCCATTCTCGAAGCGTCAGCCTCGGCACGAAGTTTCACCCCTCGGAAATTTTGTTTCCCAGAAAACTAGCTGGCTGCATTCGCCTGTCAACGCTTGATGAGAAACAGGCCCGATGGTGGAGCGCGCGTGGCCCTATCGCGCCATGGCGTGGTATTCGTCGTTCGGGCGCATGTCGATTGCCGCCGCGACGCGGTTCGACATGTTGAAGAAGGCCGCCGTCGAGGCGATGTCCCAGATGTCGCGGTCGCTGAAGCCGGCCTGGCGCAGCGCCGCGCGGTCGGCCTCGACGATCCTGGCCGGCTCTTGCGTCAGCTTGACGGCGAATTCGAGCATCGCCGTTTGCTTGGGTGAGAGGTCGGCGGCGCGGAAGTTCATCACCATCATCTCGCCAAGCAGGGGGTCGCCCGAGAGCTGGCGCACCGCCGCGCCATGAGCGGTCAGGCAATAGTAGCAATGGTTGATCGAGGAGACGGCGACCGCGATCATCTCGCGTTCCAGCTTCGACAATCCGGATTCGCCCAGCATCAGATCATTGTACATGTCGGTGAAGGCGCGCAGTTTCTTGTCGTCGAAGGCATAGGCCTTGAGCACATAGGGGACGAGGCCGAGCTTTTCCTCGCATTTGGCGAAATAGGCTTTTGTCGCCTCGCTCAACTCTCCCGAACCCAGGTCAAGCGCGGTGATTTTGCCGGTCATGGATCATTCCTCCTCGTCACGTGATGCCTTGCCGCCGAATTCCGATAATTCTAGGCAAGCCGTCAAACCTTTGTCGCCAAACAGCGGTCATCTGCTACCATAGTCGCAAAAGCATGCGACGGGAGGGAAGAAGCGTCATGGCCAGCGTGAAGTCCGCAGCTAAGTCGAAGAAGAAGGCCGTCGCGGCGAAGACGGAGGACAGGCCGGCCAGGCTTGCCGACTACCTGCTCGCCCGCGCACCGGCGGAGGATATCGCCGCCTACGACGCCGCCGACCTCGAACGCGCCGCCGATCTCGCCGGCCAGGCGGTCGCGGCCCACAAAAAGGGGGAGTGCGTCGTCGCCGTCGAGGCCGATTCGGGCGTCGTTCGCGAAGGCCGCCCGGTGACGGTCATCACGGTCGTCAACGACAATATGCCGTTCCTGTTCGATTCCATCCTGGGCGAAGTTACGGAGACATCCGGTGAGCCGACCCTGGTTACCCATCCGGTGATCACGGTTCGCCACGGTAAAACAGGTGTGGACGAGATTCTCGGCGACGGCAATTTCGCCAAGGACGACGGCAGCCACGACCGGCTGAGCGTCATCCACGTCCACATTCCCCGGCTGACGCCCGAGCAGGCAACCGGCTTGGCCGAGCGGCTGCGCAAGATGCTCGGCCAGGTCCACGCCGCGGTCAACGACTGGCGGCCGATGCTGGCGCGGCTCGATCAGGCGATCTCCGAATTCCGCTATTCCGCGGTGCCGCTCGACAAGAAGAGCGTCGCCGAGGCCATCGCCTTCCTGGAGTGGCTGCGCGACGATAATTTCACCTTCCTCGGCATGCGCGAGTTCAAATATACGGGCGGCGAGGAAAGCGGCAATCTGGAGCGCGCCGAAAAACCCGGCCTGGGCATCCTGTCCGATCCCGACGTGCTGGTGCTGAGGCGCGGCACCGAAGCTGTAACGACGACGCCCGAAATCCGTGCTTTCCTGCATGGACCGGAGCCGCTGATCGTCACCAAGGCCAATGCCAAGTCGCTGGTGCACCGGCGCATCTATCTCGATTACATCGGCGTCAAGACCTACACCGCCAAGGGCGCGCTGGCGGGGGAATTGCGCATCGTCGGCCTGTTCACCTCGACCGCCTACACGCGCTCGGTGATGAAGATCCCGTATCTCAGGTCCAAGGCCGAAACCATCATCGCCAAGTCGGGCTTCGACCGGCACGACCATTCCGGCAAGGCGCTGATCAACGTGCTGGAAAGCTATCCGCGCGACGAATTGTTCCAGGTGCCGGTGCCGATCCTGAGGAAGCACGCCGCGGCCATTCTCGGCCTGATCGAACGGCCGCGCGTGCGGGCGCTGGTGCGCGCCGACCAGTTCGACCGCTTCGTCTCGATCCTCGTCTTCGTGCCGCGCGACCGCTATGACAGCGTCGTGCGCGAGAAGATCGGCACCTATCTGAAAACCGTGTTCGAAGGCCGGCTGTCGGCCTATTACCCGGCCTTCCCCGAAGGCGGGCTGGCGCGCGTGCACTTCATCATCGGCCGCTCCGGCGGCAAGACGCCAAAGGTCGAGCAGGCGACGATCGAGGCGGCGATCCGCGACATCGTCCGCACCTGGGAAGATGCCCTTGCCGATGCGGCGGAAGCCAGCGGCAGCGACCCGGCGTTGAAGGCGGTCGCCGCGCGGCTGCCGGAAAGCTACCGGGATTCGTTCAGCGCTGGTGTGGCGCTCGCCGATGCCGGACGCATCGCCAAGATCAGCGCCGGCAATCCGATCGCCATCGACTATTACCGCCATGCCGAGCAGAAGCCGCACCAGGCGGCGCTGAAGATCTATCACCATGGCAGCCCGGTGGCGCTGTCACGGCGCGTGCCGGTGCTGGAGAATATCGGCTTCCGCGTCATCAGCGAGCGGACTTTCGAGGTCGGCGACGAGCAGTCCGGCATGGTCTTCATCCACGACATGGAGCTGGAAAACAGCTACGGCAAGCCGATCGACCTCGCCGATGGCGGTGCATTGTTCGAGGATGCTTTCCTGTCTGTCTGGCGCGGCGACGTCGACAATGACGGCTATAATGGTCTTGCCCAGACAGCCGGCCTGTGGTCCGGCGAAATCACCATCCTGCGCGCCTATGGCCGCTATCTGCAGCAGGTCGGCATTCCGCAAAGTCAGGATTTTATTGCCGCGGCGCTCAACCGCTATCCTGACATCGCGCGCGGCTTGCATGCGCTGTTCATCGCCCGGCTTGGCCCAACGGCTGAAGGCGAAGGCGTGGTAGCGGCAAAGCACCTCAAGGCCAAGATCAAGGATGCGCTGGAAGATGTCCCCAACATCGACGATGACACGATCATCCGGCGCTACCTGAACCTCATCGAAGCCTCGCTGCGCACCAATCATTTCGTTGCCGATACGAAAGCGAAAGGCCAGTCGCTGGCAATCAAGCTCGAGTCGCAGGCGGTCGAGGGATTGCCGGCGCCGCGGCCATGGCGGGAGATTTTCGTCTACGGTTCCGAGGTCGAAGGCCTGCATCTGCGCTTCGGCCCGGTGGCGCGCGGCGGCCTGCGCTGGTCGGACCGCGCCCAGGACTACCGCACCGAGGTGCTCGGTCTGGTCAAGGCGCAGCAGGTCAAGAATGCCGTCATCGTGCCGGTCGGCGCCAAGGGCGGCTTCTATCCCAAGAAGCTGCCGATGAGCGCAGGGCGCGACGCGATCTTCGAGGCCGGCACCTCGGCCTACAAGAACTTCGTTTCCAGCCTTTTGTCGATCACCGACAATATCGGCCTGGACGGTGTCATCCCGCCCGCCGGCGTCGTGCGCCGCGACCAGGACGATCCTTATTTCGTCGTCGCCGCCGACAAGGGCACGGCGACCTTCTCCGACACCGCCAACGCCATCTCGGAGAAGCACGGCTTCTGGCTCGACGATGCCTTCGCCAGCGGCGGCTCGGCCGGCTATGACCACAAGAAGATGGGCATCACCGCCAAGGGCGCCTGGGAAGCGGTCAAGCGGCATTTCCGCGAGATGAACCGCGACATCCAGACGTCGTCCTTCACCGTCGTCGGCGTCGGCGACATGTCGGGCGACGTGTTCGGCAACGGCATGCTGTTGTCGCCGAAGACGCGGCTGATCGCCGCCTTCGACCATCGTGACATCTTCATCGATCCCGATCCTGACATGGCTGCCTCGATGGCCGAGCGCGAACGCATGTTCGCGCTGCCGCGTTCGAGCTGGCAGGACTATGACAAGACCAAGCTGTCGGAAGGCGGCGTCATCGTCTCGCGCAGCCAGAAGTCGATCACCTTGCCGGCTGCCGCGGCTGCCGCGATCGGCCTCGCCAAGACGACCGCCACGCCGGTCGAGATCATGACGGCCATCCTCAAGGCGCCGGTCGACCTTTTGTGGTTCGGCGGCATCGGCACCTATCTCAGGGCATCGACGGAGACCAATGCCGAGGTCGGCGACCGCGCCAACGATGCCATCCGCATCACCGCGCTCGACGCGCGCGCAAAGGTGATCGGCGAGGGCGCCAATCTCGGCGTCACGCAGCGGGCACGCATCGAGTTCGGCATGAATGGCGGCCGTTGCAATTCCGACGCCATCGACAATTCGGGCGGCGTCAACTGCTCCGACGTCGAGGTCAACATCAAGATCGCGCTGGCATCGGCCATGCGCAAGGGTTCGCTGACGCGCCCGGCACGCAACAAGCTGCTGGCCGAGATGACCGACGAGGTTGGCGGCCTGGTGCTGTCCAACAATTATCAGCAGACGCTGGCGCTTTCGATCGCTCGCAAGCGCGGCCTGGCCGACATCGCGCATCAAAGCCGTTTCATGTCGGCGCTCGAAGCGCGCGGCCTGCTCGACCGCGTGGTCGAGACGCTGCCGTCACCGGCGGCCCTTGCCGAGCGCGAGGCGCGCGGCGAGCCGCTGACCCGGGCCGAACTCGGCGTGCTGCTCGCCTATGCCAAGATCGTGCTGTTCTCCGACATCGTCGCCAGCGACGTGCCGGACGATGCGCATTTCGACCGCGATCTCATGGGCTATTTCCCGGACCGGATGGCGAAGAAATACGTCACCGAAATCCATGGCCACCGGCTGCGCCGCGAGATCATTGCCCGTGTCGTGGCCAACGATCTGGTCAATCGTGGCGGCCCGTCCTTCGTCAACCGGCTGCAGGAGGCCACGGGCCGCACCGCCGCCGACGTGGTGCGCACCTTCGCCGTGGTGCGCGACGGCTTTGGGCTGCCGGCGCTCTATCGCGAGATCGACGCGCTCGACAACCAGATCGACGGCCAGGTGCAGCTCGATCTCTATCAGATGGTGAGCCGGCTTATCTATGTGACCAGCGGCTGGTATCTGAAGAACGACGCCGGCACCGCGGCCCTCGGCCAGCGCATCGCCGAATTGCAGGACGCGCGCAAGGCGCTGGAGCCCAAACTGGTATCGCTGCTGCCCGCCTTCTCGCGCGAGCGGATCGAGGAGAAGCGGCACGGCCTGTTCAAGGCCGGCGCCCCGGAAAAGCTGGCCGAGCAGCTGGCGCTGAGCGAGGTGGCGGAACTCATTCCCGACATCGCGCTGACGGCGCGCACCGCCGGTGCCGATATCGTCGCGGCCGCAAAGGCGTTCTTCGCCGTCAGCGACGCCTTCCGCATCCCGCGTGTCGAGGACGCGGCGCGCTCGATCACGCCTTCGGACTATTATGATCAACTCGCTCTCTCCCGGGCCACCGACACGATCGGCGCGGCACGGCGCGGCATCGTGGTCGCCGCGCTCACCGGCCAGGCCAAGGCGGCCGATCCGGTGGCGGCGTGGCTCGAAGCCGGCGGCGAGCGGGTGGCGCGCATCCGCGATCGGCTGCAGGCGTTGACGGAAGGCGGCGACATCACCGTGTCCCGGCTGTCGGTCGCCTCAGGACTGATGAGCGACCTGACCGGGATGTGAGCGGATCATTTCCGAGGCTGGCGGCGCGACGCTTGTCATTTGCACGAGCCTCGGAAACATGCAGACATGGCGCCCGATACGGGAGTGTCCGGGGGAATCAGCATGGCGGTAGACACAGTGCAGCGGGCATCCGGGCGCGGCATCTGGGGGTGGATGTTCTTCGACTGGGCGGCGCAGCCGTTCTTCACGGTCGTTACCACTTTCATCTTCGGCCCCTATTTCGTTTCGCGCATGGCGAGCGATCCCACCACGGGCCAGGCTGTCTGGGGCTATGGCATCGCCGCGGCTGGGCTGGTCATCGCGGTGCTATCGCCGATCCTCGGTTCGATCGCCGACCAGACCGGACCGCGCAAGCCGTGGATCGCCTTCTTCGCGGCGATCAAGATCACCAGTCTCACCTTGCTCTGGTTCGCCGCGCCCGGTTCCAACCTGTTCCTCATCGTGGCGCTGTTCTCGCTGGCATCCGTGGCGGCGGAGTTTTCCACTGTCTTCAACGATTCCATGATGCCGCGCCTAGTGCCGAAGAGCGAGATCGGCCGCATCTCCAACATGGCCTGGGGTCTCGGCTACCTCGGCGGCATGATCGCGCTGATCTTCGTCGTCACTTGTCTCGCCGGTTCGCCTGAAACCGGCAAGACCATCATCGGCATCACCCCGCTGTTCGGTCTCGATCCGCATCTGGGCGAGGATGCCCGCGCGACCGGGCCTTTGTCGGCCGGCTGGTATTTCCTGTTCATCCTGCCGATGTTCTTCTTCACGCCGGACGCCATCAAGGGCATTCCGATCGGACCGGCGGTGCGCGAGGGCCTGTCGGAGCTGAAATCGACACTGGCCGAAGTGCGCAAGCGCGGCGGCATCTTCCGCTTTCTTGTCGCCCGCATGATCTATCAGGATGGCGTCAACGCGCTGCTGGCGCTGGGCGGCACCTTCGCGGCTGGCATGTTCCATTGGTCGATCACCGAGATCGGCATGTTCGGCATCATCCTCAATGTCGTCGCCATCTTCGGCTGCTGGATCGCGGCGCGCCTCGACACGGCGCTGGGCTCCAAGGTGGTGGTGATGATTTCGCTGGTCATGCTGTCCATCGCCACCATCGGCGTCGTCTCGACGGGGCCGGGCTTCACGCTGCTTGGCCTGATCCAGCTTTCGACCGCTGACTCGGGTGGGTTGTTCGGAACGGCGGCCGAAAAGGCCTACATCATGTACGGCCTGCTGATCGGCCTGGCTTTCGGCCCGGTGCAGGCCTCGTCGCGTTCCTACATGGCGCGCAGCGTCACCGCGGCGGAATCCGGCCGCTATTTCGGCATTTATGCGCTGGCCGGACGGGCGACCAGTTTCCTGGCGCCGTTCATGGTCGCGACGATCACCGCGACCAGCGGCTCGGCGCGGCTCGGCATGGCAGCGATTATTTTGTTCCTGGCGATTGGCATGGCGATCCTGGTCAGGACGCCATACCCGGCGGATCGGCCGGGTGAGTAGCAGCGCCTCTTCCTTCTCCCACAAGGGGAGAAGGAAGAGGGTGCTCAATGCCGGAAATGCCTTGTCCCGGTGAACACCATGGCAATGCCGTGTTCGTCGGCGGCGGCGATGACGTCGTCGTCGCGCATCGAGCCGCCCGGTTGGATGACGGCGGTGGCGCCGGCCTCGATGGCCGATATCAGCCCGTCGGCGAAGGGGAAGAAGGCGTCGGAGGCGACCACCGACCCCTTGGTCAGCGGCTCCGGATGGCCGGCGGCTTCAGCGGCGTCGAGCGCCTTGCGGGCGGCGATGCGCGAGGAATCGACCCGGCTCATCTGGCCGGCGCCGATGCCGACGGTGGCGCCGTCCTTGGCATAGACGATGGCGTTCGACTTGACGTGCTTGGCGACGCGGAAGGCGAATTTCAGGTCCGCCATCTCGGCCGGGGTCGGTGCCCGCTTCGTCACCACCCTCAGGTCGAGGTCGTCGACCACGGCATTGTCGCGGCCCTGGACCAGGAGGCCGCCGGAAACGGACTTGACCGTGGTGCCGGGCGCGCGCGGATCCGGCAGGCCGCCGGTGACCAGCAGGCGCAAATTCTTCTTGGCGGCTATGATTGCCGCGCCTTCGTCGGTCGCGTCGGGCGCGATGATCACCTCGGTGAAGGTCTTGACGATTTCCTGCGCCGCCTCGGCGTCGAGAATGCGGTTGACAGCGACAATGCCGCCGAAAGCCGAGACCGGGTCGCAGGCGAGCGCCTTGGCGTAGGCCGCCTTCAGCGACGTGCCTTCGGCCACGCCACACGGGTTGGCGTGCTTGATGATGGCGACGGCCGCCGAGCGCGCCGGATCGAATTCGCCGGCCAGTTCGAAGGCGGCGTCGGTGTCGTTGATGTTGTTGTAGGATAGCTGCTTGCCCTGCAGCTGTCGCGCCGTGGCGACACCTGGGCGTTTGTCGCCATTGACGTAGAAGCCGGCGGCCTGGTGGGGGTTTTCGCCGTAGCGCATCACCTCGGCCAGCCGGCCGCCGAAGGCGCGCCAGGTCGGATGCTCGATTTCCAGCACCTCGGCGAACCACCCCGAGATTGCCGCGTCATAGGTCGCGGTGCGGGCGAAGGCCTTGGCCGCGAGTTTTTTGCGGAAATCCAGCGACAGCGAGCCGATGTTCATCTCCAGCGCGTTGAGCACGGCGGCGTAGTCGCCGGGATCGGTGACGATGGCGACATAGGCGTGGTTCTTGGCCGAGGCGCGGATCATCGCCGGGCCGCCAATGTCGATGTTCTCGACGATCGACGCGTAATCGGCGCCGGACCGGCGGACTTCCTCGAACGGATAAAGATTGGAGACGACGAGATCGATCGGCTCGATGCCGTATTTGCGCATCGCCAATGCGTGCTCGGGGTCGTCGCGCACGCCAAGCAGTGCGCCATGCACGGACGGATGCAGCGTCTTGACGCGGCCGTCCATGATCTCGGGGAAGTCGGTGAGTTCCGAGACGTCGCGCACCGCCATGCCGGCTTCGGCGATCGCCTTTGCCGTGCCGCCGGTGGAGACCAGTTCGACGCCGGCTGCGGCCAACGCCCGGGCAAAGTCGATCAGGCCGGTCTTGTCGAAGACGGAGAGCAGCGCGCGGCGGACCGGAACGAGATCGGGGGCTGGAATGTTCTTGGCTGGAACGGCCATGGGCTGGCAGCCTTTCAAGTCTGGAGGAGCAGGCCCGCGCCGTAGCACATGAGGCCCGGAAATCAAGCGTTCGCTGCTTCGCACACCCGATTGCCGCCGCAAGCTCAGTTGTTTTGGGGATAACCGGCGATCTTTGTCCGCGTCAGTTGCCAGTGGACCTCGGCAATGTCGGACGCCTTGAAGGCAAGCACGATCTGCCGGCTGCGGCGCGGGCCGCCAAGGCCGGCGAAGTAGATCGATTCCTCGACTTCGGGCACCACTTCGCCAGAGGTGAACACCCAGGTGTCGGCCTGGTCGGCGGTCAGCACCAGCCGCTCCTGTTCGTCCTGCAGCAGATTGATGTCGGGGTGGACGTGAAAGCGCACGGTGACGAAATCGCGGCCATTGTTGCGGATCGCTGCGTTGCCAGGCCGCTGGAACCGGTCCCGGCCCGCCAGCACATTGCCGTCCGAGGAGAGTTTCAGCTCGCGCTCATGCAGGAAACCGAAACGCTGGAGATAGCCGTCATGACGGGCGATGAAACCGTGGACGCCCTTCTGGTCGATGCGCTTGCATTGCACCTGCTGCGGCCCGCCTATCAACGGTGACCCGAGCTGGTCGTTGACCCGCAGCGCATGGGTGAAACGCGCCGAGGACGTGTCGTTGATGGTGGCTGTCGAGTGCGCTGCGGTGGCACGGGCCAGCGGCCGGAACTCGGCGGCGCCGTATGTGTCGATGCCGGCGTTGACGATGTAATGCTGGCGGCCCGACGACAGTTCGAAGGCGAGGCAGCCGGCATGCGCCGCGTTGGACACGTCGACCGGCGGCGGCAGGCCGGTATCGGCGATGACGGTGGTGCCGCCCATCGCCAGCCGCTCGTAGCCCGAATGCGGTGCATGCAGCAGCGGCGAGCCGGCCGTGTCGTCATGGCGCAGGATGGTGGCGATGCGGTCATGGATGGTGGCGCCCATGCCGTTGAAGCGGGCGAGGCTGCCATCCTGGTGGCGGAAGAAGCGCAGCGCCGGCAGCATGCGGTCGATGGCGCCGATCAGCGCCTGTGGCGGCGCTTCGGCCTGGTTGGCATAGGTCTGGCGCAGCGGCAGCAGGTCGGCGAGGATTTCCAGCACCGCCATTGGGTTGCGCGAGATATGGCCGCCGTCGGCAAGGATCTGGCGATTGAGTTCGTCGGCGAGGTTGCGGGTGGCGCCGCGCAGCGCCGAGGCCGGCGCCGGCAGGGACAGTGCGGCGAACGCCAGCGCGATGCGGGCGCGCAGCCGGTCCTTGCCGTCGGGCATTTCGCGCGCCATCGACCTGAGATAGCGGATCTGCACCGCCAGCGATTTCAGGAAGGCGCGGTAGAAGGGAAATTCAGCGCCCTGCAGCACGACGGAAGAATGCTGCAGCCAGGCGATGATGCGCTTGGCCGTCGTGCCGGGCTCCCAGGCGACGCCGGCGATGTTGTTGCCATGCATGGTGATCCAGTCGGACACCAGCGCACGCGCATTGGCGGCGGCAAGCTCCGTGCCGGCGGCACGCATATGGCGCAGCCAGCGGAAGCCATGCAGCGTCTTTTGCCAACCGTGATTGGGGACATTGATCTGAAAAGGGGATTTGCCGCCGGTCTCGACCAGATGGCCAGACAGAGGATAACGGCCGTAATAGATCTCGAGTGCGATCTGCGGGTCGGCCAGGCGCAGGTCCGGCGGCGCGATCAGGACGCGTTCGGGCGTGCGGCCGGAATAGCGCCAGCGATACACCGGCCCGGCGCGCAGGCGCCGGCGTGTTTTGCGCCAGAACTCCTTCGCGACCAGCGTCCACAGACGCGTCGTGCTGCTGGCAGCCAGTGCCAAGACCCCTCCTGATCGTCCTAACCCCGGCATCGAGTCTACATGATTGCGCGACTCGTGCGAAGGCGAATTCCTTCAAACGATGCCGTCTGGCCTGGCGTCGGGCCATACTCTCCCCAAAAAAGTCAGCAAATCCCTGCTCTTAGGCCCTTAGCCGGCGCGACGCATGCGTGCGGCGAAGAAGCCGTCCAGACCGGAGCGCTCCGGCGCGCCGAGGTCGAGATCGGCGGGCGTGGTGCGCAGCGTGCCTTGCGGCGTCAGGAACGAATCGATGCCGGCGATCTCGCCCTGATGCAGCGGATCGTCGGCGATCTCAGGCGTCGCTCTGAGGAAAGCGCCGTGGAGATCCTCACCTTCGAGCGGGTCGAGCGAACAATTGGAAAAGACGATCCGGCCGCCGGGCCTGACCAGCGTGACGGCGCGGGCGAGCAGCCTGCGTTGCAGGTCGGCGAGCTTTTCGACGTCCGCCGCCGTCTTGGTCCATGGCACGTCGGGATGCCGGCGCACCGTGCCGGTCGACGAGCATGGCGCATCCAGCAGCACGGCATCGAACAGCCCCTTCGGCTCAAACTTGAGCAGGTCGGCCTGGACGATTTCGGCCGACAGGCCGAGGCGGTCGAGATTCTGCGCCAGCCGAGCCAGCCGGTTCTTCGAAGTGTCGACGGCGGTGACCTTGGCGCCGGCCAGGATCAACTGGGCGGTCTTGCCGCCGGGCGCGGCGCAGAGATCGGCGACGCGCAATCCGCTGACATCGCCAAACAGCCGGGCGGGGAGGCTGGCGGCGGCGTCCTGAACCCACCATGCGCCTTCGGTGAAACCCGGCAATTCGGTGACGGCCGCGGCAAGCTTCTCCACCCGGACCGTTCCCGTGGGCAGGACAATGCCGCCGAGCTTTTCGGCCCAGAGTTCGGGATCGGCCTTGACCGAGAAATCGACGGGTGCCTCATGGCGGTGGGCTGCCAGAATGAGACGGGCCTTGTCCTGGCCATAGGTGGCCTTCAGCCGGTCGGAAAACCATCTCGGCGCCTCGTCGGTGGCGTCAAGTGCCGCCGGCAACTCCGTTTCCTTGGCGCGCGCGAGCGTGCGCAGCACGCCGTTGACCAAGCCCGAAAAGCGCTGCGTGCGCGGGTCGGACTTGGCGTGCGTCACCGCGAGGTCGACGGCGGCGCTGTCGGGAATGTCGAGGAACAGGATCTGCGCGGCCGCCACATGCAGTATGTGCGACAGCGCGGTGGCGTTGGGCGGCAGCGGCTTCTCCAGCCGCCGCGCCAGCAGCCCCGATATGGTCATGCGGAAGCGCAGCGCGGTGACCAGAATGGCCCGCACCAGGCCACGGTCGCGCAAATCGAGCGCCTTGTATTGCGGGTGGCCGTTCTCGTGGTCGGTCAGGCCGTCAAGCGGCGTCCTGGCATCGATGACGGCGGCTAGCAGGCGCGCCGCCGCTTTGCGCGCGGCGAGGCCGGCAACGAATTCGCCGCCGTCACCCTGTTCCTGCTCGCCTGTGCGTCGAGGTGCCCGACCCGTCACGCTCACGACCATCGGCCCTTGGGCCCGGTCGGGTTGCGACCCCACGGATTGGATTTCGGTCTGGCCGGTTCAGCCTGTTGTTCCGGTTCGGCTTGTTCCGGTTCGGCCGACTTGCCCCATGGTCCGGCCGCTTGCGGCTCGTCAACCCGCGGCGGCGTCGGCGCCTGGCGCCGCGGGGCCTGCGATGCACCATCGCCCATCTCGCGCGCCATTGCCTGCAAGGCGGCAATGCGGTTGTCGGTGCTCGGATGGGTGGAGAACAGACTGTCCATGCGCTCGCCATGCAGGGGGTTGATGATGAAGAGATGCGCCATAGCGGGGTTGCGCTCGGCGTCGGGGTTGGGAATGCGTTCGGCTCCGCGGGCGATCTTGTCAAGCGCGGAGGCCAGCCACAGCGGGTGTCCACAGATTTCAGCGCCGCGCCGGTCGGCCTCGTATTCGCGGGTGCGGCTGACCGCCATCTGCACGATCATGGCGGCAAAGGGCGCCACGATCATCGCCGCCAGCACGCCGACGAAGCCGAACGGGTTGTTGTTGTCGCGGTTGCCGCCGAGGAAAAAGGCGAAATTGCCGAGCATCGAGATGGCGCCGGCAAAGGTGGCGACGATGGTCATGGTCAGCGTGTCGCGGTGCTGGACGTGGGCAAGTTCATGCGCCATCACCGCGGCGACCTCTTCATGGGTCAGCCGCTGCAGCAGGCCGGTGGAAGCGGCAACCGCCGCGTTCTGTGGATTGCGGCCGGTGGCGAAGGCGTTCGGCTGCGGATTGTCGATCAGATAGGTTTTCGGCATCGGCAGCCCGGCCTGCTTGGCCAGTGCCTGGACGATGGCGTAGTATTCCGGTGCGTTTTTCTCGTCGACCTCGACGGCGCGGTTCATCGACAGCACCATCTTGTCCGCGTTCCAGTAGCTGAACAGATTGGTGCCGGCGGCGACCACCAGCGCGATCATCATGCCGCCCGAACCGCCGATCAGGAAGCCGACGCCCATGAACAGCGCCGTCATGGCGGCGAGAAGCATGGCGGTGCGAATGGTGTTCATCGTCTGCTCCTGTCGGGATGGTGGTGAAAAAGGGTCGATCCTCGTGAGGTCATGGCTATATGATGGGAAACGCCCGTTCCCGTTTCAATCCACTGGAAATATCGCATGAACGACGAGACCAGTAAAACGCCGGCCGGCACGGATGGCGACGCTCCGCCAAAAGAGCTGACGCCCGCCGCCCGCCGCGCACTGGCGGAAGCCGAGGCACGGCGCACCGACTATCGCGCGCGGGAAGCCCAACTGCCCAAGGAGATCGGCGGCCGTGGCGGCAAGGAGCCCGGCCGCTACGGTGACTGGGAGGTCAAAGGCCTGACCAGCGACTTCTAGAGGCGATTCGGGTCAGGTCGGCTGCCCCGAATCTTCCCATACCGCGCGCAAGACTAGGCGGCGTCGCGTTGCGGTTCGAGTGTCAGCCAGCCTTGCTCGTCGACGGTGATGCCGACCGTGTCATAGGCCGATATCGCGGCATGCGGTGTCTGCAGCACATGCTGGTGCGTGGCGTTGATCACCATGACCGAAGCTCCCGCCGCCTCGGCCGCCGCTATGCCGGCCGGGGCATCCTCGAACACCAGGCAGTCGCGCGCGTCGAAGCCGAGCCGGCTGGCGCCAAGCTGGAAGCAATCGGGCGCCGGCTTGCCGCGCGACACATCCTCGGCCGCGATCAGGACGCCAGGCACGGGGATGCCGGCAACCTTCATGCGGGCAAGGGCCAACGAGCGCGGCGCCGAGGTCACGATCGCCCAGCGCTCGGGCGGCAGCGCGTTCAGAAAGGAAACGGCACCGGCGATCTGAACGATGCCGTCCAGATCGGCCGCTTCCGCCTTCAGCAGCAGGTCTGCTTCGTGTGTCGGATCGACGCCCGGGAGCGCCAGCGCGGTGATGGTCTCGATCGCCCGCACGCCGTGAATGGTCGGCAGGAAGGCCGCGACGTCGAGGCCATGGCGCCGCGCCCAATCGCTCCACACCCGCTCCGCCGAGGCGATGGAATTGATCAGCGTGCCGTCCATGTCGAAGAGGAAGGCGGCGAATTTTCTGCCAGCAAACATGATTTTCCTTGAAGTCGGGGGGAGGGTGGCGAGGGAGGGCGCGACCGTAACGTGAAGGCGCGGATATGGAAACCCGCGAGCGCGCATTTTGGCAGCGTCCAGGGAACCACGATCACCTTGCGGCGTTTGAAACCGGACCATTCCCGTCATGCGAAGAGGGACGACGCTCATGCTTATCCGCCTCGGCTACGAGATCGCCATCGAATGCGCCGAGGCCACTCCGGTGATTTCGTTGCTCGAAATCCACAACGACAGGCAGGCCGACATCAAGCGGCAGACGCGCGTGCTGACGTCGCCTTCGGTGCCGACCCGGCTCTACCACGACCTGCATGGCAATGCCTGCCGCCGTTTCACGGCGCCCGCCGGGGGCTTTCGCATCCTCTACGACGCGGTGATCGAGGACAGTGGCGAGACGGACGAGGTCAATACGCTGGCCCGGGAAATGCCGGTCGCCGAATTGCCCGACGATGTGCTCGGCTATCTCCTCGGCAGCCGCTATTGCGAGACAGATCACCTGAGCAATCTCGCCTGGCAGCTTTTCGGCCATCTTCCGTCCGGCTGGGCGCGGGTACAGGCGATTGTCGACTATGTCCACAACCGCCTGTCCTTCGGCTACGGCTATGCGCGTTCGACCCGCACCGCCGCGCAGGCGCACGAGGAACGTGTCGGCGTGTGCCGCGACTTCGCCCATCTGGCGATCACGCTTTGTCGTTGCATGAACATTCCGGCGCGCTACGTGAACGGCTATCTCGGCGATATCGGCGTGCCGGCCGATCCGGCACCGATGGATTTCTCGGCCTGGATGGAAGTGTTCCTCGACGGCAAGTGGTACACGTTCGATCCGCGCCACAACCGGCCCAGAATTGGTCGCGTCGTCGTCGCGCGTGGCCGCGATGCCACCGACGTTCCCTTGCTGCACAGTTTTGGCCCCCACCGGCTTACCTTGTTCAAGGTATGGACCTACGAGCAGGAAGGCAGGCTGTTCAATCCGCCTCATCACGGCGTCGACAGGACGGCCAGCGCACAGATGCTGGCCTAGCCAAAATGAGACCCGGGCCTGCAATTGTCTGACCTGAATCTCGCCACATCCAGTTGGTTCGCGCCTCGACATGCCTGGCAAGCCTGGGACAGTTGGCCCGCTTCGGCACAGCGATGCTGTGCCGCAACAAGACGTCGCCTGATACCGTACGAGCTCTTCGGCTGGGCATGGTAAGCATCCGGTAAACGTGGGCGTCGGTACAGCGCGGCGTTTACCAGTCGTTCACCTTCTCGCCAGGTGAAAATCCAACAAAAACAACGATTTGCTGTCGACCTCCTGTCTTAGGACGGATCTCCGCATGGCCCGGCCGGAATCCTGCATTGCCTTCAATGCGGCGACGAGGCCGAGGCAAGCGGAGGCTGTTGGATGCGGAATTACGGGGGTCTTGTTCACGCGGTCGGCGCATTCGCCAGGGATCGCCGTGGAAATTTCGCGGTCCTGTTCGGCTTCGCTGCCTCGGTCTTGGCGCTGGTCGCGGGCTTCTCTGTCAACGTCACGCAGCTCTACAATGCCAAGTCGAGCTTGCAGGGCGTGGTCGACGCGGCAGTGACATCGACGGCACGCGACCTGACAACCGGTGCCATCAAGGAAGCCGACGCCAACAAATCCGTGCAGGCCTTTCTCGAGGCCAACAACGCGGCCGGCATTCTACACACCGGTCAGGTGACGCTGGACAGGCTGGTCGTCAACAGGACCGCCAAGACGGTGCAGGCGGATGTCCATGTCGACCTCGCCCTGTTTTTCCCGATTTTCGACATGGGGAACATGAAGCGCGTCACCGCCTCGACGACATCGCTTTATTCGGACAAGCAGATTGAGGTGGCGATGATGCTCGACATAACAGGATCGATGGCAAAGCGGGGCAACGTCAACAAGATCGGCGATCTGAGAACAGCTGCCGAGAACGCCGTCCGCACGATGCTGGAGAACCAGGATCCGAAGAACCCTCGCGTCCGTGTCGCTATCGTGCCTTACGCATCGGGCGTGAACGCCGGAAAGCTGGCCGAAAACGTCTATGCCGAAAAGCAAGGGAGTTCTGAACTGCCACCCGTCGCCGGCAGTCCGCTTCTCGTTGCCAAGACGGGCAAAAATCTGCTGCCGTCCTTCAGCGAGTACCTCTCCATTGTCGGTGCCGCCATGCCACGCACGGATAATTGCGCTACGGAGCGGAAAACCAAGAACGGCGATGCGGATTTGAGCGCCGACGGCCCGGACACGGTTCGCACGGACACGACCGGCAAGAAATATTATGCGCTGGTCAACCGGGATGACCATCTCGCCGGCGAGGGTATGAACAAGTGTCCTGATGCGGAAGTGATCCCGCTGACGGCGGATTCAAAGGCACTGCTTGATTCGATCGGCGACTTCCAGGCCGGTGGTTATACGGCCGGCGCGATCGCCATTCAGTGGACCTATTATATGCTGTCGCCGCAATGGCGCGCCGCGATCAAGAATGCCGGTCTTGGCAACGGCGCTTCGAACGCCGATCCGAGGAAGATTGCCAAGGTTGCAATCCTGATGACCGACGGCCAGTTCAACACCGCCTTCGCGGGCGCCGCCGGGCGCTACAACGGCCAGGGGAGCCTTGCGCGTGGCAACGCCGAAACGCTGTGCGGCAACATGAAAAACGACGGCATCGAGATTTTCACCATCGGCTTCGACCTGAACGACAAGGACATGTCGGCAACCGAGCGGGACCAGGCAAAGGCAGTGCTGAAGGGTTGTTCGTCGAAAGACGCCTCCGCCGCCGAGAGACATTATTTCGAAGTGTCCACCGGAGCAGAATTGGACAATGCGTTTCAGGAAATCATCCGCAATACCGAAAAGGTCGTACTGACCCAGTAGTCCGCGAAAAGGAAAAGGCCGCCGCTTCTTTCGAAGCCGGCGGCCTTCCGTGTTTCCGTCCATGGCGCGGCTCAATGGCGGTGACGTTTACATCACCCGCCGCGCATCTCGCGCCTTAACGGGAAGACTGCTTCCCGAAAGTGCAATCCGCTGAGGCCACGTTCTGGAAAACGAAATCACTCGACATCGGATCACCTCCTTTCAGTTCGTTGAACACGATCCCAAGGTGGGGTGTTTCGGCTGATTTGGCAAGTGCCGCGATGCGACGCTGTCACGCGAGGTATGTTCAGGGCGCGCCGATGTGTCCCAATTGAGACACTTCATAGCCGCGCCGCGCCCGCGGGTTGCACCCGAACGGCCGAGCGGCCACAATCACATCGGGCCGTCGGCACCAGGCCCAGAGGAGAGGGGCATGGATGCAGCCGACAAGGCAGCACGCATCGTTCGGAGCGTCGTCGAGGCGCTGAAGCCAGGGTTCGCCGTCAGGCTGTGGACCGGCGAGCGCATCGGTCCGCCAGGCGGGCCGGTGCTTGCGATCAACGACCAGGACATCGTCTGGCAGCTGGCGCGCAGGCCGAATTTCTCGACGCTGGTGGAAATGTGGATCGCCAAGACGATCGATATCGAGGGCGGGTCGATTTTCGACCTCTACGCGCTGCCGTCGAAGGGCAAGCTCCGGCTCAAATCCCTGCCGAAGCTTGCCATCCTGCGCGACCTGCCCGCCGTGCTGTTCTCGCGAAGAGAGATGACGAAGCGGGCCGATCTTGCCGGGCAAAATCCCTTCGTCAGCGGTTCGAACAAGAAGGCGATCGAGCATCACTATGACATCTCGAACGCGTTCTACCGGCTCTTCCTCGATGAGCGCATGGTCTATACCTGCGCCTATTTCACCGATTTCGCCAACGGCATCGACCAGGCGCAGAAGGACAAGCTCGACCATATCTGCCGCAAGCTCAGGCTGAAGCCGGGCGACAGGCTGCTCGACATCGGCTGCGGCTGGGGCGCCATGCTGATCCATGCGGCCAAGCATTATGGCGCCATCGGCCATGGCGTCTCGTTGTCCGAGGAGCAGACCAGGCTGGCACGCGAGCGCATCCGCGCCGAAGGGCTGGAAGACAGGATCACCATCGACATCAAGTCCTACACCGAGCTCGACGGCGGCTACGACAAGATCTCCTCGATCGGCATGTTCGAGGCGGTCGGCATCGCCAACCACGCCACCTATTTCTCCACCGTCCATCGCCTGCTCAAGCCCGGCGGCATCTACCTGCACCATGCCATCACAAGGCGCGGCAAGGGCAGCGCCAGGAAGACGCTGCGCAAGGGCGGGGAGTACAAGGCGCTGATCAAATACATCTTTCCCGGCGGCGAGGTCGACACGATCGGCATGACGCTGGGCAATCTGGAGGCACACGGTTTTCTCGTCCATGACGTCGAGAACCTGCGCGAACACTATGCCCGCACCTGCAGGCTGTGGGCCGAGCGACTGCGGGCGCGGTTCGACGAGGCGATCGCGGAGGTGGGCGAGCCCCGGGCGCGGCTCTGGGTGCTCTACCTGACCGGCTGTTCGATCGCCTTCGAACGCGCCTCGGCGCAGATTTTCCAGACCGTCGTCACCAAGCGCGCGCGGGGCCCAAGTGGCCTGCCGCCGACGCGGGCGGATCTGTACCGGTAGCGCGGTGCGCCGGGGCCTTATTCGGCGATACCGAGCGAGGCGAGATAAGCCGCCGACGCCGGTATCCTGGACTTGTCCCTGATCTCGATGATGAGACGCGGATTGCTTTCGAGTTTCGCCAGCGCGGCAAAGACCGAGCGCCATTGGATCGTGCCTTCGCCGAGGCTCCAGTGGCGATCCGCGTAACCGTCGGCGTCCTGCAGATGGACATGTTGCAGGCGGTTGCCGGCGGCGTGCACATAATAGTCGACCGGTGGCGCGCCGGTGGAGCCATGGGCATAGTAGGCGTGGCCGGTATCGATCGATACGGCGACCGCGGGCGAGTTGAAGCTGTCGGCCAAGACCACGCGGATATGCGGGTCCTTGTCCTCGATGTTCTCGAGCACCATGGTGCAGCCGATATCCTCGGCCCGCTTGACGGCATCGCGCAGCGTCAGCCGGGAGTATTCGATGATTTTTTCGCGCTCGCCGGGATTGTTGTCGAGGTTGTTGTAGGACCAGGTCGTGTAGGGGCTGTGGACGACCATGTGGCTGGCGCCGATGGCGGCGCAGACATCGAGACCTTGCAGCAGACGTCTGCTGACGACGTCGCGAATGTCGGGGTCCTGCGAGGCGATGGTGAAGCCCCAGAAAGGCCCATGAATGCCGAGCCGGCCCCCATGGCCGTCGAGAAGCTTTCTGGCGCGGGCGGCGAGCGGTGCCCAGTCGCCGTTGAGAACACGGGCCTCGGCAAAGTCCTGCAATTCGAGGTCGCGCGGCTTTTCGAACAGCCAGTCGCGATGGGTTTCGACGTCGTCCAGCGTCATGGCGGCGCCAAGAATGGGCAGGGAAGTCATAGGCACTCCGATGGATTCGAAAATGAGAGCGACAAGTCGGGCCGCGCCGGAGGTGTATGGCCCGGTTTTCTGTCATTCGTATTACAGATGATGCGAAGGTCTTCCCTAGACGAACCGCATCGGCGCGCCGATCTCGACATGGCCGGGCCGGTCGACGGTGCAGTAGACGCCGAGATTGTGGGCGTTGTGTCGGACCAGGTTGCGCAGGATGCCGGGATCGTGGTCGAAACCATCTTGCGAAATGATGGTGAAGCCGCAGCGACGGCACGGCTCGGAGATGGTCAAGAGCAGATCGCCGATCGCGAGTTTCTTGCCGATCCATTCCGTTTCGGGAAACGAACCCTCGACCGCCGTCATGTCGACGACGATGTTGGGGCGGAAGCGGCGCGGATCGGCGGCCCCTTCCGGATGCAGCGCCTTCAGCCGCGCCAGCGAGGCCGTGGTCAGGAGATGGATCGGCGCCTTGCCGTAGCGCGCCTGCGTCAGCGGGCCGCTGTAGGCGGGCGGTGCATTCTCCTGGCCGAACGGCCTGATAGAGGCGGCAAAGCCAAGATAGGCCGACACCACGCGGTCGCATTCAGCGCCGGGCGCGGCCAGCCAGTCGCCGTCGGGAACCGCGATCTGCAATTCGCGGTCATTGTTCAGCCGGGTGCGGATGCGCGGCACCTTGTGCCACTTGGCGTCACGATCTGGCCGGGCGATTTCATTGTCCGAGGTATCGACGAGGCCGAACAGGCGGTCGCCGTCGATGCCCGCCTGTCCAACCGAGATGGCGCCACGGCGCTCACCGGCGAGCGAACTCGCCGGGTAGCGCCAAAGCTCCGTGACGGTACCCAGTGCAGCCTCGCCAGCCATCAGCCCTTCTTGTTCTGCCGGTTGGCGACGAGATCATCGACGACTGCCGGATCGGCGAGCGTCGATGTGTCGCCAAGCGCGGAAAAATCGTCCTCGGCGATCTTGCGAAGGATGCGGCGCATGATCTTGCCCGAACGCGTCTTGGGCAGGCCCGGCGCGAACTGGATCTTGTCGGGCGTGGCGATGGCGCCGATCTCCTTGCGGACATGGGCGACGAGTTCCTTGCGCAGATCCTCGGTCGCTTCGACGCCCTTCATCAAGGTGACGTAGCTGTAGATGCCCTGGCCCTTGATGTCGTGGGGATAGCCGACGACGGCGGCCTCGGAAACCTTGTCGTGGCTGACCAGCGCCGATTCGACCTCGGCCGTGCCCATGCGGTGGCCCGAGACGTTGATGACGTCGTCGACGCGGCCGGTGATCCAGTAATAGCCATCGGCGTCGCGGCGGCAGCCGTCACCGGTGAAGTACTTGCCCTTGTAGGTGGAAAAATAGGTCTGCACGAAACGGTCGTGATCGCCATAGACGGTGCGCATCTGGCCTGGCCAGGAATCGGTGATGCAGAGATTGCCGTCGGCCGCTCCTTCGAGCACCTTGCCCTCGCCGTCGACCAGCTGCGGCTTGACGCCGAAGAAGGGCCGCGTCGCCGAGCCCGCCTTGAGGTCGGTGGCGCCGGGCAGCGGCGTGATCAGGATGCCGCCGGTCTCGGTCTGCCACCATGTGTCGACGATCGGCACCTTGGCTTCGCCGACGACGTTGAAATACCACTCCCAGGCTTCCGGGTTGATCGGCTCGCCGACCGAGCCCAGTACGCGCAGCGATTTGCGCGACGTCTTCTTCACCGGGTCGTTGCCGGCGCCCATCAGCGCGCGCAGCGCCGTCGGCGCGGTGTAGAAGATGTTGACCTTGTGCTTGTCGATGACTTCCCAGAAGCGCGACTGCGAGGGGTAGTTCGGCACGCCTTCGAACATCAGCGTGGTGGCGCCGTTGGCGAGCGGCCCGTAGACGATGTAGCTGTGGCCGGTCACCCAGCCGACATCGGCGGTGCACCAGTAGATGTCGCCGTCATGGTAGTCGAAGACATATTGGTGCGTCATCGACACATAGACGAGATAGCCGGCCGTGGTGTGCAGCACCCCTTTCGGCTTGCCGGTCGAGCCCGACGTGTAGAGGATGAACAGCGGATCCTCCGCTTTCATCTTCTCGGGCTTGCACTCGGCCTTCACCGTCGCGACTTCGTCGTGATACCAGAGGTCGCGCCCCGGCGCCCAGCCGATCTTGCCGCCGGTGCGGCGCACGACCAAGACGTTCTTGACCATGACGTGGTGCTTGGCGGCGATGTCGATCGCCTTGTCGGTGTTCTCCTTCAGCGGGATGGGCTTGCCGCCGCGCAGGCCTTCGTCCGAAGTGATGACGAAGGTCGATTCGCAGTCGACGATGCGGCCAGCCAGCGCATCGGGCGAAAAGCCGCCGAAGACGACCGAATGGATGGCGCCGATGCGCGTGCAGGCCAGCATCGCGTAGGCCGCCTCCGGGATCATCGGCATGTATATGGTGACGCGGTCGCCTTTCTTGACGCCGTGCTTCTTCATCACATTGGCGAGCCGGCAGACATGCTCGTGAAGCTCGGTGTAGGTGATCTTCTTGTCGTCGTAGGGATTGTCGCCTTCCCAGATGATGGCGGTCTGGTCGCCGCGCTTCTTCAAATGGCGGTCGATGCAATTGTACGAGACATTGGTCTGGCCATCCTCGAACCACTTGATCGAGACCTTGCCTTCGAAGGAGGTGTTCTTGACCTTGGAGAAGGGCTTGAACCAGTCGATGCGCTTGCCGTGCTTGCCCCAGAACTTGTCCGGGTTCTTCACGCTGTCGGCATACCATTTGAGGTAGGTGTCATTGTCGATCAGGGCGTTCTTCTTCCACGCCGGCTGGACGCGATGGACATGAACCTCGGACATTTCTTGCCTTCCTCCCGAACCAATCCGCCGGCTTGAAACGCTGGCGGGATCGCGGCGAAGCGGCCGCGAATTCGGCGGCATTATTACCAGTTCCGCCGCGACGGCAACATTAGACGTTGGATTTGCGTGGCGGGATGCCGCAGGGGCGCCTGTCGAGACTGTCAGCACTCGCCGTGGTTCGCTGCTAACCGCATGTTTTTGCGGGAAAAGTTCGTTTTGCGATCAAGAAAAATCAATAGACAGTTAAGTAACGACGCGCACAATTGGTGCCTGGGAGGAACGGAGAATCAACCTTGGGGACCGCAATGCGCGACCATCTTGAAATGGACCTGATGCTCAAAGGCTATGGCCTGACGACGGCCAAGATTCTTTATCATTTCCCCGACCATCCGCATCTCCTGCAGAGCTTCGTCTGGCAGGACTACGACATCGCTCCGAAGTTTCCGGTGCTGATCCGGTTCATCGAATTCTGGAAGGCCAAGCTGGATGGCCCCCTGCATTCGGTGGTCTATACGCACCAGAAGCTGATCGCGCCGAACGAGTGGCGCAAGGTGGATGGAGAATTTGTGCTGCATTGATAGTCAGATCGGACGGCGCTCTACCCCTTCCTCAAATCCTCGATACCGAGGATTTGAGGATTCCCACGTAGAAGCACCTCGCCATACCAGTACACTTTATCGAGTGACGGTAGGAGAAGTGGGGAGCCTTTTCTGCCCAGCAGGATCCGTTCCATTGCTTCACCAAAACTGCGTCCCACAAGGCGTATGCCTGGCGCCACCGGGGACACATCAAAGACCCGGCCCTCTCTATCGAGATAAAGGCTTTGGTGGCCATTGTGAGCCTCAGCGAGGTAAGCAAGGTCTGTCTCAAGCAGGTCGCCAATTTCGGAAATTTCTTCGTAGGCTTCGTGCGGAAACCAGCCAAAGACGATATCGCTCCGAGCACATTCGATCCCGGGGCCGAGTTCGCCGACGTTGAGGCCGCCAAATTCGCTTAGAATGGCAGCCACCGGATGACCCGTCGGGACCGCAGGAGTTAGGGGCACCTTGCGCCCGACAAACCATCCGGCTGCGGTGAAGATAGGCAGAACAGCGGTCGGTAGAGTTGTCATTCTGCATTATGATCAGGAGTTCTGCGGTTCGCAACGCATGCTGCCTGGCTAAATTTGGCTGGCGCCCATACCGTCAAACCGCCGGCGGGTTCAACCGGGCAAAACCTTCCTGGCGACGATAGGGGAAATACGGGTAGGGCGCGGTGACCTCGCTTGCGGCGTCGAGTTTTTTCACCTGTTCCGGCGTCAGCGTCCAGCCGATGGCGCCAAGGTTCTGGCGCAACTGCTCCTCGTTGCGGGCGCCGATGATGACCGACGAGACCGTCGGGCGCCTGAGCAGCCAGTTGATTGCGATTTGCGGCACGGTCTTGCCGGTCTCCCCGGCCACGGCGTCGAGTGCATCCATGACCCGGTACAGATGCTCGTCCTCGACCGGTGGTCCAAAACTCGCGGTGTCGTGCAGCCGGCTCTGTTCCGGCAGGGGCTGGCCACGGCGGATCTTGCCGGTCAGGCGGCCCCAGCCGAGCGGGCTCCACACCAGCGCGCCGACGCCCTGGTCGAGGCCGAGCGGCATCAGCTCCCATTCATAGTCGCGGCCGAGCAACGAATAGTAGACCTGATGCGCGACATAACGTGGGTAGCCCTGCTTCTCCGCCAGGCCGAGCGACTTCATCACCTGCCAGCCGGAGAAATTGGAGACGCCGACATAACGCAGCTTGCCGGCGCGCACCAGGCCGTCCAGCGTCGACAGGATTTCCTCGATCGGCGTGCCGGCATCGAAGGCGTGAAGCTGCAAGAGGTCGATATAGTCGGTGCCGAGGCGCTTGAGCGCGGCATCGACGGATTTGATCAGCCGCGAACGCGACGAGCCGTAGTCGGCCGGTCCGTCGCCCATCGGCAGCGCGGTCTTGGTCGAGATCAGCACGGCATCGCGCCGGCCCTTGATCGCCTCGCCGAGCACCTTCTCCGATGCGCCGTTCGAATAGACATCGGCGGTATCGAAGAGGTTGACGCCGGCCTCGAGGCAGATGTCGATCAGCCGCCGCGCCTCTTGCGCGTCGCTGTTGCCCCAGGCGCCGAACAGCGGGCCGGAGCCACCGAAGGTTCCCGCGCCGAATGAAAGCGCCGGGACTTTCAGGCCCGATGCGCCGAGAGGTCGATAGTCCATCTTCTTGCTCCTTGATGTTTGGAAACGGATGTGCCGGAGGGGTTACGACTGAACGCAGACGGGAGCGCCGAGCGCGGCACGGCGATCGAGACGCAGCGCCAGCCCGGCCACTGCGAGGCCCGCGACCGGCAGCAAGGCGGCGACCCAGGTCAGCGAACCCAGCCCGAAGCCATGCGCGATAACCGCGCCGCCGAGCCAGGCGCCGGCGGCATTGCCGAGATTGAAGGCGGCGATGTTGAAGGATGAGGCCAGGCTTTGCCCCGCCCCTTGCGCTTTCTCCAGCACCCACATCTGCAGCGGCGCCACGGTGGCGAAGGCGGCCGCGCCGAGCAGGCCGACATAGAGGACGGCCAGGACCTGGCTGTGGATGGCGAAGCTCATGGTTGCCAGCACCAGCGCCAGCAGCACGAGGCTGCCCAGCACGGCCGGCACCAACCGGCGGTCGGCGGCCCTGCCGCCGGCGAGGTTGCCGGCGATGAGGCCGCCACCGAAGACGAGCAGGATCGGCGATACGGCCGCTTCCTTGAAGCCGCTGATCTCGGTCAGCAACGGGGCGATGTAGGTGAAGACGACGAAGACGCCGGCATAGCCGAGCACGGTGGTGGCGAGGCCAAGCAGGACGGGCGTGCGGCGCAGCACGGCGAGGTCGGCGCGCAAGTCGCTCTTTTCGGCCGCCGCCTCGCCGCGCGGGACCAAGGCCAGGATGACGGCGAAGGCCAACACACCAACGATTGTCACCGCCCAGAAGGTGGCGCGCCAGCCGAAGGCCTGGCCAAGCCAGGTGCCGAAGGGCACGCCGAGGATGTTGGCGATGGTCAGGCCGGTGAACATCAGCGCGATCGCCGAGGCCTTCTTGCTGGGCGCGACCAGGCCTGTGGCCACGACCGAGCCGACCCCGAAGAAGGTGCCGTGGGCAAAAGCGGTGATGATGCGGGCGCCCATCAGAGTCCAGTAATCGGGCGCCAGCGCACAGGCTAGATTGCCAAGCGTGAAGATGGCCATCAGCACCAGAAGCACGGTCTTGCGCGGCCAATTGCTCGTGGCGATGGTCAGCAAGGGCGCGCCGATGACGACGCCTAGCGCATAGCCTGAAATGAGCTGGCCGGCGGCCGAGATCGAGACGCCGAAATCCTTGCTGACATCGATGAGCAGACCCATGATGACGAATTCGGTAACGCCGATGCCGAAAGCGCCGGCGGCGAGGGCGTAAAGAGCGAGAGGCATGACGGTTTTCCCTTCGTCGGCGGCGGTTGCGGCAACCGGGCGCCTGTCCAGTCCGGCGCCCTGGCCCGGAAGATCGTGATCCGTCAGCCTGTGAACCAGACTTGCCCAAGGCATATTTCTTGTGAAATAGATTCACAGATGGCGAGACCCGACATCAACCGCTCCGGCGAGATCGAAGTCTTCGCGCGCGTCGTCGAGGCGGGTAGCTTCTCGGCCGCCGCGCGCCGGTTGCGCATGACGCCGTCGGCGGTCAGCAAGCTGGTCGCGCGGCTGGAAATGCGGCTCGGGGCGCGGCTGGTCAGCCGCTCGACGCGCAAGCTGCTACTGACGCCGGAAGGGACGGCGTTCTACGACAACGGCATACGTATCCTGGCCGACCTCGATGCCGCCGAGCGCGAAGCGGCGGCGGGTGCGGCGCCGCGCGGGCGTCTGAGGGTCAACGCCTATGTGCCGTTCGGCCAGCATCGGCTGATGCCGCTGCTGCCACGTTTCCTGGAACGGTATCCGGAGATTTTCGTCGAGGCCGTGCTGACCGACAGCGTCATCGATCTGATGGAAGAGCGCGCCGACGTCGCGATCCGCGCCGGGCTGCTGCGCGAATCACGGCTGGTGGCGCGCAAGCTCGGCCAGAGCCGGATGGTGGTGGTCGCCGCGCCCGCCTATCTCGACGCACGCGGTACGCCGTCGGTGCCTGGCGATCTCGCCCGCCACAACATGGTCGCCTTCGGCTTTGCGCGCTATATCGACGGCTGGCCGTTCATCGACGTGGGCGGGGCGCCGGTCATGGTCCCGATCAACGGCAATGCCACGATGAGTGACGGCGAGGCGATGCGGCTGTCCGCGCTTTCGGGCGCGGGCATTGCGCGGCTGGCGCGCTGGCATGTCGAGCCCGACATTGCCGCCGGCCGGCTGGTGCCGCTGCTGGAGGACTTCAACCCCGGCGACGAAGAGCCGACGCATGCCGTCTATGTCGGCCAGGGCAAGCATCTGCCCGCGCGGGTGCGCGCCTTTCTCGATTTTCTCGCCGAGACCGTTCGCCTGTAGTCGAAAGCCGCGCGTCCATTGGGCACGCGGCTTCGAAAGATGGGCTTGCCGTCGCGGCGGTTACGCCTTCGGCACGAAGGGCGCCGGACGACGGCCCGCGGCCTGGCGTTCGACCATCCAGCCGGGATATTCGGCCGGCAGAGCGCTGACTTCGTCCAGTCTGGCGAGGTCGTCGGCATCGAGCTTGAGGCTGGTGGCGGCGAGGTTCTGTTCGAGCTGCTCCATGCGGCTGGCGCCGATGATGACGCTCATGACGAAGGGCTTGGCCAGGACATAGCCCAGCGCCACGGTGGCGACGCTGACATCATGCTTCCTGGCGACCTCGCGCATGACGGCGACCGCCGCCCAGGCGCGGTTCTCGTTGACCGGCGGGAAGTTGAAGGATGCGCGGCGGCCCTCGCCATTGCCAGGCGCGCCGGGTCCGTACTTGCCGGAGAGCAGCCCGCCGGCCATCGGCGACCACACCATCAGGCCGAGCTTCTCCTCGTTGATCAGCGGCACGATCTCGCGCTCGAGGTCGCGGCCGGCGATCGAATAGTAGGACTGGATGGTTTCGAAGCGGGCAAAGCCCTTGCGGTCGGCGATGCCGAGCGCCTTGGCGATACGCCAGGCCTGCCAGTTGGACACACCGACATAGCGGACCTTGCCGCTGGAGACGAGATCATTGAGCGCCCGCAGCGTCTCGTCGATCGGCGTCACCGCGTCGGCGCCGTGCAACTGATAGAGATCGATGTGGTCGAGCTGCAGCCGTTCGAGGCTGGCATCGACCGAATCCATGATGTGGCCGCGCGAGGAGCCGCGCTGGTTAGCGCCTTCGCCCATGGCGCCATGGACCTTGGTGGCGATGACCACATCAGACCTGGCAACGCCGAGATCCCTGAGCGACTGGCCGAGCAGGCGTTCGGACTCGCCGAACGAATAGACGTCGGCCGTGTCGAAGAAGTTGACGCCGGCGGCGATCGAGCGGCCGACGATCTCGTTGACGCCCTTCTGGTCGAGGCTGGCGATCAGGCCCCATTGGGCGTTCTGACCGGCGGCGCCGAAGGTCATGGTGCCGAGGCAAAGTTCGGAGACGAATAGCCCCGTATTTCCAAGCTGATTGTAACGCATGGTGAAGGCTCCAGGAGAAAAAGGAATGAACGACACCACGGAAATAGGAACGGCCCGTTTCGTTTCAAGCTCTGGCGTAAGTGCGCCGGCCGATTGGCCTAAGAAAAGTGTGTCGACTCGCGCAAGGTCAGGCCTCCCAAGGGTTAAGCACGGTGACGCCCATGTCTTCGAAGTCGGCGACATTGCGGGTGACCATGACAAGGTCATGGACGAGAGCGGTCGCCGCGATGAGCATGTCCGCGCTGCCTTGAGTCCGACCTGCCGTGATGCGGCCCCATGCCAAGGCAACCTCTTCCGTGACTGAAAGAATTCGGTCCGCATTGTCTCTTCGCAATTCTCGCAGCCAGATGTCGAGCCGCGCTGCCCGAACAGGGTCGACCTTGCGCTGCTTGACGATTCCCCGCTCGATCTCGCCAAGAGTAATTACGCTAAGGCTGATTGATGCCGGATCAACCGAAGCCACCCAGGCGGTCGGCTTCGGCAGGCGCCTCTGCACATCCGAAACCACGTTCGTGTCGAACAGGTACATCAGAGGTCGACATCCCGGACCATGGTGTCCGGGCGACGGGTAATTTCCTTGTCGAACTCATCGTCCCAGCCGGGACCGATCAGCAGATATTCGCCGAGCGATTTCTTCTTCCCGGCCAGGCGGTCGTAGTCCTCCACGGACAGCACGACCACGGCCCGTTCGCCACGAAGCGTCACGGTCTGAGGGCCTTCGGTCCTCGCCTGTTGAACCACCTTCGAAAAATTGTTCTTTGCGTCCTGAAGATGCCAGTTCATTCGCAGCTCTTAGCTAGCTTGGCTAGCTATAGCGCGATAGTCTTGGATTATCAATCAACTCCAGCGGAAGATACGGGGAAATGGTCACCGGCTGCCGAAGATCGCCGAGCCCACTCGCACGCTGGTGGCGCCGAAGGCGATAGCCGTCTCGTAGTCGCCCGACATGCCCATCGACAATTTGGCGACGCCGGCTTCCCTGCCGAGCTTCTCCAGCAGGGCGAAGTGCGGGCCGGGGTTCTCGTCGGCCGGCGGGATGCACATCAGGCCTTCGATGGCGAGGCCGTGGACGTCCCGGCATCGCTTGACGAAGGCGACGGCGTCGCGGGGCTCGATGCCGGCCTTTTGCGGTTCGGAGCCGGTGTTGACCTGGACATAGAGCTTTGGCGCCTGGCCTTGGCGGACGATTTCCTTGGCGAGTTCGGCGGCGATCTTGTCGCGGTCGACCGTTTCGATGACGTCGAACAGCGCCACCGCCTCCTTCGCCTTGTTCGACTGCAGCGGGCCGATCAGGTGCAGTTCGATATCGGGGAAAGTTGCCTTCAGGCCAGGCCATTTGCCCTGCGCTTCCTGGACGCGGTTCTCGCCGAAGACACGCTGGCCGGCCTCGATGACCGGTTGGATATCGACGGCGTCGAAGGTCTTGGAGACCGCCACCAGCGTCACCGCGCCGGCTTCACGGCCTGCCTCCCGCTCGGCGGCGGCGATCTTCGCCTTGACCGCGAAAAACTGCTGAACGGCGTCACCCATATGCAAATCCCGCTGTTTTGACCGGCGTTTTTGGCCGCCGCGATGCCCATATGGTTGACGGGTTTGCCAAACCATGGTGAACACCCGGACCACATTCCCTGAACCGCCGAGCCAGTCGCCAGCGGTTCGCGCATGCTTTTAAGTGAAAAACGTCTCATGGCAACCGAACGATACAATCCGCGCGCGTCAGAACCCAAATGGCAGAAGGCGTGGGCCGAAAAGAAGCTTTTCGAGGCGCACAATGACGATCCGCGCCCGAAATACTACGTGCTGGAGATGTTCCCCTATCCGTCGGGGCGCATCCATATCGGCCACACCCGCAATTACACGATGGGCGACGTGGTGGCGCGCTACAAGCGGGCCAAGGGTTTCAACGTGCTGCATCCGATGGGCTGGGACGCCTTCGGCATGCCGGCCGAAAACGCGGCGATGCAGAACAAAGTCCATCCCAAGGAGTGGACCTACCAGAACATCGCCACCATGCGCGAGCAGCTCAAGGTGATGGGGCTGTCGCTGGACTGGGCGCGCGAATTCGCCACCTGCGACGTCGACTACTACCACCGCCAGCAGATGCTGTTCCTCGACTTTGTCGAGAAGGGGCTGGTGACGCGCAAATCCTCCAAGGTCAATTGGGACCCCGAGGACATGACCGTGCTCGCCAACGAACAGGTCATCGACGGGCGCGGCTGGCGCTCGGGCGCGCTGGTCGAGCAGCGCGAGCTGACACAATGGTTCTTCAAGATCACCGATTTCGCGCAGGACCTGCTCGATTCGCTCGACGGCCTCGGCGAGTGGCCCGAAAAAGTGAAGCTGATGCAGCAGAACTGGATCGGCCGTTCGGAAGGCCTGCTGATCCGCTGGCCGCTGGCTTCGGACATTGCCGGCGAGCATGAGCTGGAAGTCTACACGACGCGGCCCGACACCATTTTCGGCGCCTCCTTCATGGCGATCGCCGCCGATCATCCGCTGGCCAAAAAGGCCGCAGCGACCAATCCGGCGCTGGCGAAATTCATCGAGGAAGTGCGCCATATGGGCACTTCGGTGGCGGCGCTGGAGACGGCGGAGAAGAAGGGCTTCGATACCGGCATCCGTGTCATCCACCCCTTCGACGAGACCTGGACGCTGCCGGTCTATGTCGCCAATTTCGTGCTGATGGAATACGGCACCGGCGCCATCTTCGGCTGCCCGGCGCATGACCAGCGCGACCTCGACTTCGCCAACAAATACGGCCTGCCGGTGGTGCCGGTGGTGATGCCGGAAGGTGAGAATCCGTCGACTTTCCAGGTGATCGACGTGGCCTATGCCGACGACGGCGCGATGATCAATTCGCGCTTCCTCGACGGCATGAAGCCGGATCTGGCCTTCGACGAAGTCGCCAGGCTGCTGGAACAAAAGACGATCGGCAACCGGCCTATGGCCGAGCGCAAGGTGAACTTCCGCCTGCGCGACTGGGGCATTTCGCGGCAACGCTACTGGGGCTGCCCGATCCCGATGATCCACTGCGAGGATTGCGGCGTGGTGCCGGTGCCGAAGGCCGACCTGCCGGTCAAACTGCCGGACGATGTCGATTTCGACAGGCCGGGCAATCCGCTCGACCGCCATCCGACCTGGCGGCATGTGAAGTGCCCGCAATGCGGCAAGGACGCGCGGCGCGAGACCGACACGATGGACACGTTCGTCGATTCGTCCTGGTATTTCGCCCGCTTCACCGCGCCCTGGGCGCACGAGCCTACCGATCCGAAAGCGGCCAATGAGTGGCTCGCCGTCGACCAGTATATTGGCGGCATCGAGCATGCGATCCTGCATCTGCTCTATTCACGTTTCTTCACCCGCGCCATGCGCGAGACCGGCCATGTCGATTTGGCCGAGCCGTTCAAGGGCCTGTTCACGCAAGGCATGGTGGTGCACGAGACCTATCGTGTCGGCTCGGCATCGAATGGCCGCTGGCTGGCGCCGACCGAAGTACGGCTGGAAGACGTCGACGGCAAGCGCAGCGCCATCGACATCGCCACGGGCGAGACGGTCACCATCGGCCCGCTCGAGAAGATGTCGAAGTCGAAGAAGAACACGGTGAGCCCGGAAGACATCACCGATGGCTACGGCGCCGACACCGCGCGCTGGTTCATGCTGTCGGATTCGCCGCCCGAACGCGATGTCGAGTGGACCGACGACGGCGCCGCCGGTGCGCATCGCTTCATGCAGCGCGTCTGGCGCCTGGTGTCGATGGCGGCCGAGACGTTGGCGGGCGTCAATCCTGCCGCGGCCACCGCCGGTGAGGCCGGAGCGGTCTCGAAAGCCACGCACAAGATACTGAAGGCGGTCGGCGAGGACATCGAGAAGCTCGCCTTCAACCGCGCCATCGCCCGCATCTATGAACTGGCCAATGTGTTGACCACGCCGCTCAACGAGGTGGCCGAAGGCAAGGCCGACGCAGTGTTGAAAAGCGCGTGTCGCCAGGCGGTGGAGATCATGGTGCATCTGATCGCGCCCGTGATGCCGCATCTGGCCGAGGAGTGCTGGGAGGCGCTGGGCGGCACCGATCTGGTCGCCGAGCGGCCGTGGCCGGTCTTCGATCCGGTGCTGGTCGTCGACAACGAAGTCACCTATCCGGTTCAGGTCAACGGCAAGAAGCGGGGGGATTTGACAATTGCCCGCGACGCGGACCAAGGTGCGGTCGAAAAAGCGGTCTTGGCTCTCGACTTCGTGCAGAAAGCACTTGAAGGTAAGGCTCCGCGCAAGGTGATCATCGTGCCGCAGAGGATCGTCAATGTCGTTGCCTGATCGGAAAAAGACGGAGCTGGGCCCTCTGCTGCGCCACATCGCGCTTGCCGGCCTTGTCGGCTCGCTTGCGCTCGTCTCGGCCTGCCAGGTGCGACCGCTCTATTCGAGCGCGCCGCTGTCGACCGGCTCCACCGCCAATGCCGAACTGGCGTCGATCGCCATCAAGCCGGTCAAGACACGCTATGCCCAGCAAGTGCGCAACAATCTGATCTTCGGGTTCGGGCGTGGAGCCGGCGAGCCGGCCTCGCCGCTCTATTCGCTCGATCTCGGCGTGAGCGAGGGCGTCGATTCGGCGGCGCTGGTCCAGAATGGAACCGATGAAGACGAGCCGACCGCCGGTTCGGTGACGCTGACCGCCGGCTACACGCTGACCGACGCGAAAACCGGCGCGGTGATCGCCGTCGGCAAGCGGGCGATCACCTCGTCCTTCGACAGGCCGCGTCAGGAGTTCGCCTCCTACCGGGCGCAGATCGACGCCGAGAACCGAGCCGCGCGCGAACTGGCGCAGGCGCTGCAACTGTCCATCGCCCAGGATCTGGTCCGGCACGGCAAGACGGCCAGCTAGCATTCCGACCTCGTAGGGACCCGACCCTGGCTCTCGCGGGGCCGATCCGTCATGGCAGAGGGCTTGCTCCTCTCTGGTCCTGCCCGACATCCCCGGCAATTCCAATTTGTCGATAGGGCCTCGAAAAAAAATTCGACTGCTCCGGGACCCGCGGCGGGAAGCAACTGTTAACCACTCGCTCCCTATTGCTCAGCGGTCGGTTCACAGTGAGTCCTCAGAATGGAAGCCAGGCGTTTTTCTCGGGTCAGTTCGTTGCACGCAAGCGCGCCCGACGACCCCGAAGGGGAGCGTTCCGGCGGTCCGGGCGGCAAGGTGGACGTCACCCGGTCTGGTGCTTCCCAGGCGGGCCATTTGGCGCGGGCGAACGCCAAGCCCGCGACGGACAATACTGCCCCGCAGCACGGCGACACCGAAAGCCCTGCCTGGCAAGAGTATTTCTTCCTCGCGCCCAATGTGCGTTTTACACGCACGCCAGACTATGAGCCAAAGCAGCGCCAGCCGCACGACGAGGTGGTCGAGCAGGCCACAGCACAACCACTTCCGACGCGGCAGGCCGGGCCTGCCAGCGTCGCCCATCGCGGACCGCCAGCATCCGCGCCAGCTCAGGCGGCGCGCGCCGTCGAGAGGGCGCAAGGCGTTGCGGCCACGGTTCAGATGGTGCCCGCAGCGGCACCCGCCGCGGCCGAAAAAGCCCGGCGGCCTTATCTTTCGGATCACGCCTTCTTCGAGGGTCTGGCGCCGCTTCTGGTCGACGTGACCTCGCCGGTCCGGCCGATCAGCCCGGTCGCGCCCGCACCGGTCGCGGCCCGGCCGCTTGCCGCGCGGGCCGCCATATCCGCGTCCGCCGTGGCCGATGTCACCGCCTTGTTCCGTGTCATCGAATGCCTTCCGGGCCAGGCCCCGTCCACCTTGCCGGACGTCCTTCCGGCCAACTCCAACAAGGCAGCGATCGAGCCGTCCGTTCCAGCTGGCAGGGCCGCCCGGCAGGCTCGGGCGGCCGCCGCCATCGCACCCGCCGCAAGCAGCGCGGCCCCGGGGCCGACTGTGCAACGCGTCGGGGAAACCGTTCCCCCAGCGCGCGCACCGTCGCTGCCCATGGCCGGCAAGCTTGCGCAGCCGATGACAGGCGAAAGCTACGAGCTTCCCTCGGAGGAATTGCTGCAGCAGCCACCCGAGGGCCAGGGCTTCTATATGTCGCAGGAGCGGCTCGAGCAGAATGCCGACCTCCTGGAAAGCGTGCTCGAGGATTTCGGCGTGCGCGGCGAAATCATCCACGTTCGTCCCGGTCCGGTCGTCACCCTCTATGAGTTCGAGCCTGCGCCCGGCGTCAAATCCTCCCGGGTCATCGGTCTTGCCGACGATATCGCCCGCTCCATGTCGGCGGTGTCGGCGCGCGTCGCGGTGGTGCCAGGCCGCAACGTCATCGGCATCGAGCTGCCCAACGAGACCCGCGAGACCGTCTATTTCCGCGAACTGATCGAATCGCAGGGTTTCCGCAAGACCAGCTGCAAACTGGCGCTTTGCCTGGGCAAGACGATCGGCGGCGAACCTGTCATCGCCGAGCTGGCGAAGATGCCGCATCTGCTCGTCGCCGGCACCACCGGCTCGGGCAAGTCGGTCGCCATCAACACCATGATCCTGTCGCTGCTCTACCGGCTGAAGCCGGAAGAGTGCCGGCTGATCATGGTCGACCCGAAGATGCTCGAACTCTCCGTCTATGACGGCATCCCGCACCTTCTGACCCCCGTCGTCACGGATCCCAAGAAGGCGGTCACGGCGCTCAAATGGGCGGTGCGCGAGATGGAGGACCGCTATCGCAAGATGGCGCGGCTCGGCGTGCGCAACATCGATGGCTACAACGAGCGCGCCGCTCAAGCCCGCGACAAGGGCGAGACGGTCGTCATGACCGTGCAGGCCGGCTTCGAGAAGGGCACCGGCGAGCCGCTGTTCGAGCAGCAGGAAATCGACCTCGCGCCGATGCCCTACATCGTCGTCATCGTCGACGAGATGGCCGACCTGATGATGGTCGCCGGCAAGGAGATCGAAGGCGCCATCCAGCGCCTGGCGCAAATGGCGCGCGCGGCCGGCATCCACCTGATCATGGCGACGCAACGCCCTTCCGTCGACGTCATCACCGGCACCATCAAGGCCAACTTCCCGACACGGATTTCCTTCCAGGTCACTTCCAAGATCGACAGCCGTACCATTTTGGGCGAGCAGGGCGCCGAGCAGCTGCTCGGCCAGGGCGACATGCTGCACATGATGGGTGGCGGGCGCATTGCCCGCGTGCACGGCCCCTTCGTTTCCGATGCCGAGGTCGAGCATGTCGTGGCGCATCTGAAGGCGCAGGGCCGTCCCGAATATCTGGAGACCGTGACGGCCGACGAGGATGAAGAGGAAGAGGAAGCCGACCAGGGCGCGGTGTTCGACAAGGGTTCGGTCGCGGCCGAGGACGGCGATTCCAGCTATGACGAGGCGGTCAAGGTGGTGTTGCGCGACAAGAAATGTTCGACGTCCTACATCCAGCGCCGTCTCGGCATCGGTTATAACCGCGCCGCTTCGCTGGTCGAGCGCATGGAGAAGGAAGGTCTGGTCGGCGCGCCCAACCATGTCGGCAAGCGCGAGATCATGGCGGGCAAGCGCCAGCCGGCGGCCGCGCCCGGCGATGACGATGCGGATTGAGCTGCAGGTGCCACCAGACCAACAAAAAAGGCCGGTTGCCCGGCCTTTTTTGTTGGAAGCTGAATGGTCTCAGCCGATCTTCTGGCCGGTCTTGGCCCAGTCGGCGGTGAACTGCTCCAGACCCTTGTCGGTCAGCGGGTGTTTCACCAATGCCTTCAGTGTGGCCGGCGGCGCGGTGACGACATCGGCGCCGATGAGCGCCGCCTGCTTGATATGGTTCACCGTGCGCACCGAGGCGACGAGGATTTCGGTCTGGAAATCGTAATTGTCGTAGATCTGACGAATTTCCTGGATCAGCTCCATGCCGTCCGCGCCGGTGTCGTCGACGCGTCCGACGAAGGGCGAAATGAACGAAGCGCCGGCCTTGGCGGCGAGCAGCGCCTGGTTGGCCGAGAAGCACAGCGTCACATTGACCATGCGGTTCATTTCGGTGCGGATCGTCTTGCAGGCCCTCAGGCCGTCCAGCGTCAGCGGCACCTTGATGCACACGTTGGGCGCTATCTTGGCCAGCACCTCGGCCTCGGCCATCATATCCTTGTACTCGCTCGCCACGACTTCCGCCGATACCGGGCCCTTGACGATGTCGCAGATCTGCTTGGTGACCTCGGCGATCTTGCCGCCGGATTTGAGAATCAGCGACGGATTGGTGGTGACGCCATCGAGCAGTCCCAGATCGTTCAGCTCACGGATATCCTTGACGTCGGCGGTGTCGACAAAAAATTTCATGGCGGGTCTCCTGACGATTTCGTCGTGCTTGGGAAGGCACGTTCAGCGTTGCTCTTTGATCTAGACCAAAGTCGGGGCAAGGTCACGCCTCATGATCGAAGATTCGCCCTTTGTCGCGGCCGCACCGGTGCTGGTGCCGATGCCTGCCGAACGCCCGTACACCTATGCCGTGCCGGCCGGCATGCGCGTGGTGCCGGGCTCGATCGTGCGTGTGCCGCTCGGGCCGCGCCAGGTCGCCGGCATCGTCTGGGACGGCGTGGTCGAGAAGGTCGACGCAAAAAAGCTGCGCCCCATCGAACAGGTTTTCGACTGTCCGCCTATCGACCGCGCGACGCGCCGCTTCGTCGACTGGGTGGCGCAATACACGCTGTCGGCGCCGGGCATGGTGGCGCGCATGCTGCTGCGCGCGCCGGAGGCCTTTGATCCCGAACCCTGGATCGAAGGGCTGCAGCGGACGCTCGTCATGCCCGACCGGATGACGGATGCGCGGGCGCGCGTGCTGGAAACGGCCGAAGGCGGGCTGGCCTGGACGCGCTCCGGGCTCGCGCATGCCGCTGGCGTGTCGTCGACGGTGATCGAGGGGCTGAAGGCGCAAGGCGTGTTCGAGACGGTGATGATCCCGCCGCGCCCGGTGGTGGCCGCGCCCGACCCGAGCTATGCCGTTCCCGAACTGATGCCGGACCAAAGCGAGGCCGCGTCGATGCTGCGCGCCAATGTCGCGGCCGGCGAGTTCAATGTCGCGCTGCTCGATGGCGTCACCGGATCGGGCAAGACGGAGGTTTATTTCGAGGCGGTGGCGGCCGCTCTCGACCGGGGCGGCCAGGCGCTCATCCTGCTGCCGGAAATCGCGCTGACGCACGCTTTCCTCGAACGCTTCCAGCAGCGTTTTGGCGCCAAGCCGGCCGAGTGGCATTCCGACCTGCCGCCGCGAATGCGCGAAAAAGTCTGGCGGCAAGTGGCGGAAGGCGGCGTGCGCGTCGTCGCCGGCGCGCGCTCGGCGCTGTTCCTGCCGTTCAAGGAGCTTGGCCTGATCGTCGTCGACGAGGAGCACGACCCCGCCTACAAGCAGGAAGACCGCGTCTTCTACAATGCGCGCGACATGGCTGTCGTGCGCGGCCATATAGGCGGCTTCCCCGTCGTGCTGGCATCGGCGACGCCGTCGGTCGAAAGCCGGGTCAATGCCAGCCAGGGCAAATACAACCGGGCCGTTCTGTCCGCCCGCTTCGCCGAGGCAGCACTTCCCGATCTCAAATCGATCGACATGCGGCGCGCGCCGCCGGCGCGCGGCGGCTTCCTGTCGCCGGTGCTGATCGAGCATATGCGCCGGACGCTGGAGAAGAAGGAGCAGTCGCTGCTGTTCCTCAACCGGCGCGGCTATGCACCGCTGACGCTGTGCCGGGTCTGCGGCCACCGCTTCGGCTGCCCGGTGTGCTCGGCCTGGCTGGTCGAACACCGCTTTCGCGGCCAATTGGTCTGCCACCATTGCGGCCACAATGAGCGCCGTCCCGAGGCCTGTCCGGAATGCGGCACGCTCGACCATCTGGTGGCGTGCGGGCCGGGGGTCGAACGCATCGCCGAGGAGGTGGTGACGCATTTCCCGGACGCGCGCACCATCGTGCTGTCGTCGGACATCATGGGAGGGGTGCGACGGTTGCGGCTGGAACTGGAGGCAATCGCCAATGGCGAGGCCGATATCGTCATCGGCACGCAACTGGTCGCCAAGGGCCACAATTTCCCGAACATGACGCTGGTCGGCGTCGTCGACGCCGATCTCGGCCTTGCCAATGGCGATCCGCGCGCCGCCGAACGGACCTTCCAGCTGCTCAGCCAGGTGACCGGCCGCGCCGGCCGCACCGGCAAGAAGAGCCTTGGCCTGCTGCAGACCTTCCAGCCCGATCATCCGGTGATGCGGGCGATCGTCTCCGGCGACGCCGAATCCTTCTATCAGCGCGAGATTTCGGAGCGCGAACGCGCTGCCTTGCCGCCCTTCGGCCGGTTGGCGGGCGTCATCGTCAGCGCGGTGACCCGGGCGGAGGCGGAAGGCCACGCACGCGGCCTGCGCCGCGCGGTGCCCGAGGCGTCGGACCTGTTCGTGCTCGGGCCGGCCGAAGCGCCGCTGTCCCTGCTCGGCGGCCGCCATCGCTTCCGCCTGCTGATCCAGGGCGAACGGCGCGCCGACATGCAGGGGTTTATCAGGGCCATGCTGGCCGAAGGACCGAAGGTCAGAGGCTCGGTCAGGGTGCAGGTCGACATCGACCCGCAAAGCTTTTTGTAGTGGGAACTCCTCAGATGTCCCCATTGAACGGATTGAGATAAGCCACACCAAGGGTGGCAAAGTGCCGGACATTGGCTGTGAGCACGGAAAGATCGTTCAAACGAGCAGTCGCGGCGATCAGGACATCCGCCAAACCCGGATTGAAGCCGCGTGCGATGGTCGCATCCTCTAGTTGTCCGGCCTCCCGGGCAACGGCTGAGTCGACCGGAATGATGCGTTGATCGAATTCCTGGACAAGTCGTCCGAACCAAAGCGTCAACCGGTCCGCTTTTGCCGTTCCGCCGGATCGCATCAATCTCGCAATCCCTCTTTCCACCTCCAGAACGGCAATTGAAGACATGTACCAGGTTCCCTGTTCGCGTTGTTCGGCAACCCATTTTTGAATAGGATGCGGGAGTGCGGGACGATCAGGTGCGAAGGCTGAGACAAAGGATGTGTCGAGCAGGTAGCCGTTCAAAGTTCGACGTCCCGGGACGGCGATTCGTTGCGCTCAAGCTCAATGCCGCCGGGATACTGCAACAGAAAGTCCACAAAGTTCCTTTGGGTATCTTGCGGATAAAGCTTTCGCCCCTCTTCGATTGGAACGACCATTGCAGTCGGTTTGCCGTGCCTGGTGATGATTGTAGGCTCACCGTTCCCGGCAGCCTCGACGAGAGCCGACAGTCCTGCCTTGGCCTCCCGAAGTTGCATCGATTTCATGGCAGGGTCTCCTTGTGGTCCCATGTGGTCACAATATAGGAATTGCACAGGAATAGGAACAGCCCGTCATGAAAACCCTTGGCCTCATCGGCGGCATGAGCTGGGAATCCACCGCCATCTACTACCGCCTGCTCAACGAGATCGTGCGCGAGCGGCTGGGTGGGCTGCATTCGGCAAAACTTCTCATGTGGTCGTTCGATTTCGCCGAGATCGCCGAGCGGCAGCATCATGGTGATTGGGACGGCGCCGGCGCGCTGCTGGCCGATGCCGCGCGCAAGCTCGAGGCGGGTGGCGCGCAAGGCCTGCTTTTGTGCACCAACACCATGCACAAGCTGGCCGATCAGGTGCAGGCATCGGTATCGATCCCGCTGATTCACGTCGCGGATGCCACGGCGTTAGCGATCAAGCGCGCGGGCATGCAGCGGCCGGCGCTGCTGGCAACGCGGTTCACCATGGAGCAGGATTTCTACAAGGGCCGGCTCGCCGACAAATACGGCCTGTCGCCAGTCGTACCCGATGTGGCAGGCCGCGACATGGTGCACCGCGTCATCTATGACGAGCTTTGCCGGGGCATTGTCTCCGAAGTCTCGAAGGCCGCCTATGTCGCGGAGGCAAACCGCTTGCGCCGCGAAGAGGCCGCCGACAGCCTGATCATGGGCTGCACCGAGATCACCATGCTGATCGGCCCGGGCGATTTCGACATTCCGGTTTTCGACACGACGCGCATCCATGCCGAGGCAGCCGTGGAATTCGCGCTCGGTTGATGCGCGTCTCCTAAAGTGCCTGGCGCCATCTGGCGCGGCATTTTTCCTCCGCTAGAATGTCCACGATTTCAAAACAGGCATTTCGAGGGGACACGATGGATTTTGCGCTTCCATGGCCGACGAGCCAGGGCGAATGGCTGGCCTGGTCGAGCGCGGTCTTCACCGTGCTGCTCGGCCTGCTGTTTTTCCTGGCGCCCGGGCTGGCGTTCCGCATCCTGCGCCTGCAGGCAAAGCCTGAGAAGGCGGCGGCGATCGCGGAAGGACGCGGCCGCATGTCGGGCTTCTATCTCGGTGTCGGGCTGTGCTGCATCCTGCTCGCGCAGCCGCTGGTCTACATGGCGCTCGGCTTCTCCTGGCTGTTCACCGCCTTCGGCCGGCTGCTGTCGATGATGTCGGATGGCGCCAACACACCTTTCAATTGGGTTTCCATTGTGGTGGAATTGGCGCTCGCAGCCTTGCCGCTCGCCTTTGCCTTCGGCTTTGTGCCATGAATCCAAGGGTATTGCGGCCCCTAGGGCCCTGATCATTCGCCGGATGCGACAATAGTGCCTGAAAACCATGCGGAACGACGCATTGCGGTCTTAAAATGCCTGTGCTAGACGGCAATCGACTTTCGGCCGGGGATAGCGGAAGCCGCGCCTCCGTGCTTGGAAAAATGCAGTAAGGTCAAAGATTTAGCCAGAGTTTTTGCTCGCGCCAACAATCTGCGGCCTGTCAGACAAGAGAAAAGACGGTCCGTGGCCCAATCGTCATCGCCAATCTCAGGTGTCGCAGAACGCTATGCCGGTTCGTTGTTCGAACTGGCATCGCAGTCCAATTCGGTGGCCAAGGTCGAAGCCGACCTCAACGGTTTCGAGGCCCTGCTCGCGGGCAGCGCGGACCTCACCCGGCTGATCAACAGCCCGGTGTTCTCCAGCGAGGACCAGGCCAAGGCCATCGCAGCGATCGCCGACAAGGCAGGAATCACCGGCCTGACCGGCAATTTCCTGCGCGTCGTCGCCAAGAACCGCCGCCTGTTCGCGGTACCCGGCATGATCAAGGCGTTCCGCCAGATCGCGGCCGAAGCCCGTGGCGAGGCCTCCGCCGAAGTGACGTCGGCTCATGAACTGACGGCGGCCCAGCAGACCGAACTCAAGGCAGCGCTGAAGAGCGTTGCCGGCAAGGACGTGACCATCGTCGTCACCGTCGACCCGTCGCTGCTCGGCGGGCTGGTGGTCAAGATGGGCTCGCGCCAGATCGATACGTCGCTCAAAACCAAACTCAATTCGCTCAAGCTTGCACTGAAAGAGGTCGGCTGATGGACATCCGCGCCGCGGAAATTTCCGCAATTCTGAAAGACCAGATCAAGAATTTCGGCAAGGAGGCCGAGGTCTCCGAAGTCGGACAGGTGTTGTCCGTCGGTGACGGTATCGCCCGCGTCTACGGCCTCGACAATGTCCAGGCCGGCGAAATGGTCGAATTCCCCGGCGGCATCCGCGGCATGGCGCTCAACCTCGAAGCCGACAATGTCGGCGTCGTCATCTTCGGCGCCGACCGCGACATCAAGGAAGGCGACACCGTCAAGCGCACCGGCGCCATCGTCGACGCGCCTGTCGGCCCCGGCCTGCTCGGCCGCGTCGTCGACGCGCTCGGCAATCCGATCGACGGCAAGGGTCCGATCAAGGCGGTCGAGCGCAAGCGCGTCGACGTCAAGGCGCCCGGCATCATTCCGCGCAAGTCGGTGAACGAGCCGATGTCGACCGGCCTCAAGGCCATCGATGCGCTGATCCCGGTCGGCCGCGGCCAGCGCGAACTGGTCATCGGCGATCGCCAGACCGGCAAGACCGCGATCATCCTCGACACGATGCTCAACCAGAAGTCGGTGCACGACAACGGCCCCGAGAAGGAAAAGCTCTACTGCGTCTACGTCGCCGTCGGCCAGAAGCGCTCGACCGTCGCGCAGTTCGTCAAGGTGCTGGAAGAGCGCGGCGCGCTCGAATATTCGATCATCGTCGCCGCCACCGCTTCCGATCCGGCGCCGATGCAGTTTCTGGCGCCGTTCACGGCTTGCACCATGGGCGAGTATTTCCGCGACAACGGCATGCACGCGCTGATCTCTTACGACGATCTGTCGAAGCAGGCCGTCGCCTACCGCCAGATGTCGCTGTTGCTGCGCCGCCCGCCGGGCCGCGAAGCCTATCCGGGCGACGTCTTCTACCTGCACTCGCGCCTGCTTGAGCGCGCCGCCAAGCTCAACGACGATTTGGGCGGTGGCTCGCTGACCGCGCTGCCGGTCATCGAAACGCAGGCCAACGACGTGTCGGCCTACATCCCGACCAACGTGATCTCGATCACCGACGGCCAGATCTTCCTCGAAACCAACCTGTTCTTCCAAGGCATCCGTCCGGCCGTCAACGTCGGCCTGTCGGTGTCGCGCGTCGGTTCGTCGGCGCAGATCAAGGCGATGAAGCAGGTTGCCGGCTCGATCAAGGGCGAGCTCGCGCAGTACCGTGAAATGGCTGCCTTCGCGCAGTTCGGCTCGGATCTCGACGCCGCCACGCAGCGCCTGCTCAACCGCGGCTCGCGCCTGACCGAACTCCTGAAGCAGCCGCAGTTCTCGCCGCTCAAGACCGAAGAGCAGGTCGCGGTGATCTTCGCCGGCGTCAACGGCTATCTCGACAAGCTGCCGGTCAACCAGGTCGGCAAGTTCGAGCACGGCCTGCTCAGCCACATGCGTTCGGCCGGCAAGGCCGTTCTCGACGCCATCCGCAAGGAAAAGGCGCTGTCGGACGATCTGCGCGCCAAGCTGAAGGCCGAAATCGACGCCTTCGCCAAGACCTTCGCCTGAGCGAAGCGCAGTCCGGATGAGACAAGACGGGATCAGGTTTGAAGCATGCCTTCATTAAAAGACCTTCGTAACCGTATCGCCTCGGTCAAGGCGACGCAGAAGATCACCAAGGCGATGCAGATGGTCGCCGCGGCGAAGCTGCGCCGTGCGCAAGAGGCGGCGGAAGCGGCGCGTCCCTATTCGGAGCGCATGGGTTCCGTCCTGGCCAACATCACCCAGGCGGTCGGCGGCGGTGGCGATGCCCCGGCGCTGATGACCGGAACCGGCAAGGACGACGTGCATCTGCTCGTCGTCTGCACCGCCGAGCGCGGCCTGTGCGGCGGCTTCAATTCGCAGATCGCCCGTCATGCCCGCGACCATATCCGCCGGCTCCTGGCCGATGGCAAGCAGGTCAAGATCATCTGCGTCGGCAAGAAGGGTTTCGACATCCTGCGCCGCGACTATGCCTCGATGATCATCGAACGCGTCGATCTGCGCGAGGTCAAGACGCTCGGCTTCGTCAATGCCGATGCGATCGCCCGCAAGGTCATCCACCTGTTCAACGAAGGCGCCTTCGACGTCTGCACGCTGTTCTACTCGCAGTTCAGATCGGTGATCAGCCAGATTCCGACCGCGCAACAGATCATCCCGGCGGCGACCGCCGCTTCGGCCCAGCCCGAAACGGCGGATGGCGCCAGCGCCGTCTACGAGTATGAGCCGGAGCCGGGCGAAATCCTGTCCGACCTCATCCCGCGCAACATCGCGGTGCAGATTTTCCGCGCGCTGCTCGAAAACGCGGCGGGCGAAATGGGCGCCAAGATGAGCGCCATGGACAATGCGACGCGCAACGCCGGCGAGATGATCAACAAGCTGTCGATCACCTATAACCGCCAGCGGCAGGCGCAGATCACCAAGGAACTGATCGAAATCATTTCGGGCGCCGAGGCGCTCTAGGCGCGGTCCGCGGGTCATTGGCCCGCGAACCGGACCGCGTGAGAAACAAAGGACGAAAAGGGTAAAGACGATGGCGAAAGCACCGACCCCCCAGAAGGCAACCCCGAAGACGGCAGCCCCCAAGGCAGCAGCCCCCGCGAAGGCGGCCAAGGCTCCGGCAGCGGCAGCAAAGGCGGCTCCGGCCAAGGCAGCAGCAGTGCCGGCCAAGGCCGCCGCTGCCAAGACCCAGGCCGTGGCCACCAAGGCCACCGGCGTTGTCGGCAAGGTCCGCCAGGTCATCGGCGCCGTCGTCGACGTGCAGTTCGGCGAGCATCTGCCGCCGATCCTGAACGCGCTCGAGACCAACAATGTCGGCAACCGCCTGGTGCTCGAAGTTGCCCAGCATCTGGGTGAAAACACCGTGCGCTGCATCGCCATGGACTCCACCGAAGGTCTGGTGCGTGGCCAGGAAGTGCGCGACACCGGCGGCCCGATCGCCGTGCCGGTCGGCCCGGGCATGCTCGGCCGCATCATCAACGTCATCGGCGAGCCGGTCGATGAGGCAGGCCCTGTCGACGCGGTTGAACTGCGCTCGATCCACCAGCCGGCTCCGGCCTATATCGAACAGTCGACGGAAGCGCAGATCCTGATCACCGGCATCAAGGTGCTCGACCTGCTCGCGCCCTACGCCAAGGGCGGCAAGATCGGCCTGTTCGGCGGCGCCGGCGTCGGCAAGACCGTGCTGATCCAGGAACTGATCAACAATATCGCCAAGGCGCATGGTGGTTACTCGGTGTTCGCCGGCGTCGGCGAGCGCACCCGCGAAGGCAACGATCTCTATCACGAGTTCATCGAATCCGGCGTCAACAAGAAGGGCGGCGGCGAAGGCTCGAAGGCGGCACTCGTGTACGGCCAGATGAACGAACCGCCGGGCGCGCGCGCCCGCGTCGGCCTGACGGGCCTGACGGTCGCCGAATATTTCCGCGACCAGGGCCAGGACGTGCTGTTCTTCGTCGACAACATCTTCCGCTTCACGCAGGCGGGTTCGGAAGTGTCGGCTCTGCTCGGCCGTATCCCTTCGGCCGTGGGCTATCAGCCGACGCTCGCCACCGACATGGGCGCGCTGCAGGAACGCATCACCACCACCACCAAGGGCTCGATCACCTCGGTGCAGGCGATCTACGTGCCCGCCGACGACTTGACCGACCCGGCGCCCGCGACCTCGTTCGCGCACCTTGACGCGACGACGACGCTGAACCGTTCGATCGCCGAAAAAGGCATTTACCCGGCCGTCGATCCGCTGGACTCGACCTCGCGCATGCTCGACCCGCTGGTCGTCGGCGACGAGCACTATGGCGTTGCCCGCCAGGTGCAGTCGATCCTCCAACGCTACAAGTCGCTGCAGGACATCATCGCCATCCTGGGCATGGACGAGCTGTCGGAAGAGGACAAGCAGACGGTGGCGCGCGCCCGCAAGATCGAGCGCTTCCTGTCGCAGCCGTTCTTCGTCGCCGAAGTGTTCACCGGCGCGCCGGGCAAGCTGGTCGACCTCGCCGACACCATCAAGGGCTTCAAGGGCCTCTGCAACGGCGACTATGATCACCTGCCTGAAGCCGCCTTCTACATGGTCGGCGGCATCGACGAGGCGGTCGAGAAGGCACAGCGCCTCGCGGCCGAAGCGGCGTAATTCAAGCGAATAGGGAGTAGCGAGTGGTGAGTAGAGAATAGCAGATGTGACAGGGGCCTTTGCACCCCTTCGCTACTGACTACTCACTATTCCCTACCTGCTAAGTTGATATGGCTGAAGCTTTCAAGTTCGAACTGGTCTCGCCGGAGCGCCTGCTGGTTTCCGCCGAGGTCGAATCCGTCGTCATCCCGGGCGCCGAAGGCGAGATGACCGTCATGGCTCATCACGCGCCGGTCATGACCACGATCAAGCCGGGCGTCGTCACGGTGAAGAGCGCCTCGGGGAGCGAGGAACGCTATGTCGTGTTCGGCGGCTTCGCCGACATCGTCCCGGCCGGCTGCACGCTGCTGGCGGAATCGGCTGTCGCGGTGAAGGATGTCGACCGTGCCGATCTGGCGCGCCGTATTCAGGAAGCCAAGGAAGATGCCGCCGATGCCAAGGACGATCAGTCGCGCAGCAAAGCGGAACAGTTCCTTAGCCAGCTCACCACGCTGGAAGGGGCGATCCTGCCGGCCTGAGACTTGCATTGGATGACTTGATGAAAGCGGGGCATTGCCCCGCTTTTTTGTTTGTCGGGTGGCGAGAGAGTTCAGGCAGCGGCGATGTGCCAGATCCGCCCTACGCGCCTTCGGCTTCGATGCCGAGCGCGGCGAAGGCCAAGGTCGTGCCATCCCGCCTGAGGTGGACGAGATGCACGGCCACGAGTTCGATCAGCGTCTGGCGTTCGGCGTGGTCCCTGGCGAAGCCGGCCAGGTCGAACACCGCCGTCACGGTTTCGTTCGCCGGCAATTGCTGGCTCAAAAGTGCCGTCAGGCTCGTATCGAGCGGATCGGTGAAGTGGCCTTCCGGCAATGTCTTTCCCCGCGCCGCGCAGGCGGCGATCCAGGCGGCCACCACCAGCGTCAGGTGCACGAACTCGGTACCGGCCTCGAGGCATTCGATGGCGGAGGCGATGATACGCTGCGGCAGTTTCTGGCTGCCGTCATTGGCGATCTGCGCCGTGCGATGGGCAAGTGCCGTGTTCGAAAAACGCTCGGCAAGTTCGGCCGTGTAGGCCGATGTGTCGAGCCCGGCATCCTCGGGCAGCGTCGGTATGGCCTCGGCCCATAATGCGTTAACGAAGCGCCTGATAGCCGGATCGGCGAAGGCGCTGTCGACGGTGGCGTGGCCGCTGAGCAGGCCGAGATAGGCGATGCCCGAATGCGCGCCGTTGAGGAGCCTCAGCTTCATGTCCTCGAAGGGCGCGACATCGCCGACCATGGTGACGCCGAATTTCTCCCAGGCCGGCCGGCCGGCCGGGAAATCGTCCTCGATCACCCATTGGCGGAAGGGTTCCGTCATCACGGGCCAGGCGTCCTCGACGCCAAGTTCGCCTGATATCCGCGCCCGGTCGGCGTCGGTCGTGGCCGGCACGATGCGGTCGACCATGCTCGAGGGAAATGCGACCTGGCCGGCAATGTGGCCGGCGATTCCGGCCTTGCCCGCCGAACCAGGGTTGGCGTCGCGCAGTGTGGCGAATTCGATCAGCAGCCTGTGCAAGGTGGCGCCGTTAGCCGGCAGGTTGTCGCAACACAGCACGGTAAAGGGCGGGGTGCCGGCGGCCAGCCTGCGGGCGAGCGCTTCGGTCAGAAAGCCATGGGCCGTCTTCGGTGTTTGCGGATTGGCGAGGTCGTGGACGATGTCGGGATGCGCCGCGTCCAGCCCGCCGCCGGCGGCCCGCAGATAGGCCTTCTCGGTGATCGTCAGCGTCACGATGCGGGTGCGCGGATCGGTCAGCACCGCCAGCACCGCGGCCGGGTCTTCCGGCGCCACCAGCATCGCGCCGATCGAGCCGATGACATGCAGCGTCTCGCCGTCGCTGCCGCGTACCGCCAGGGCGTAGAGCCCATCCTGCGGCGCCAACGCGTCGCGCGTATCGGCGCTGCGCAGCGACACGCCTGTTATGCCCCAGCCCATCTCGCCGGCGGCCAGGCATTCATCGATGTAAGCAGCCTGGTGGGCGCGATGAAAGGCGCCGACGCCCAGATGCACAATCCCCGGCGTGACGGCGCCACGATCGTATCGAGGTGCTGCGACCCCGGCCGGCAATGCCTGCGCCGTGCGGTTGGAAAGGCGACCGTCTGTCATCGGATTGCGGCACTCATCTCGTGAACGGGCTGATGGTCTCTGGGCGGACCGCTAGCGGCGTAACATTGGCGGCGTTTGGTCACAATGCTCAGCTTTGCTCAAAAGTCATCATACAACAATCCCATTGTTGTATGTTGACATTATTTCTGGCCGGCCATACCGATAGGGACCCTGGGAGGACGGCCGTGGCACTGACCAATGCGGATTTGCTGTTTCCAGCCGAGGCGCGTCCGCTCTCGATCGCCCGCGATCTCTACGCCGGCATCAAGGACCTGCCCATCGTCAGCCCGCACGGCCATACCGACCCGCGCTGGTATGCGCTGAACGAGCCGTTCCCCAATCCGGCGCAACTGCTCATCGTGCCGGACCACTATATTTTCCGCATGCTGTTCAGCCAGGGCGTGCGGCTTGAGGATCTCGGCGTGCCGACGCTCGATGGTGCGCCCGTCGCGACCGACGGCAGGGCGATCTGGCGGCTGTTCGCCGGACACTATCATCTCTTCCGTGGCACGCCGACCCGGCTGTGGCTGGACCATGTGCTTGCGCATCTGTTCAACATCGAAGAGCCCCTGACGGCCGCAACCGCCGACCGTCACTACGACACGATCGCGACGCTGCTGCAGTGGGAGAACTTCCGCCCCCGCGCGTTGTTCGAGCGCTTCAATATCGAGGTCATCGCGACGACCGAAGGCGCGCTCGACGACCTCAAATGGCACAAGATGATCCGCGACAGCGGCTGGCAAGGCCGCGTCGTCACCGCCTACCGGCCGGACGCCGTCGTCGATCCCGATTTCGAAGGGTTTTTTGCCAATCTCGATCGGCTCGGCGAGATCACTGGCTGCGACACCGGGAGCTGGGCCGGCTATCTCGACGCGCATCGCCAGCGCCGCGCCTTCTTCAAGAGCTTCGGCGCGACGTCCTCCGACCATGGCCATCCGACAGCCGAGACCGCCAATCTTTCGGACGCGGCGGCGCAGGAGCTGTTCAACCGGATCCGCGCCGGCTCGCAGGACGAGCGCGAACGAAAGCTGTTTCGCGCCCAGATGCTGACCGAAATGGCCAAGATGAGCCGGGACGACGGGCTGGTGCTGCAAATCCACCCCGGCTCCTGGCGCAATCATTCGCCTGGAATTTTCCAGAAATTCGGCAGGGACAAGGGCTTCGATATCCCGACCCGAACCGACTATGTGACGGCGCTGAAACCGCTGCTCGACTGCGTCGGGCTGGAGCGCGATCTGACTGTCATTCTCTTCACGCTCGACGAGAGCAGTTACGCGCGCGAGTTGGCGCCGCTGGCCGGCGTCTACCCGGCGCTGAAGCTCGGGCCGGCCTGGTGGTTCCACGACAGCCCGGAAGGGATGCGCCGTTTCCGCGAGATGACGACCGAGACCGCCGGCTTCTACAACACGGTCGGCTTCAACGACGACACCCGCGCCTTTCCCTCGATCCCCGCCCGTCACGATTTGGCGCGGCGGGTCGACTGCGCGTTCCTGGCGCGCCTCGTCGCCGAGCACAGGCTGCGCGAGGACGAGGCGCATGAACTCGCGAAGGAGCTTGCCTACACGCTTGCCAAGACGGCGTACCGGCTCTGAGCCGGACGCTCCGATTTTCAAAGGGAGGAAGTCATGTTGCATTTTTCGAAATTGACGGCAGCCACATTCGCCTTCGGCTCGCTGCTGATCGGCATCGCCAACGCCGAGACCGTGCTGCGATCCTCGGATACCCATCCGGACGGCTACCCGACCGTGGAGGCGGTCAAGTACATGGGCGACCTGATCAAGCAGCGCACCGCCGGCCGCTATTCGATCGAGGTCTATCACTCGGCACAGCTCGGCGAGGAAAAGGACACGATCGAGCAGACCCAGGCCGGCGTCATCGACCTCGACCGTGTCTCGATGGGACCGTTCAACGGCATCGTGCCGGAAACCGCGGTGCCGTCGCTGCCCTACATGTTCCGTTCGGTCGAGCACATGCGCCACGTCATGGACGGGCCAGTCGGCGATCAGATCCTGAAGGCGTTCGAGGCGCATGACCTCGTCGGTCTCGCCTTCTACGATTCCGGCGCCCGGTCCTTCTACAACACCAAGAAGGACATCACCTCGATGGCGGACATGAAAGGCATGAAGTTCCGCGTCATCCAGTCCGACGTGTTCGTCGACATGGTCAATGCGCTTGGCGCCAACGCCACGCCGATGGCCTATGGTGAAGTCTATTCGGCGCTGCAGACCGGCGTTATCGACGGCGCCGAAAACAACTGGCCGAGTTTCGAATCCGCCAAGCACTACGAAGTCGCCAAGCATTACACGATGGACGAACACCAGATCGTGCCGGAAGTGCTGGTCATGTCGAAGGCAAGCTGGGACAAGCTTTCGCCGGAGGACCAGGCGATCGTGCGCCAGGCGGCCAAGGACAGCGTCGTCAAGATGCGCGAACTCTGGGACGCGCAGGAGAAGAAGTCGCGCGGCATCGTCGAAGCCGCGGGCGTCAAGGTCAGCGAGATCGACAAGCAGCCGCTGATCGACGCGATGAAGCCGGTCTACGACAAATACCTGTCGACGCCCGAGCTGAAGGACCTTGCCGCGCGGATACAGGCCGAGAAATGAACGCCAGGGGCAACGGACCAGGCAGTGCGGAGACCTCCGCGCTGCCCGCGCGCGAGCCGGCCATGCGAGGGTTCTGGCTGGGTGCGGAGCGCATTCTGTCAGGGATTGCCCGGCTGGCTCTTTGGGTCAGCGGCGCGGGGCTGACGCTGATGACGATCATCATCTTCTGGCAGGTCTTTTCGCGCTATGTGCTGAACCGCTCGCCGAGCTGGACCGAATCCTTCTCGGTGCTGCTGATGGGCTGGTTCATCTTCCTGGGGGCCGCCGTCGGCGTGCGCGAGCGCACGCATCTGGGCTTCGACGTGCTGCTCTACGTCCTGCCTGTTTCAGCCAAGGCGGTGCTGCGCAGCATCTCCGATCTCGTCGTGCTGGCCTTCGGCGCCGGCATGATCGTCTATGGCGTGCAGCTGGCCAGGCTGACCTGGAACACGGTGATGCCTTCGCTGGCTTTGCCGGGCGGCGTCAGCTTCCTGCCGGTCATCCTCGGCGGCGCGCTGGTCTGCCTGTTTTCGCTGGAACGACTGGCCGGGCGCTTTGCCGGCCTGCCCGTCGACGCCGACATCCATGCAACCGGCGAGGAGGTCTGAACCATGGCGCTGACCGTCCTCTTCGGCACCTTCGTGTTCCTCTTGCTCATCGGCACGCCGATCGCGTTCTGCCTCGGCGTCGCCAGCTTCGCGACGATCCTCACGCTCGGCCTGCCGCCCGTCGTGGTGTTCCAGCGGCTCAATTCCGGCGTCAGCGTTTTTTCGCTGATGGCCATCCCCTTCTTCATCTTCGCCGGTGACCTGATGGTGCGCGGCGGCATCGCCGCGCGGCTGGTCGCGCTGGCAGGCTCCCTGGTCGGCCATTTGCGCGGCGGCCTGGGGCAGGTCAACATCGCTGCGTCGACCATGTTCGGCGGTATTTCCGGCTCGGCGGTGGCGGATGCGTCGGCGGTCGGCGGGCTGATGATCCCGCAAATGAAGGCGCGCGGCTACGGCGTCGACTATGCCGTCAACATCACGTCTGTCGGCGCCATCATCGCCCTTCTCATTCCACCGTCCCACAACATGATCATCTACTCGATTTCGGCCGGCGGCCGTATCTCGATCGCCGACCTGTTCACGGCTGGCGTGCTGCCGGGTCTGCTGCTGGCGCTGTCGCTGATGATAACGGCTTATTGGGTCGCCAGCCGCCGAGGCTATCCGACAGAACCTTTCGCTGGCTTCGGCCGGGCCCTGCAGCTGCTTGTCGCCGCCATTCCCGGCCTTGTCCTGATCGCCATCATCTTCGGTGGCGTCAGGTCCGGCGTCTTCACCGCGACCGAGAGCTCCTGCATCGCCATCGTCTACGCCTTCCTGGTGACCCTGGTCATCCACCGCTCGATGAGCTGGGGCGACTTCGTCGCCGCGACGACGGCCTCGGTGCGGACCACAGCCATGGTGCTGATGATCATCGGCTGCGCGGCCGCCTTCGGCTGGCTGCTCGCCTATCTCAGGGTGCCGGCGGCGCTGGTCGCCTTCCTGCAATCGGTGTCCGACAACAAGCTGGTGATCCTGCTGTTGATCAACATCGTGTTGCTCATTCTGGGCACATTCATGGACATGTCGCCGCTGATCATCATCACGACGCCGATCTTCCTGCCTGTCGTCATGGCCTATGGCGTCGACCCCGTGCATTTCGGCGTGATCCTCATCCTCAATCTCGGCATCGGCCTTTGCACGCCACCAGTTGGCGCGGTCCTGTTCGTCAGCTGCGCCATCGGCCGCATTCCGATCTGGACGGCGATGCGCTCGATCTGGCCATTCTATGGCGCCGCCTTCGCGGTGCTGATGCTTGTCACCTACATTCCGGAAATCTCATTGTGGCTGCCGAGCCTGTTCCATTAGGAGATCGCCACATGTCCGATACCGCAACCGATCTCAGGGTCGAGAGAAAACCCAAACTGTCGGAAACCGTCGTGGCGGCGATCCGCAGGCAGTTGCAGGCTGGCGAGATCCCGCCCGGCCACAAATTGCCGACCGAGGGCCAGTTGACCGAAACCTTCGGCGTCAGCCGTACCGTCATCCGCGAGGCGCTGGTCAAGCTTGCCGCCGACGGGCTTGTCGAGCCGCGGCAGGGTGCCGGCGTCTTCGTCACCGAGCACGTCTCGACCATGTTCGGGACGCTGGCCGCCGACATGGGAGCCAAGGATTCCGTCGCGCTCAACGTGCTCGAGGTGCGGCTGGCGATCGAGATCGAATCGGCCGGACTCGCCGCCATCCGCCGCAACGCCGCGCAGGAGGCGGCCATCCAGGAAGCCTTCTTCGAGTTCGAGCGGCTGCTGCTCGACAGCCAGCCGACAGGACCGGCCGACCTCGCCTTCCATCGCGCCATCGCCAGCGCCACCAACAATCCGTTCTATGTCGAGATGCTCGACGTGCTCGGACGGCGCGCCATTCCGTGCGACGTGACCTCGCCCTGGTCGACGGAACTGGTGCAATCCGACGATTATCAGCGCGGGCTGCAACGCGAGCATCTGGTGATCCTGAACGCGATCTCGGCGGGCGATGCCGAGGCCGCGCGCGAAGCGATGCGCGCCCATCTCGGCGCCAGCCAACGGCGCTACCGCGAGCGCCTGCAGGCGCGGCAGGCCTATTACGCCAGTTCGAGCACGGCCGCCGCCGGCGAATGATCCACCGGAAGCCAGGATTAGAGATGAGCCAGAACCACACCGACTACACATCGCGCTTCGCCATCGATCCGGTCGCGGCCGCCGCCATGGGGACGGACGAACTGCGCCATAATTTTCATATCGAGGACCTCTTTCGGTCCGGCCGCATCAGCCTGACCTACACGCACTATGATCGCATGATCGTCGGCGGTGCCGTGCCGGTGGCCACGGCATTGCCGTTGGAAGCGATCAAGCCGACCGGTACCAAAGGGTTTCTCGACCGGCGCGAACTCATCGCCGTCAATATCGGCGGCACCGGCACGATCGAAGCCGGCGGCCAGTCTTTCGACCTGCGGGCGCGCGACATGCTCTATCTCGGCATGGGCGCCAGCGATGTGTCATTCGCTTCGGCCGACAAAGACGACCCGGCCAAGTTCTACCTGCTCAGCGCACCGGCGCATCAGGCCCATCCCAGCCGGCTGATACGCCTCGATGACGCCAAGCGCCTCGATCTCGGCAGCAAGGAGGCCTGCAATGAGCGTTCGATCTTCCAGTTCATCCATGCCGGGGGAACAAAGACCTGCCAGCTCGTCGTCGGCATGACGCAGCTGGCGCCGGGTTCTATCTGGAACACCATGCCGTGCCATGTGCACGACCGGCGCATGGAGGCCTATCTCTATTTCGACCTGCCCGAGGCGGCGCGCGTCTTCCACTTCATGGGCGAGCCCGACGAGACGCGCCATATCGTCATGCGCAACGAGGAGGCCGTGCTGTCGCCAGGCTGGTCGATCCATTCAGGCGCCGGCACTTCCAACTACGCCTTCGTCTGGGCGATGGCCGGCGACAATGTCGACTATACCGATGTCGATCCGGTGTCGATGGAGGACCTGCGGTGAGCGACCTCACAGCGTTCAGCCTGGCCGGCAAGCGCATCCTGGTCACCGGCGCCAACACCGGCATCGGCCAGGGCATCGCGGTGTCGATCGCGCGCGCCGGCGGCGCGGTGATCGGCGTCGGTCGTTCATCGATGGCTGAGACGGCGGAAAAGGTTTCCGAGACCGGTGGACGGTTCGAGGCCGTGGCCGCCGACCTCGCGGACACGGGCGCCGCGGGGCCGATGCTTGACCGGGTCTGGCAAGACAGCGGGCCGCTTGACGGGCTGGTCAACAATGCCGGCATCATCCGGCGCGCCGATGCCGTCGACCTGACGGAGACCGATTGGGACGATGTCATCGACGTCAATTTGAAGGCGGTCTTCCTGCTCAGCCAGTCCTTTGCCCGGCGCGTCCTTGCCGACGGGCGCCAAGGCAAGATCGTCAACATCGCCTCGGTGCTGAGTTTCCAGGGCGGCATCCGCGTCGCGTCCTATACGGCGTCCAAGCATGGCGTGCTCGGCATCACCCGGTTGCTCGCCTGCGAGTGGGCGGCCAAAGGCATCAACGTCAACGGCATCGCGCCGGGCTATATCGAGACCAACAACACACAGGCGCTGCGCGCCGACCCCGACCGCAGTGCTGCTATCCTGGGGCGGATTCCCGCCGGACGCTGGGGCGAGCCGGGGGACATTGGCGATGCCGCCGTCTTCCTGCTGGCGCCGGCCTCGAACTACATGCATGGCGCGGTGGTGCCGGTGGACGGCGGCTGGCTGGCGCGGTGAGGAGACGACAATGAGCGAGCCGAAGATTTTCGCGCAGGCCGGCGAGGGTGCCTGGACGCCGACCGCGGACGGCAATCGCCGGCGCGTGCTGCTGTCCACCGACGAACTGATGATGGTCGAGTTCGGCTTCGACAAGGGAGGCGTCGGCGCGCTGCATTCGCACCCGCACGTCCAGGCAAGCTACGTCGCCGAAGGCCGCTTCGAGGTGACCATAGACGGCCGGACCGAAATCCTGGAGACCGGCGGCAGTTTCATCGTGCCGTCCGGCCTGGTGCACGGCGTCAAGGCGCTGGAGGCGGGAAGGCTGGTCGACAGTTTTACGCCGCACCGCGCCGATTTTCTTGCCTGAGCAATTCCAGGAAAAGCGTGAAAGCAAAGAGATAGGGCCGGTCGCGGCCACTTCCGAAAATGAAAAACCCGCGCCTCGCAAGAAGCGCGGGTCTGTTGCCTGGGCGCCAATGGCGCCGCGGTACTCAAAACATCACCGCAGGACCGGAAACCTGCCGGATCATGGTGAATATAAACCTAATGCGCCGCCGGCTCCGGGTGGTCGCGGCGGCTGGTGGCCAGCAAGCGATGCGTGGCCTCGAGGATGGCCTCGACCGGCGTGTCGGAAATATTGGCCGATCGTCCGCGCCTTGGAGCGGTCACCACCTCGACCCTGTTCGACAGCGGCCGCCACCGTTCGATGTTGGCTCCGTGGTTGATGATGACCGTCGGCGTCATCACCGTGGCGAAGAGGTGGCCCAGACCGCCTTCCATGCCGACATAGGCGTCGGCGATCTCGCCCAGCGCCAGCAGCAGGTCGCCGAACGCCTCGACATCGAGCCCAAGGTCCGGACCGATCGTCACCAGCCGGCTTTCCCTTGCGGCCAGGCTTTGCGGCGTCGGTCCGTTGCCTGGGGTGACCAGATACAGCACCTGGTAGCCGGCCTCGATGAGGTTTGTGGCAATGGCGGCGACCTGGGCGTCGCTCATCATCTTGTTGCTGCCCTTGGAATTGCCGCCCAGCAGGATGAGCGGGCGTTGGTCCGCACCGCGGATCTGGCCTGCCAGAACGCGGGCAGCCTGTGAAACCTCCAGCCTGTGGTCGAACGGCAGGTGCCGGCCGGCCAGGCGTTCGATCAGCCTGTGGTAGCGCCAGGCATTGTGCTCCGGCCGCAAGGTCCATCTGGCGCCCCAGTGCGACGACAGAAGGTGACCGGCAAAGTTGGGTTCGTAACGAACACCACGCGCGAGGAGCTGTAGTTTGGCCACGATCAGGGCAGGCACGCCGGTGCGGAAATCGACGACGGTCATTGGCCTGCCGGGCCGTGCAAACTCGGCCAGGATGGTGGAAAGCGGCACAATCGTCCTGAAATCATCAACCAGGGGTGCCGCATGTCTGCGCAGCACGCCGGTGAGCGATGATCTGTGCATGCTGCCATAGACGATCCGGCTTTGCGGAAAGGCCGTTCTTGCCGCCCGCAACGCCGGTATCCTCAGCAACCCGTCGCCGAGAGCGTCGTTGCGGACGTAGAAAATCAGCAGCGGCGCGGGCAAATCCATGGCCAGGGCGGATCCGTTCGGTCTGATTTCAAGAGGACAACAGGCGTCCAGAGGCTTTTGCAAGAAGACAGCAAATCCCGGCTTAATCCAGAGCGAATATGCGCCGAACGTAATAAAACGGGCGGCACCAACAGATATCGCCGTGGCACGCCTCGTCGGTCCGGCATCGAAGCCGCGACAATGGTCAGGTGATGCGCCTGAGCAGGCCGAAAAGCCTTTCGAACGTCTTGCCATAGGGCGGGCGCAGAAGGGCTCCGGCGCTCAAGCGCGACTGCAGGAAAACCGGCTTCTCCTTGCTGAAGGTCCGGAATCCCCATTCGCCGTGATAGGCACCCATGCCTGAGGCGCCGACGCCGCCGAAGGGCTGGTTCTCCTGCACCAGATGCAGCATGCAGTCATTGATGGTGACGCCGCCGGCGGCGGTCTCGCGCAGGATGCGCTGGCGGTTGGCACTGTCGCGCCCGAACCAGTAGAGCGCCAGCGGCCGGTCGGCCCGGTTTACATGGTCGATGGCGTCGTCCAGCGTGGCGTATTCGACGATCGGCAGCACCGGGCCGAAGATCTCTTCGCGCATCAGCCGCAGGTCCGCGCCGGCGTTCGCGACCAAGGTCGGCGCAAGCTTCCGGCCCGCGGTGCCGAAATTCTCGCCCGCCGGATTGATTTCGGTGACATCGGCGCCGGCGTCGCGGGCTTCCGCGATCATGGCGCGCAGTCGCTGAAAGTGCCGGTCGCTGATGATGGCGGTGTAGTCGGGGTTGTCGCGCAGGGTGGGGTAGAGCCGCGCCATCGCGGTTGCGAGCTTGGTTGCGACCATGCCCGCCTGTCCCTTGGGCACCAGCAGATAGTCCGGCGCGATGCAGGTCTGCCCGGCATTCAACAGCTTGCCATAGGCGACGCTGGCTGTTGCCGCGTCGAGATCGCAGGAGGGGTCGAGGATTGCCGGCGACTTGCCGCCGAGTTCGAGCGTGACCGGGGTCAGGTTGGCGGCGGCGGCGATCGCGACCTGGCGGCCGACCGCGGTCGAACCGGTGAACAGCAGATGATCGAACGGCATCGACACGAAGGCCTTGCCCATTTCGGCATCGCCGGTGATGACGCTCAACTCATCCGGAGCGAAATGCTCGCCGGCCAGTCTGGCCAGCAGCTCGGAGAAAGCCGGCGTCAGTTCGGAAGGCTTGACGAGCACGCGATTGCCGGCGGCGAGCGCTGCCGTGACCGGCGCGACGGCGAGCTGAAAGGGATAATTCCAGGGCGACACGATGCCGACCACCCCAAGCGGCTGCGGCAAGAGGCGGTTCCTGCCCGGCAGGAACGGCAAGGTGGTGGCGACGCGACGCTCCCGCATCCAGCCTTTCAGATGGGGCAGTGTGTGGCGAATGCCGGCGCGCACGACGAACAGTTCCGCGAGCCGCGTCTCGTGCGCCGAGCGGCCGCCGAAGTCGGCGTCGATCGCGGCGCAGATTTCAGTCTCGTGCCGCTCGGTCAGCGCCAGCAGGCGCTTGAGGCGGTCCTTCCTCAGGCCGAGGTCGGGAAAGGGCTGCTTCTCGAAGGCGGCGCGCTGCAGCCGGAAACGCTCGCCAAGCACATCCTGTCTAGCCTGCAGCATCGTGCCCTCCCTGGCGTGTCGGCGGGGACAAGCTTACATCGCGGTGCGGAGGAATCCATCAGGGGTGCGTGTGCCGCAGCGGAAGGCGCCGGGTGTTCCAGAAAGTCGCTTCCGCGATTTGTGGGCGTTTGTGGGTAGGGTCTTGTGCAATCCTTGGTTGTATGCTGCAATGTGGACGGGCAAGGTCTCGACAACAAGGGGTTGGAATGAGCGGAAAACACCACATGCTGGCGGTGGCCGGCTTTTTCTTCGCAACCGGCGCGCTGGGCATCCTGTCCGCGACCGTCCTGCTGGCCTTTGGACATTCGCCGAATATTGTAAGTTCCGCCTCGGGTGTGGCCTATGTGGTGGGCGCCTACTACTTCCTGAAAGGGTCGAGGCCGGCGAAGATTTTCCTGACGGTCATGGCAGCTCTCGCCATGCTGCTCGAAGCTATCATTGGCATCCTGATGCTAACGGATGGCCTGTCACCGATGGGCCTGTTTGTCCTGCTGTTGGCGGGCCTTACCGGCTATTGCTTTTATGGGTTGCAGCTGTCGAAGGTTCTCAACGCCGAATTCGATCGCCGGTCGGAGACCTACCGATTGGAGAAGGGCAAGGCTGCCCAGCGCTATTATGACGAGTTGGAGCAAGGCAACAGCGGCGAGTGACAGCAACGGCCGACGGCATGAAAGGGCTGTTGTGATGGAATGAGCGGTGGGCTACTCCAAGGCCCCACAAGGAGTCGCCCTTGACCGTCTTGCCCGATCTCTCCCGTACGCGAAAAATCGCTTGCCGCCAGGTGGCCGCCTGATGCCGGTGCAGGCGGCGGGCATGAGGGCGGAGGATCCCAAGCGGCGCGTCCTGAAGGATGTGTTCGGCTTCGACGATTTCCGCCCTGGCCAGGCCGACGTCATGGACGCGCTGCTCAATGGGCGCCATGTGCTGGCTGTCATGCCGACGGGGGCCGGAAAATCGCTCTGCTACCAGGTCCCGGCGCTGGTCCTGGGCGGGCTCACCCTCGTCGTGTCGCCGCTGGTGGCGCTGATGCAGGACCAGGTCGCGGCGCTGCGGCTTGCCGGCGTGGCGGCCGATACGATCAATTCCGCGCTCGACCGCGAGGCCAATGTCGCTGCATGGCGCCTCGTGGCGTCGGGCCAGACGCGGCTGCTCTACCTGGCGCCGGAGCGGCTGATGACCGAGCGCATGCTGGAGGCGCTCTCCAGGCTCGACGTCAGCCTGATCGCCATCGACGAGGCGCATTGCATTTCGCAATGGGGTCCGGCGTTCCGGCCCGAATATGAGGACCTGTCGCGGTTGCGCGGCATCTTCGCCAACGTGCCGATCATCGCGGTGACGGCGACGGCCGATGAGAGCACGCGCACCGACATCGCCGCCCGGCTGTTCGCCGAGCGCGTCGAAACGCTGGTGCTGGGTTTCGACCGCCCCAACATCAAGCTGGCGATCGAGTCCAAGCAGGACAGCAAGCGGCAATTGCTGCGGTTCATCGAGCGTCACGCGGGCAAAAGCGGCATCGTCTATTGCCTGTCGCGCAAGAGGACCGAGGAGATGGCAGGCTTCCTCGAGAAGAACGGCGTCAGAGCGCTCGCCTATCATGCCGGCATGAGCAAGGAGGCGCGCGAGGCCAATCAAAACGCCTTCATGACCTTGTCCGGCGTCGTCATGGTGGCGACCATCGCCTTCGGCATGGGCATCGACAAGCCCGACGTCGCCTATGTCTTCCACACTGATATGCCGGGCAGCCTGGAAGCCTATTATCAGGAAATCGGTCGTGCCGGCCGCGACGGGCGCGAGGCCGAGGCGCATATGCTTTACGGCCTTGGCGACATCCGCATGCGGCGGCTGTTCATCGACGACGAGGACGCCGCGCCCGAGCACAAGAGACGGTCGCATCGCCGGCTCGACACGCTGATCGGCTATTGCGAGACGGCGCAATGCCGGCGCCAGGTGCTGCTCGGCTATTTCGGCGAAGAGGCCGAACCTTGCGGCAATTGCGACAATTGCCTCGATCAGGCGCCGCGCGCCGATGGCAGTGCCGAGGCGCGGAAAATCCTCGCGGCGGTCGCGCAGAGCGGCGAACGCTTTGGCGCCGCCCATGTCATCGATATCCTGCTTGGCCACGAGACCGAGAAGGTGCTGGCGCGGGGCCATCAGACGCTGAGCAGTTTTGGCACCGGTGCCGCGCACCGGAAGACCGTGTGGTTGTCACTGATCCGGCAACTGGTCGCCGGCGGGTTCCTGATTCCGGATCCCGAGGGCCATGGCGGCCTCGCCATCTCGGAGAGCGGCCGCGCGCTCGGCCGTGGCGAGGGTGAATTCCGGTATCGCGTCGAGAACCGCGACCCTCTGGCGCGCGGCAGGAAGCGTTCCGGGGAAGGCTCCGCCGCCGGCGCCGAGGGTGTGGATGCCTCGCTGCTGGCGGCGCTCAAGACGCTGCGGCTGCGGCTGGCCAAGGAGCGCCAGGTGCCGGCCTATGTGGTGTTTTCCGACCGCACGCTGATCGACATGGCCGACCGCCGCCCGCTCGACCTCGATGCCTTCGCCGAAGTGAATGGCGTGGGTGCGGCGAAGCTCAAGGAATTCGGTGCGGTTTTTCTCGCCGCGATCACGGCGCATGAGGCTGCTTGAAGACCCGATGCGAGCCCGGGCTCAAGCCGTAGTGTTGATCTGACTGCTCCGAACGAGCGAGGAGAGCCGAGACATCAAAGCTGGGAGCGCAGCCTGCTGGCCAGCCAGTCAGAAATCTTTTCGCGCAGGGGACGCGCTTCCCATTCGGCCAGAGTGATCTGCCGCGACCGCCCAAGATCCTGGTTGAACAAATCGATCTGCGTGTTTGCGAAATCCCTGCCGTAGACGTTCAGACTGGCTTCGTCGTTCAACCGCAAGGAGCGTTCGTCCAGATTGGTGGAACCAAAGCTCGCCCAGACGTCGTCGACGATCAGCAGCTTGGGATGATACATCGTGGGCTGAAACTCGTAGATGCGCACACCCGCCCTAAGCAAGTCGCCCCAGAAATAGCGCGAGCCTTTTCGAACCAGAGGCACGTCAGTCAGCGCATTGGGAACGATCACATCAACCGACACGCCTCGCTTCCTGGCATCCAGGATCTGCTGGAGCGCGATGTCGTCGGGCACGAAATACGCCATTCCGATTCGTAGGTGATCCTTGGCGGCGGCTATCGCGGCCAGCATCATCAGTTCCATGGTTTCCGAGCCATTTGGCTGGGAAGAAAGTATCAGTTGGGCGCCGAGCGCTCCCGCGGATTCGGGCGGAGGATAGAACTTCTGGCCTTGCAACGTCTCACCGGTCGTTTCCAGCCAGTTTTCGGCAAATGCTGCCTGGAAAGCAGGCACGGTGGGCCCTTCGATCCGGTAGTGCGTATCGCGCCATTCATCCGGGTTGCGAGCGTTTCCACGCCAATTGTCCGCGATGCCCACCCCACCCGTGAAAGCCACCCGTCCGTCAACAACGAGCAGCTTGCGATGGGTCCGGTTGTTCACACGGTCCAACGTATACCAATGGATGGGCCGGTAGCGCTGGAATCTCACGCCGGCGCTTGTCATGATGTGGATCAGGTCTTCATCGAAAGGCAGGCTGCCGACCCAGTCGACGAGCACCCGGACCTCGACCCCTTGACGCGCCTTGCCCGCCAAGGCTTGTGCGAACTCATATCCGACTGCCCCGGACCAATAGATATAAGTCTCAAAATCGATCGAGGACCGGGCCGCGCCGATCGCCTGGAGCATCGAAGGAAAAATCTCGTCGCCGTTCACGAGGGTTTGCACCGCGTTCGCGTCGGACATCTGTCCCAGCGAGTAGCTGCTCATCGACCTGGCGAACTGGGGGTCCGATGCATCGAAACGATGCGGGACGATCGTCCGCAAAACCCGCGGTTCAGGGGTCAGGTTTATGGCTGCCAACGTCGCCAGCCCCGCGACGACCGCAACGGCCAGATAGCTCAGTCCCCTGAGCAGCGGGCTGAATTTTCGACGCCGCCCGATCTGCTTCGCGCCTGTCAGCAACGCCACGAAACCGGCAGCGCGCATCTCAGTCGCCCTGCTGCTTGCGGTTGCGTTGTTCTTCGATGTCCTCGGGCTCTTCATCATCGATACGGGTGATGGTCGAAGCCGAACTGTTCGATCTCAACATTTCGTCCAACTTGGCATGAATGGCCTGGGTATCGCGATGCTCCGCGCGCTGAATGAACAGCGTCATGGCCCAGGTGAGGAGTGTGGCCGCACCATGCCAGTTCAAGCTTTGCCGATCGAAAATTATCCAGAAGATCGCATAGGCCAGCAGCACCAGGAATGCTGCTGGACGGGACGTCCACGTGCCGATCGAGGTGAGCGCGCCGGTAATGGGGTGATTTGCCATGAGCAGGAACTTTCGACCGTAACGCAGGTTCCCGCGCGGCCTGTCGGCGAAGGCTGCCCGCGCAACAGCGGCTTGTCGGCGAAGGTCGCCCGTGCAGCACAGTTGACTGCGGGGAGCGCCGTCAGGCCCTGACCACCGTCTGGGTTGGGCGTCGAATGGCTGAAGTCAGAAGCTGCACTGAGAGCCTTGCGATCGGGGGCCTTTCTCGGAGCGCCCCAGCGCTGCGACCTCGTCACGCAGGCAGCCCGGCGCGTACTGCGCCAATACCCTTTCCAGACGCCCCAGCAGAACTTTCCTCGACTTTATCTCGTACCCCAGCCGCAATGTGCCAACTATGCTTTTGCGGTTGGTGGTCAGCTCCTGCTGGAGGACGCCAATGTGGATGCGGACCTCATCGGCCTGTGCTCGAAGTGCTGCTTTGATTGGCCCTCGACCTTGCATGCTGAACTCGATCTCCGTGGAAACGGATATCGAACTTGAGCGACCATGCTTTGGTTCCTCGGCATCGCCGTCAAATTTCCGAGCCGCGAAAAGCGGGTCGGATTCCGCCGCGCGCATGTCATCGCCCTTCGGCGATGACGCCGGGCCAATGGGCGGCCTTTGTAAATCTGAGGAGCGGTCGACCAAACCACCGGCGAGCCTCATTCCAGCAGTCTGGTCGTGCCTTCACGCCGATGTTCCGAGTTGGCGCGATCGATCCCCTCGACGGTGATGGCGAGCGTCCCGTTTTCGATTCTTCCTATCCAGCCCTTTGCCTTTAGATACCAGAGATGAAACTCCAGGTGTTCACGCGGGCAGCCCGACAATCGTTCGAGCTCCACATCGCCAATGCCCGCGTTGTTGACGTCTTGTCGGCGTTTTACGTAGAGAAGCGAGAGCAGTTTGGCCTGGACACCGGCGTCCCGCGCAAAGCCCTTGGTATCACTGGCTTCCCCGGTCAGTTCGAGGCGAAGCGCCGAATGGTCTTTATACTGGATATCGTATTGCGCGCGTTTGACCGGGTCCTTGAGCGTATTATGGGCCTCCACGACTTCGCTGAAGCGTGACTCGTCGCCACTGTCCCGATTGTCGGGGTGGTAGCGCATGGCAAGATGACGAAATATCCGTTCTATCGTTTCGGAATTGGCGTTCGGGCTGACTTCCAGCACTTCGTAGTAGTCGATGAACATAATCGTGCTTCCCCGCGACATGCCGGGCAATGATTTCAGGCGGTGCCGCTGCCATTCTCGGCTATGACCCCGCCACCGACAATAAGCCATACATCATGTTTTGCTAATCTAAGAACGCCTTAAGGACAAGCACGGAACGTAAGTGAAAACGTCGGACCTTTGCCACTTGCGCCACGGACTTTGGTCCCTGAAATTTTCGAGCGTATGCACCTCCTCTCGGATAGGCATGCTCGGCCGGTCGCCAGTACTTCATTTTCGCCGGCGCAGAACCATTCCGGCATGATGCAGCACGTCTTGGATGAACTCTCCATCGGCGGTGAAGCCGGTGTCGTCCCAATAGTCGATGTGATTGCCCGTGACGAGGTAGCGCCCCTGATAGGCCTTTTCGCGCGTTCCCCTGGCCTCGACATAACGGCCGTTCGGCAGGAGCTGGTGGCGTATGTGGCCGTCTCCGGTCACCCAGAGGCCGGTATATTCGTGAGTCTGGCTATTCATCGTCATGTCCTTTGCAATGGCAAATCCGGCTGATATCGCAACGAGCGATGCGGCCACGGCCAGCCCGCGCATCAGTGCGCCGCCCGTGTCGGACGCACGACGATCTCGTTGACATCGACGTCGTCGGGCTGCTCGATGGCGAAGCGTACCGCCCGGCCGATGGCATCCGGCTGAAGTGCTATGGCGCGATATGTCCTCATTGCATCGATGGCGGCGGGATCGGTAATCGTGCTGGCCAGCTCGCTTTCGACCACGCCGGGATGAATGCAAGTGACCCGAATATCGTCCCGCTCCTGCCGGAGACCGTCGGAGATCGCCCGCACCGCATGTTTGGTGGCGCAATAGACGGCGGCCGTCGGCGAGACGGAGAGGGCGCCGATCGAGGCGATGTTGATGATGTGACCCGTTCCCCGCGCCGTCATTTGCGGTAGCACGGCGGCGATGCCATGCAGGACCCCCTTGATGTTGACATCGACCATGCGGTCCCATTCGTCGACCTTCATCGATGCCATCAGCGACAGCGGCATGATGCCGGCATTGTTGACCATCACGTCGATCCGACCCCAGGCCTGGCGCGCGGCTTCCGCGAAGGCGGCGACATCGGCCCGGTCGGTCACGTCGAGCCTGTGCGCCATCGCCTCGCCGCCTTTCTCCCGGATCTCGTGCGCCAGAATTTCCAGCCTGTCGGTGCGGCGTGCACCCAGCATCAATCTGGCGCCGGCGGCGCCAAGTTCGCGGGCAATGCCGGCGCCGATGCCGCTCGAGGCTCCGGTGATGAGAACGACCTTGTCGAGGGACATCGCTAATCCTTTCGTCTTCCATGTGATCAAGATTGTCAGGAATGTATGTTCCGGCCATTGTCGCGATAAGGCGTCTAATTCTTGCCAAGATGGAAAGTTCAGCTAACCAATGTCGCACGACCTCAACATGCTTTCGGTGTTCGCGCTGGTCGCCGAGGAGCGGAGCTTCCGCGCGGCGGGCGAACGGCTGGGCGTTAGCCGGTCCGCCGTCAGCCAGACGATCCGGCGGCTGGAGGAGAGCCTCGGCATCGCACTGGTGCGGCGAACGACGCGCAGCGTCAGCCTGACCGAGGCCGGCGAGCAACTGTATGAGGACGTGGCGCCGGCCATTGCCGGCTTGCGCTCGGCGCTCAGCCAGACCGAGCAGTGGCGCGACCGGCCGCGCGGGCTGTTGCGGCTGGCGGTGTCCTCGATCGCCGAACGGTTCCTGTCCGGGCCGTTTCTCGCCGGCTTCGCCCAGGCCAATCCGGAAATCCAGCTCGACATCACGGTGACCGACGAGGAGTTCGACATCGTCGCCGAGGGCTATGATGCCGGCGTCCGGCTGGGAGAGGTCATCGAACAGGACATGATCGCGGTGCCTGTCGCGGGTGACGAGCGGCAACTGACGGTCTGTTCCCCTGCCTATAGGGACCGTTCCGGCATTCCCTTGCATCCCGCCGATCTTGCCGGACATCGCTGCATCGGCTGGCGACCTTCACCCAGGTCGGCTCCCTACCGCTGGGAATTCGCCGAGGATGGCAAGGAATTTCGCGTCACGGTCGCGCCGGAAATCACCACCAACGACATGGCACTGATGATCAAGCTGGCGGTCGCTGGCGCCGGCATCACCTTCGGCATGGAAGAGAGTTTTCGTCCCTTCGTCGAGCGCGGGGAACTGGTCGTGCTTCTGGAGGACTACAGCCCACGCTTCGCCGGATTCTATCTCTATTATCCAAGCCGAAGGAACGCCGCGCCAAAGCTGCGCGCGCTGGTCGAGTACGTGAAGCAGTATAAGTGGCAAGATCGCCGTTAGTTCGGCTCTGTTGGCCAAAAACGCTTGTTCGCGAAGGCCTTGCCTGATCCGGTTTTGAAATATCGCTCAAGCTGCCGCGTATTGGTCTACACCCGATTGCGGCTCCGGGTGGCCTGCCACCCGAAGCCCGCAGGGCGCAGGATGGCGGAGAGGGAGGGATTCGAACCCCCGATGGGCTTGCACCCATGCCGCATTTCGAGTGCGGTGCATTCGACCACTCTGCCACCTCTCCGCGGTCATGGTCCGCCGTTGCCGGCGCGGCGCACTAGATAACGGCTGATCGGGCAGGTTACAAGGCCAAATCCGCCGGAAATTCAGCTCGCTGTCCCGGGCCTTGCCTGGATCGAGGTCACCCATCCCCGGCAGGCAACGACAACTGGTCCACCAAGGCAAGGAATCGGCCCGTTTGCCTTGACTCCCACTCAACCTTCGGTTAGGGACAGCGCGCAATCGGCGTGGAGGGTTCTTCCGCGCCGCTTGTTTTTTGAACCCGCAGACTGACAAAAAGACGGCCGAACCGCCAGAGGCGGTTCATCAAGGCCGACCGAACAGCGAAAGGCAAAAAATGTTCGCAGTCATTAAAACGGGCGGTAAGCAGTATCGCGTTGCCGCCAACGATCTCCTGAAGATCGAAAAAGTCGAAGCCAATGTCGGCGATATCGTCGAAATCGGCCACGTGCTCGCGCATGGCGAGGGCGAGAACGTCACGTTCGGCGCGCCGTTCGTCGATGGTGCTCTGGTCACCGCTGAAGTCGTCGAGCAGGGCAAGAACCGCACGGTCATCGCTTTCAAGAAGCGCCGCCGCCAGAATTCGCGCCGCAAGATCGGCCACCGCCAGTTGCTGACCACCGTGCGGATCTCCGAGATCCTGCTGGGTGGCGCCAAGCCCGCCAAGAAGGCCGCCGTGAAGGCGGAAGCCAAGGCAGAGGTCGCCGCCGACGCGGCGCCGAAGGAAGCCAAGGCCAAGAAGGACGCCCCCAAGGAAGAAGCGAAGGTCGAGGCCGTCGCCGCGCCGCTGTTCAAGGCGCCGAAGGGCGAGCCGGACGATTTGACCGTGATCAAGGGCATCGGCCCGGCCGCCGCCAAGGATCTCGCCGAGCAGGGCATCATCACCTTCGCGCAGCTCGCCAAGCTCAGCGACAAGGATGTCGTCAAGATCGACGAGCACATGCCGTTCAGCGCCGACCAGATCAAGGACTGGCGCGAACAGGCCAAGGAACTGGCGAAGAAGTAATTTTTCCGGCGAAACATCAGCCGGATCGGACTTGAAACGGAACGCGAACGCGTTCATAAGGCCTTTTAGGCGCCTTGCGGCGCAACGGAGTTAGTTAGATGGCACACAAGAAAGCTGGCGGCTCGTCGCGCAACGGTCGCGACTCGCATTCCAAGCGTCTGGGCGTGAAGAAGTTCGGCGGCGAAGCCGTCATCCCGGGCAACATCATCATTCGTCAACGCGGCACGACCTGGCATCCCGGCGTCAACGTCGGCATGGGCACGGACCATACCCTTTTCGCGCTCGAATCCGGCGCCGTGACGTTCAACAAAAAAGCCAACGGCCGAACCTACGTATCGGTCAACCCGATTGCCAAAGCCGCGGAGTAGCCGGTTCCGCACTAGAACACCGGCGCCCATCTCGGGAACCGGTGTCTGGAAGCCATAAGGTTTGGCAAAGCCAGGAAAAGGATCAGGGGAGATGGGTTTCCATCTCCCCTTTTTCTTGTGCCTGGAGGACTTTGAAATGGTTGCCGAAGCGGAAGACAGTGAAGACGAAAATTACGCGATAGACTGCCCGGTGCTGGTCACCGAGCGGCTGGTGATGCGCGCTCCCGATGAGCGGGATCTCACGCAACTGGTCGAGCTTGCCGACAACCGCCACGTCGCCGAAATGCTGGCGCGCATGCCGCACCCCTATGGCGAGGCCGAGGGGCGTGCCTTCCTGGCCATGACCAAGTCGCGCCGCGCCGGCATCGCCTACGCGCTGACGCTGGCCGGCACCGACACCTTTGTCGGCTGCGCGGGCTTGAACACCACCGATCGCGGGCTGGAACTCGGCTACTGGATCGGCGAACCCCACTGGAAGCGCGGCTATGCGACCGAAGCCGCCCATGCGCTGGTCGACCTCGCCTTCCAGAAGACGTCGATCCAGGTGCTGCATGCCTCGACCCGGGTCATCAATCCGGCCTCGCGCCGGGTGATCCACAAGTGCGGCTTCCAGTATGCCGGCCAGGGCATGCTGAACTCCATCGTCGCAGGCCAGGTGCCGGTCGAGCGATACCGGCTCGACAGGAAGACCTGGACCAGCCTGCGGAACTGGGTCCACTTCTAGGTGCGTCGATATTCAGGTCATGCCGGCCTGCGAATGGCGGCTTCCTGCGCTTCCGGTGCTCACGGACTTGATGTCCGCTCCGCTCCGGTTCTCGGAAGCCACCATTCTCGGCTCGGCCTGACCTGAATCTCGGCCCACCTAGGCGCTGGGCGTGAAAGGGTAATCAGATTCGGGCTGGATCTATGGTCAGCCCAGTTCGACCCACACGGGCAGGTGGTCCGAGCCGGTTGCCTTCCGGTCGACCCACAGGCGCTTCAGCGAGCGGGCAAGCGAGGCGCTGGTGAAGACGTAGTCGATGCGCTTGTGGCGGCTGGCGTTGGTTGGGTCCTTGGGGTCGACCAAGCTGACGAGATCGTCGCCGGCGATATTGAGGCGCACGGCGGCGTCGACGGCGAAGTCGGCGGTCAGCGGCATGCCGAATTCATGGTCCGGCCGGCCGGCAAGTTCGACATATTCGGGCGAGCCGGCCAGCATGTTGAAATCGCCCATGCCGACAAAGGCTTCCGGATGCGGCAGTTCCGGCAGGCCGATCTCGGCGACGCCGGAGAGCGCACCGCCTTCGAGCGCGTAATTCAACAGGCGCTGGCGCAGGAACTGGATCTGGCTGGCGCGCTCGACCGGGCTGCGGTGATCGAGATGGATGGAATAGAAGCGGATGAAACCAAGCGGCGTCTCGATAAGCGCTTCCAGCGCGCCGCGCTGGAAGTTCATCATCTCGAAGCTGCGGCTGCGCGGCAGAAGCAGGTTGCGCGACAGATGAATGGGCGTCTTCGACAAGACCATGTTGCCGAGCTGGAAGGTCGTGGTGATGGCGCGGCCGTCCTCGATGCGCGAGCCGATATTGGCCTCGAAATTGCTGCCATAGACGGCGAAATAATCGGGCAGTGCCTCGCCGATCTCGGCGACCATGTCGCGGCTGCCATTCCTGGGATTGTTGCGGGTGACCTCCTGCAGGGCGATCACATCGGCGCCGCGCACGGCGTCGGCAATACGCCCGACATCGTAGCGTCCATCGAGGCCGATGCCGTATTGAATGTTGTAGGTTACAAGCTTCATGCAGCAGTCTTTCCGATCAACCCACGCGGCCATCGTCATAAAACGGCCTCGCCCTTGGCCGCGCCTTGGTTTAGAGCAAGGCCCAAGGTTTAGAGCAATGCCGCAAGGCCAATAAAAGAAACTGCGATCCAATGAAATTTCTCGATCAAGCCAAGGTCTATGTCCGCTCCGGCGACGGCGGCGCCGGTTCGGTGTCGTTCCGGCGCGAAAAATTCATCGAGTTCGGCGGGCCGGATGGCGGCGATGGCGGCCGTGGCGGCGATGTCTGGCTGGAAGCGGTCAACGGGCTGAACACGCTGATCGACTATCGCTACCAGCAGCATTTCAAGGCCAAGACCGGCGTCCATGGCATGGGCCGCAACATGACCGGCGCCAAGGGCGCCGATGTCACGCTGAAAGTGCCGGCCGGAACGCAGGTCTTCGAGGAAGACAATGAAACGATGATCTGCGACATGACCGTGGTCGGCCAGCGGTTTCTGCTGGCCAAGGGCGGCAATGGCGGCTTCGGCAACCAGCATTTCAAGACCTCGACCAACCAGGCGCCGCGCCGCGCCAATCCGGGTCAACCCGGCGAGGAGCTCAACATCTGGCTCAGGCTGAAGCTGATCGCCGATGCCGGGCTGGTCGGGCTGCCCAATGCCGGCAAATCGACCTTTCTCGCCGCCGTCACCGCCGCCAAGCCGAAGATCGCCGACTATCCCTTCACCACGCTGCATCCAGGCTTGGGAGTCGCGCGCATCGATGCGCGCGAGTTCGTCATCGCCGACATTCCCGGCCTTATCGAAGGCGCGCATGAAGGCGTCGGCATCGGCGACCGCTTCCTCGGCCATGTCGAGCGCACGCGTGTGCTGCTGCATCTGGTTTCGGCGCAGGAGGAAAATCCCGGCAAGGCCTACAAGACCGTGCGCGGCGAACTCGAAGCCTATGGCCACGGCCTGACCGACAAGGCCGAGATCCTGGCGCTTTCCCAGGTCGATACGCTCGACGCCGACGCACGCAAGAAGAAGGTCGCTTCGCTCAAACGCGCCGCCGGGCGTGCGCCGATGCTGCTGTCGGCCGTCACCGGCGAGGGCGTCGAGGCGGTGCAGCGCGCGCTTATGGCGGTGATCGCCGAAGCCCGCGCGCAAATTGCCACCCCGGTCGAGACGCGCTGGGAAAAGTAGGCCATGCAGTCGCTCAGGAAATACCGGCGCATCACAGTCAAGATCGGCTCGGCGCTGCTCGTCGACCGCACGAGCGGCCTGAAGCGCGACTGGCTGGCCTCGCTCGCCGACGATATCGCCGTGCTCGCCAATGGCGGTGCCGAGATCCTCGTCGTGTCGTCGGGCGCCATCGCGCTTGGCCGGACCATTCTTGGCCTCGGCAAGAGGGCGTTGAAGCTCGAGGAAAGCCAGGCTGCGGCCGCCGTCGGCCAGATTGCGCTGGCCGGCGCCTGGTCGGACGCACTCGGCAAAGGTGCCCTGAAGTCGGGCCAGATCCTTTTGACGCTCGGCGACACCGAGGAGCGGCGCCGCTACCTCAACGCGCGCGCGACGATCTCGACGCTGCTCAAGATGAAGGCCGTGCCGGTCATCAACGAGAACGACACGGTAGCGACCTCCGAAATCCGCTATGGCGACAACGACCGGCTGGCCGCGCGGGTGGCGACGATGATGGGCGCCGATCTGCTGGTGCTGCTGTCCGACATTGACGGGCTCTACACCGCGCCGCCGGCGCGCGATCCGCAGGCCAAGTTCATTCCGGTGGTCGACCGCATCACGCCTGACATCGAGGCGATGGCGGGTGCGGCCGCTTCCGAGCTGTCGCGCGGCGGGATGCGGACAAAACTCGATGCCGGCAAGATCGCCAATGCAGCGGGCACCGCTATGATCATCACGTCGGGCACTAGGCTGTCGCCGCTGATGGCGATCGAGCGCGGCGAGCGCGCGACGTTCTTCAAGCCCAGCGCCAATCCGGTAAAGGGCTACAAGACCTGGATCGCCGGCCAGCTCGAACCGGCCGGGCGGCTGACCGTCGATGTCGGCGCCATCGGCGCGCTCTTGTCGGGCAAATCGCTGCTGCCGGCCGGCGTCAAACTGGTCAGCGGCAATTTCTCGCGCGGTGACACGGTGGCGATCCTGTCGCCCGAGGGCCGCGAGATCGCGCGCGGGCTGGTTGCCTATGATGCCGCTGATGCCGTCAGGATCGCAGGCCTGAAGACGACCGAGATCGAGACGGTGCTCGGTTACGAGGCGCGCTCGGCGATGATCCACCGCGACGATCTTGTGGTGAGCGGCGCGGCCGGCTGAGGCAAGGCTCCAGACGCGTTACTTGTCAGGGCTGGGCGGCCATTTGGGCGGATTGCGGTACCTTTCCTCAACGTCGCGTTGAGTTTTCAGCAACTCGCTGCAGCCTCCCATCTCGGCTTCGATGCCCGCCTTGGCTCGTCGGTCGACCTCGATTTGAGAAATGTTGTCGTCGCCGGCGACGACATCGCGAATAAGCTCGTCGGTTGTCGTTATTTTTGCAGTTGTACCGTCCTTCGTCCTCTTTCTATTTCCGCCTCAAGCCGGGCGCGCGGCCCGCATCCATGAAACTCCTCGACAACCACCGCGATCCGAGAGGGCGGTGTCGCCGGCGCGCCGCAATAGCGTTCAGCAAAAGCCAGTTGCACCATCAAGCTGTACATAACCATAGCCTTGCCGTCCGGGCTCTCGCCGGGTTCGATCTTGTCATCACAGTAATCGGCGGCGCGGAGGCCGGTGGGCGCCAGCATAGTGGCCAATGTAAAGAGGACTACGGCGCTCTTCATGCTGCCTCCCAAATTCGCAGCCATTGCCGCGAGGGCCAGCCGCGTGTAAATCCACCAAGCTTCACCGGAGCGGTCAGATGTTGAACAAACACCAAGGCGAAGATGTAGTCAGTTTGATGGCACGGGCAGGTCGCAAGGCCCGCGCTGCCGCTCGACCGCTGGCCATCGCCACCACCGCCGCCAAGAATGCCGCGCTCGTTGCCATGGCCGACGCGATCATTTCACGTGAGCAGGAGATTCTCGACGCCAACGCCATCGATGTCTCGAATGGCCACGAATCCGGCTTGTCCGGCTCCTTCATGGACCGGCTGAAGCTCGATCCGGCGCGCATTCGTGCCATGGCGGACGGCATTCGCGAGATCGCCGAACTCAAGGATCCGGTCGGCGACGTGACCGCCGCGTGGCAGCGGCCGAACGGCCTGCAGATCGAGCGCGTGCGTACGCCGCTCGGCGTTGTCGGCGTCATCTATGAGAGTCGCCCCAATGTGACGGCGGATGCCGGCGCGCTCTGCCTCAAGGCCGGCAATCCGGTGATCCTGCGCGGCGGCTCGGATTCGCTCAATTCGTCCGCCGCTATCCATGCCTGCCTGGTCGAGGGGCTGAAGGCGGCCGGTCTGCCCGAGGATGCCATCCAGCTGGTGCCGACCACCGACCGCGCCGCGGTCGGCGAAATGCTCAAGGGGCTCGGCGGCAATCTCGACGTGATCATTCCGCGTGGCGGCAAAAGCCTCGTCGGGCGGGTGCAGAGCGAGGCGCGCGTGCCGGTCTTCGCCCACCTCGAAGGCATCTGCCACCTCTACATCGACCGATCCGCCGACCTCGACATGGCGGTCAGGATCGCTGTCAACGCCAAGATGCGGCGCACCGGCGTCTGCGGCGCGGCCGAAACGCTGCTGGTCGACCGCGCCGTGGCATCAAGCCATCTGGTGCCGATCCTCGATGCCTTGCGCGCCGCCGGCTGTGAAATCCATGCCGATGCCGAGGTACTGAAGCTGTTCTTCGACGCCAAACCGGCTGATGATGCCGACTGGGTGACGGAATATCTCGACGCCATCATCGCGGTGAAGCTGGTCGACGGCATCAGTGGCGCGATCGAGCACATCGAAACCTTCTCCTCGCATCACACCGAGGCGATCATCGCGGAGGATCCGAAGGCCGTCGAAAGATTCTTCAACGAGATCGATTCGGCGATCCTGCTGCACAATGCCTCGACGCAGTTCGCCGATGGCGGCGAGTTCGGCATGGGCGCCGAAATCGGCATCGCCACCGGCAAGATGCATGCACGCGGGCCGGTCGGCGTCGAGCAACTGACCTCGTTCAAATACCGTGTGCGCGGGTCGGGACAGGTGAGGCCTTGACGCTTTTCGCCGCCAGAGCCTGAAGCGATGCTGGCTTCTTCCGAACCGGCGGTGCCCTCCAGCTATCTGAAGATGCCGCATGCCGAGAAGGGGCTGGCGGTCGGCCTGTTCGGCGGTTCGTTCAACCCACCGCATGCCGGTCACGCGCTGGTCGCCGAGATCGCGCTCAGGCGCCTGGCGCTCGACCAGCTGTGGTGGATGGTGACGCCGGGCAATCCCCTGAAGAGCACGCGCGAGCTGGCGCCGCTCGCCGAGCGCATCATGCTTTCCGAGAAGATCGCCAAGAACCCGAAGATCAAGGTCACCGCCTTCGAGGCGGCGCATCATGTGCGCTACACCGCCGACACGCTGGCTCTGGTCAAGGCGCGCAATCCCGGCGTCGAGTTCGTCTGGATCATGGGCGCGGATAGTTTGCGGGACTTCCATCGCTGGCAGCGCTGGCGCGAGATCGTGCTTACCTTTCCGATCGCGGTCATCGATCGTCCGGGCGCCACGCTGTCCTTCCTGTCGTCGGTCGTCGCCAAGACCTTCGACTATGCCCGCATCGACGAGGGCGACGCGCCGCTTCTCGCCCGTATGAAGGCGCCGGCCTGGACCTTCATTCACGGTCCACGTTCGTCCCTGTCGTCGAGCGCGATCCGCAAGATGGCGAGGGAATAAGGGCTCTTCGCGGCAGGAGGAGCCAGTATTTCGGGCGCGCGACATGTCGTTTTTACATCGGTGTTCGCCCCGCCAATCAGCGATGCTCGCGGACATGGCAACTCAAACCAAGACCCAACCCGCAGTCGATCCGGAACAGGGCAGTGCTCCCGCGCCGCTGATCGCCATTGCCAGCGTCATCGTGTCGATGGCGCTGATTGCCATCGGCAACGGGCTGATGTTCGCCTACATCCCCGTCCGGCTTGGCGTCGAGGGCTTCGATCCGACCTGGGCCGGGCTGATCGTCACCGGGCTGTCGGCCGGCGGCCTTGCCGGCTGCATTCTGACCGGGCCGCTGGTGCGCAGGGTCGGCCACGCGCGCGCCTTCATGGTGCTGTCGGCGCTGATCGCGCTGTCCAATGCCGCCATCGGCGCCGGTCCGCACCCGCTGCTGTGGATCGCAGCGCGCGCGCTTTACGGCTTTGCCATATGCGGCCTGTTCATCGTCGCGCAGAGCTGGCTCAACGATGCGCTGCCGAACGCCATACGCGGCCGGGTGATGGCGGTGTTCTATGTCGCCTACATCGCGGGCCTGGGTGTGGGCTATGCGACGCTGGCCGTCATCGACATCCACACGGCCGCCGCGTCGCTGATCGGCATCACCTTTACCGCCCTGTCGATCCTGCCCGTCGGCATGACGCGCCTTGCACAGCCGCCGGCGCCGCAGGCGGCTTCGGTGGCGCTGCGCCAGGCCTGGCGGATTTCGCCGGTCGGCGTCGCCGGCATGCTGGCGGTCGGCGGGCTGTCGATGATCATTTCCGGCTTCGCGCCCATCCACGCCACGGCCAAGGGCTACAGCCAAGGCGATGTCGCGCTGCTGCTGTCGGCCATGCCGGTCGGCACGCTGATCCTGCAGATACCGCTCGGCTGGCTCTCCGACCGCACCGACCGGCGTTACGTGCTTGCGGGTGCGGCGGCATTGGCGGTCGTCGCCAGCTTGCTCGCCATCACCTTCGACGGCGGCGCGCTGATGGCGCTGGTGGTGATCTACCTGATCTGGGACGGGGCGGCGGAATCGATTTACGCGCTGTCCAGCGCGCATGCCGCCGACCGCGCCAGGAAGGACGAACTGCTCGCTCTGTCGAGCTCAATGCTGTTTGCCTGGTCGCTGGCCGGCTTCGTGGTGCCGGGCATCGTCACGGCGCTATCCGCCGTCTTCGGCACGGCGACCTTCATCTATGTCGGCATCGTCATCGCTTCGGTATTCTGCCTGTTCGTGCTGTGGCGCGTGATCGCGGTGCGTCCTGTTCCGGCGGCCGCCACGGGCAGTTTCGCGCCGATGTCGGCGCAGGCACCCTTGCCGGTGGAACTCGCTTTCGCGCCGGACGAAGAGGTCCGCCGCAGGGGCGACTGATTATTGCTTGCGCGCCTCGGGCGGCGCCGCTTGCGGAGGCGGCAGCGGGATCGAAATCCCTTCGCTGTCGAAGGCCTGCTTGGCGCGTTTCGTCATGTCGATCTGGGTGGCGAAATAGTCCGCCGCCGCCGTCCAGTAGCGCAAGGTGAGCGAAACGGTGGTGTCGCCGAGCCCGGCCACGAAGGCGATCGGCGCCGGTTCGCGGCGGATGCGCTTCTCGGCGCCGGCAATGGCAAGCAATGTCTTCTGCGCCCGGTCTATGTCGTTCCAGGAGCCGATGCTCAGCGTGATGTCGGTGCGGCGCACGCCGTTGCGGGTGAAATTGCGCACCGGCTGGTTCCACAGCGTCGAATTGGGCGCCAGTATGTAAACGCCGTCGGCGGTCCTGAGCCTGGTGGCGAAGAGGCCGATTTCCTCGATCGAACCTGATATGGAGCCGACCTCGACGGACTCACCGATGCGGAACGGCCGCAGCGCCAGAAGCATGATGCCGGCCGCGATGTTCTGCAATGTGCCCTGCAGCGCCAGACCGATGGCGAGGCCGATGGCGCCGATCGCGGCGATGATCGATGCGGTCTGCACGCCGAACTGGCCGAGCACCATGATGACGACAAGGATCAGGATCGCATAGCGAACGATCTTGGAAAAGAAATGCCGCAGCGTCGCGTCGAAGCCGTGGATGTGGCCGAGGCCAGCCGAGATCGAGCGCTCGGCAAGGTTGGCGACGATATAGCCGACCACCAGGAGGATGACGGCACCGATGGCGGAGAAGGAATAGGAGACGATCAGCGTACTGAGCTGCGCGAGGCCGGCCTGGACGGTGAGAAGGGTGTTTTGCGGGTCGATCGGCATGGCGGGATTCCGGTTGGTCGGTCAGCCGACAACCCCTCCAGCACGCCTGGGTTCCGATATTTTTGCGTGTCGCGTGGAACAATGTCCCAGTCGGCGAGTTCGCGTGAGTAGGGGCTCCGTCTTGAAACTGCAACGGAACTCTGCCTATCTAAGGGGTGTCACCCGCTTTTAGGGGTGATTTGGTTGTTCTTGCTGCGAAAGGAAATACACTGAGAACACCACTGCGGAAGAGGGCCGATATCGTGCCTTCGCCGGCCAGGATCAGCGTAGACGACGCCGTGTCCCGCGCCATCAAGACAGTCCTTGTCAGTCTGGAAGACTCCAAGGCCGAAAATATTGTCTCAATCGACATTCAGGGGAAATCGAGCCTCGGCGACTACATGGTCGTCGCGTCGGGCCGATCGCACCGTCATGTCGCGGCTGTCGCCGATCATCTCCTCAAGGCGCTCAAGGATGCCGGCCTCGGCACAGCGCGCGTCGAGGGATTGTCCGGCGCCGACTGGGTCCTGATCGATTCTGGCGATATCATCGTCCACGTCTTCCGCCCCGAAGTCCGCGAATTCTACAATCTCGAAAAGATGTGGCAGGCGCCGGATCTCGAGGAAGAGACCCTCCACTAAGCCGCCCGGGTCGTCGCCCAAATCAGATTTCACCTTTGGGTGACAGGCACGAACGGCTTATAGAGGCGGGATGAAGATTTCAGTTCATGCCGTGGGCCGAATGAAAGCCGGCCCCGAGCGGGAGTTGGCCGACCGCTATTTCGAGCGCTTCGCCAAGAGCGGACCCGGCGTGGGCCTTGAATTCGCCGGGATCACCGAGATCGCCGAGGGCCGCGCGCAGAGCGCCAGCGAGCGCCAGCGCGACGAAGGCTCGCGGCTGCAGGCTCAGTTGCAGCCAGGCACGGCCCTCATCCTGCTCGACGAGCGCGGCAAGAGCCTGTCCTCAGCGGATTTCGCCGGCCGTATCGGCCAGTTGCGCGATGGCGGACGCAAAGCGCTGGTGCTCGCCATAGGCGGCGCCGACGGCCATGATCCATCGCTGCGTGACCAGGCGGAGCTGGTGATGTCGTTCGGGGCGCTCACCTGGCCGCATCAACTGGTGCGCGTCATGCTGGGGGAGCAGCTCTACAGGGTCGCGACGATCCTGTCCGGCCATCCCTACCACAGGTCGTGAAAGCGGCCTGGTCGCGCAGAATTTAGCCCCAATGCCGCGCAAGATTACCGTGGGTTGGTTTTCCTTTGCATGTCGTTATTCGCGCGGTTGGGGCGACGCGCGTTAACATGGTTGATGATTCGTTAACGAAGCCGCGGATAGAGTCCACCGTGCATGGCTGATGGCTGGAAATCGACGAGGGGCTCATTGATAGGGGGCTCATGGCGCGCGCGCTGCGGTATCGCGGCTGCGATCGTCCTGTCGTTTCATGCGGCGCGGGCCGAAAACACCCTCGACATGGCGCCCGATCCGGACCAGAGCCGCGCCGAATACGAGCAGGTTTCCAAGGAAATCACGCTGTCGTCTGAAAGGCTGGCACAGCTCGCCGCCGACATCGCCGCCGTCAAGAAGGACCATGCCTCGATCACCGCCGCCCTGATCCAGTCGGCGATGACCGAGCAGAAGCTTGGCCAGGACATCGAGGACATCGGCGCCAAGCTGGAAGGGCTGAAGGGCCAGCAGCAGAAGATCCGCGCTTCGCTGATGGCGCGGCGCGACGTGCTGGCCGAAGTGCTGGGCGCCCTGCAGCGCATGGGACTCAACCCGCCGCCGGCGATCCTGGTCAAGCCGGAGGACGCGCTGTCGTCGGTGCGCAGCGCCATCCTGCTCGGCGCCGTGGTGCCGGAACTGCGCCAGCAGACCGACGCGCTGCTGACCGACCTCAAGGAACAGACCCGGGTGACGGCCTCGATCGAAGCCGAACGGGCGCGACTGACGGCGGCGGTCGGCGAGCAGGCGGCGGAGAAGAAACGGCTCGGCATGCTGCTCGAAGCCAAGCAGAAGCTCGAGGCCGACACGAAGGCGCAAATGGCGGCCGAGCAGCAGCGTTCCGAGCAATTGGCGGCCAAGGCCAGCAGCCTGAAGGACCTCATCGCCTCGCTCGAAGCGCAAGCCGACAAGACCCGCAAGGCCGCCGATGCCGCCAAGGCGGCCGCTGCCGGTCAGGCGGGTAGCGCCGAGTCCGATGGCACGGCGCCGAGTGGCGACCAGACGGCGTCGCTACAGGTTCCCGAGGGCAACAGATTGACCGCGGCAGCACCTTTCTCGGCGCTGCAGGGACAGATCGCCCTGCCGGTCACAGGCCGCATCAAACGCCGGTTTGGCGCCGACGACGGTAACGGCGCCTTGATGCTTGGGGACATGGTTGCGACACAATCGGGAGCCATCGTCACCGCGCCGGCGGATGGGAATGTGCTTTATGCGGGGCCGTTTCGCTCCTATGGTCAACTCTTGATCCTCAATGCCGGCGACGGTTATCATGTCGTCTTGGCTGGGATGAGCAGAATCAGCGTCGTGACTGGCCAGTCGGTGCTCGCAGGAGAGCCGGTCGGCGCGATGGGAGAAGCCCGGGTGGCAAGCACCTCGGTTTCGAAGAATGGAAATGCCACGCCGGAACTCTATGTCGAGTTCCGCAAGGATGGAAAACCCGTCGATCCGGCCCCATGGTGGGCGGACCGTTTTTCTGGAAGGACGTGAAATGATGCGGAAACTGTCGCTTCTGTTTGCCGGTGCGCTGATGGGCGCGTCCGCCATGAGCCTTGTCTATGGCGCTCCCGGCTCGGCGGCGAACGCTGCGGGATCGGAGACCTACAAGCAACTGGCGATCTTCGGCGACATCTTCGAGCGGGTGCGGGCGCAGTACGTGACCCCGCCCGACGACAAGTCGCTGGTCGAGAACGCCATCAACGGCATGCTTTCCTCGCTCGACCCGCATTCCTCCTACATGAACGCCGAGCAGGCGCAGGACATGCGCGTGCAGACCAAGGGCGAGTTCGGCGGCCTCGGCATCGAGGTCACCATGGAGAACGACCTGGTCAAGGTGATCACGCCGATCGACGACACGCCGGCCGCCAAGGCTGGCGTGCTGGCCGGCGACTATATCGCCAAGATCGACGGCGAGGAGGTTCGCGGCCTGACGCTCAACGACGCGGTCGACAAGATGCGCGGCCTGGTCAACACGCCGATCAAGCTGACCATCCTGCGCCAGGGCGCCGACAAGCCGATCGAACTGACCGTCGTGCGCGACATCATCAAGGTCAAGGCGGTCAAGTTCCGGGTCGAGAACGATATCGGCTACATGAAGATCACCTCCTTCACCGAAAAGACCTATGACGATCTCGAGAACGCCATCGACACCATCAAGAAGCAGGTGCCGGACGACAAGCTGAAGGGCTATGTGCTCGACCTGCGCCTCAACCCGGGCGGCCTGCTGGACCAGGCGGTGAGCGTCTCGGATGCCTTCCTCAAGCGCGGCGAGATCGTCTCGACGCGCGGCCGCGATCCGAAGGACGTCACCCGCTTCGACGCCAAGCCCAAGCAGACCGACGACATCAACGGCAAGCCGATGATCGTGCTCGTCAATGGCGGCTCGGCCAGCGCTTCGGAAATCGTCGCCGGCGCGCTGCAGGACCTGCGCCGTGTCACGGTGGTCGGCACGCAGTCCTTCGGCAAGGGTTCGGTGCAGACCATCATTCCGCTCGGCGAAAATGGCGCGCTCAGGCTGACGACGGCGCTCTATTACACGCCGTCGGGCAAGTCGATCCAGGGCAAGGGCATCACGCCCGACATCAAGGTCGATCAGCCGCTGCCGCCGGAACTGCAGGGCAGGGACCTGACCCGCGGCGAATCCGATCTCAAGGGCCATATCAAGGGCGCCGACGAGAGCTCGACCGGTTCCGGTTCGGCCGCTTATGTGCCGCCGGATCCGAAGGACGACCTGCAGCTCATCTATGCCGAGCAGCTGCTGCGCGGCCAGAAGACCGATCCCTCCTTCCCGCCCAATCCGGAAAAGGCCGTGCTCAACCAGTAAGGCCGCAACCGGTCTGGCCGGTTGAACGAAGCAATGCGATGCTGCCGGGACCGAAAGGTTCCGGCAGTTTGATTCGGAGGCCAGGACCAGGCCTCCAGATACGGCGCCGCGCCAGGATTGATGAATTCGTGCATGTCTTGCCGAAGGCGGTCGCCTTCGGAACCGTGCGCACCGGGGACAGGGCTTGGCTGATATCGGCAAGGACATCGAACGCCCGCTTGGACAGAGCGTCCGGGCGCCGCGCGCCTCCGGCAAGGTCAGCGTCGGCGTGATCGCGGCGAGCGCGGTCGTGCTGGCGGTGGTCGGCGTCTCCGCCGCGATCGCGCTCAGGGAAAAGCCGTTTCGAAAACCGCAGGAAGTCGCCGTTTCGACGCCGAAAGTGACCGCTTCGGCCGAGCCCGCCACGTCGCCTCCCGCCCTGGCTCCGGCGGCGACGCCAAAGGCGGAGACGAAGGACTTGTCGACGAAGAGCGGCGGTCCGAAGATCATTCATGTGCAGACGGAAGAGGGCGATGGCCCGCCCAAGGCGGCAATCGTCATTCGCGATCCATCGACCGTCGGCCAGAATCTCAAGATCGCGCATATTCCCGACAAGGCGCTGATCGAAACCAGTGAAACCGGACCCTTGCCGACGCGCTCCGCCGACGGAAGGCGGCCTTTCGACGTCTATGCGCGGCCGTGGTCGGGCTCGCGTGGGGCGCGCGTGGCGATCGTCATCGGCGGGCTCGCGGTTTCGCAGACGGGCACCCAGGCTGCCATCGCCAAGCTGCCGGCGGAAGTGACGCTCGCCTTCGCGCCACAGGGCAACAGCATCGGCCGCTGGATGCAGGCCGCGCGGCAGAGCGGCCACGAGGTCGTCATGCAGGTGCCGCTCGAGCCGTTCGATTACCCGAACGTCAATCCTGGCCGCAACACGCTGACAGTTGCGGCGACCCCCGACGAGAATCTGAAAAACCTGCACTGGGCGCTGTCGCGGACGACGAACTATACCGGGATCATGAACTATATGGGGGCGCGGTTTTCCGCCGACGCGGCGGCGATGGAACCGTTCATGGCCGAACTCGGCAAAAGGGGCCTCGCCTATATCGACGACGGCTCGTCGGCGCGCAGCCTGGCGCCCGACATGGCGCTCAGGGATGGCGTGCCTTTCGTCGCCGGCGACACGGCGATCGATGCGGTGCAGGATCGTGGCGCCATCCTCAAGAAACTGGACAGTCTCGAAGCGACAGCGCGGGCCAAGGGCAGCGCCGTTGGTATCGGCTCGGCTTTCGACCTGACAGTCGACACGGTGTCGTCATGGGTGGGCGAGGCCAAGAAACGCGGCATCGAGATCGTGCCGATTTCGGCTGTGGCCATCGATCCGCAAAAAAGATAGCCATCGGAAAACGGCTCGGAAGATTGAATGATGGCAAGGACTGGCAAGGTCGACCGCGAAACACTGCCCTATCGCCCCTGTGTCGGGTTGATGATCCTCAATGCGCAAGGCCTCGTCTGGGTCGGGCACCGCATTGCCGAACCCGACAGCGAATTTTCAGGCACGACACAGCTCTGGCAGATGCCGCAAGGCGGCATCGACAAGGGCGAGGAGCCGCTGCAGGCGGCGGAGCGGGAGCTCTACGAGGAGACCGGCATGCGCAGCGTCTCGCTGCTCGCCGAAGCGCCGGACTGGATCAATTACGACCTGCCGGACCATCTCGTCGGCATTGCCTTCAAGGGGCGGTATCGCGGCCAGACGCAGAAATGGTTCGCCTTCCGCTTCAACGGCGACACCAGCGAGATCCAGATCAACCCGCCGCCGGGCGGCCACACCGCTGAATTCGACAAATGGTCATGGCGGCCGATGCAGGATCTTCCGGAGCTTATCGTGCCGTTCAAGCGCAAGGTCTATGAGGACGTGGTGGCGGCGTTCCGGCATCTGGTGCCATATCGCCGGATGGTTGCCGCGCCGGCCGGGCGGCTCTATTGATGTTTATCCGCTGCAAGCAGGGTCGCCATGAACGACGCCCCCAAAAAGTCTCTGCCCGATGACGTCGCCGCCGTAAGCCAGGAGGCCGCGGGGGCCATTCTCACCATCGATCTCGGTGCGATTCGCGAAAATTACCGGCGGCTCAAGGCATTGCTGGGCGGCGCGCGTTGTGCCGGCGTGGTCAAGGCCGACGGCTACGGCCTCGGCGCACGCCAGGTGGCATCGGCGCTGGCGGAGGAAGGCTGCGGCATCTTCTTCGTCGCGCTGCTGGCCGAAGGCATCGCCTTGCGCAAGGCGATCGGGGCCGGACCCGAAATCTACGTGCTGAACGGGCTGCCGCCCGGTTCCGAGCCTGAGGCGGTGGCGGCTGGCCTGTGCGCGGTGATCAACAGCGGCGCGCAACTCGAAGCCTGGCGCGCCGCGGCCCGCCGCGTCGGCAGAACACTTCCGGCCGCCATCCAGGTCGACAGCGGCATGTCCCGGCTTGGCATGGCGCCGGCCGAAATAGACGCGGTCGCCGGCGATGCCGCCGCGTTCGACGGTATCGGCGTCAGATACGTGATGAGCCACCTGGCCTGCGCGGACGAGCCGCGCCATCCGGCCAACGAACAGCAGCGGTTGGCTTTCGAGCGGCTGCGCGCCCTGCTGCCCGAGGCGCCCGCCTCGCTCGCCAATTCCTCCGGCATCTTTCTCGGGCAGTCTTACCATTATGATCTCGCCCGTCCCGGCGCCGCGCTCTACGGCATCAATCCGACGCCCGCCGAACCCAACCCGATGCTGCCTGTCGTGCGGCTGCAGGCGAAGGTGGCGCAGACGCGCGATGTCGAAAAAGGCACCGGCATCGGCTATGGCCACACCTATCACGCGGATGGCCCGCTCAGCCTGGCGACGATCTCGTTCGGCTATGCGGATGGCTGGCTGCGCCGGTCCGCCTCGGCCGCCTGGTTCGAGGGAGTGCGCCTGCCCTTCCTCGGGCGGGTGTCGATGGATTCGATCATTCTCGACATATCGGCGCTCCCGCCCGGCAAGCTTGGCGAAGGGGATCTCGTCGAACTGCTCGGCCCCTCGCAAAGCGTCGATGACGCCGCCGGCCATGCCGGCACGATCGGCTACGAAATCCTGGCCAGCCTCGGAACGCGCTTCCACCGGCACTATCTCGGCGGCTGAGCGGTTTGGCCGCGCTTGACAAGCGGGCGCCTGTCGGCAAGGTTTGGGGCATGAGCAACCTCGCTTATACCAGAACCTTGTTCAGGGTCTGCCCGATCGCGGGATCGTAGCCCCGGCGCGGCCGCCTTCCGGCGTCCGTCCGTACCGGGGCATCCATACATCCACCATCGTCATCAAGTCGTCAGCTCCCGTCGGCTGCCGGCTTTCATCAGGCCGCCGTCAGCGCGGCGGCAAGCGCGCATCGGTTCGATGCGCCGATCCAAGAGGTTTTGCCATGCAACATGCAACAGGACAGCGTCCATCGAGCCAGATTCTGATCAGCGACACCGACCACGACAGGTTGACCGGCTTGGCGAGGACGGTGCTGGACCGCGCACCCGAGACGGCCGAGGAGCTGCTCTCGGAGCTGGACCGGGCCGTGATCGTGAAAGCGGCGGCAATGCCCGCCGGTGTAGTGCGAATGGGCTCGACAGTGACGATCCGCGACGAAGGCGGCGACATCAAGCGCATCGTGCTGGTCTATCCAGGCGAAGCCGACATTGCCGACAACCGGATCTCGGTGCTGACGCCGATGGGAACGGCGCTGATCGGCGCCAGCACTGGACAGGCGGTGTGCTGGAGCAGTCGTGGCGGACGCAAATTGTCGGTGACCGTGGAAGCCGTCGGTACGGCCGCCGGCGGCGAGCGTCGATCATGGAGGCAGTGATGAAAGACAGGAGCTGCCGCCTGACAATGAAGGATTTCGCCGTCCTGGACGTGATGCTCGAGCGCCGACGCGCATTCGCGGATCCGATGGTGGCGATGCTCGAAGAGAAGCTTTCCAGTGCCAGTACCGTGCCGACCGAGTCCGTCGGATCCGATATCGTGACGATGAACAGCCGCGTGGTGTTTTGCGTCGATGCCGGTGCGGCCGAGACGCGCACCCTGGTGCAGAACGACATGCGCGGGCCGGTCGGCTCCAGCCTGTCGGTGGCAACCAGGCGCGGGCTGTGCATGCTTGGCATGGCGCAAGGCCAGACGGCCTCGATCGAGTTCCCCGAGGGCAGGCGCGAGCAGGTCCGGATCGAGGCGGTGCTCTATCAGCCGGAAGCCGCGCGGCGGGCGGCCCGGGAAAGGGCTTCCGCAGGCAAACCGCGGCCGCACGGGCTGACCCTCGTCCATAGCACCGGCGCTTCCATGCGGCCTCTTGGCGAGACTGCCCGAATGCGGCAGACAGAGGGAGATGACGATCCCGGTCCGTCGGCGGCGTGAAGAGCCATGGCGCATGAGGGCGAAGATCGGGATCGATTTTCGCCGGCGATCGTGCGCAAATCGCGGATGCTGCCGTGTCCAACGGCGTGCCGAGGGACACGGCGTAAGGAGTGAACGATGAAGATCATGGTGCTGGGCAGTGGCGTCATCGGGGTGACCACGGCCTATTATCTCGCCGAGGCCGGCCATGAGGTGACGGTGATCGACCGCCAGAAAGGTCCGGCGCTGGAAACCAGCTTCGCCAATGCCGGCGAGATTTCCCCCGGCTATGCCTCGCCCTGGGCAGGGCCCGGCATTCCGCTCAAGGCCATCAAGTGGCTGCTGATGAAGCACGGCCCGCTGGTGGTGCGGCCGGCCTTCGATCCGCATATGTGGACATGGCTGGTCAAGATGCTGCGCAACTGCACGGCCGAGCGCTACGCCATCAACAAATCGCGCATGGTGCCGTTGGCCGAATACAGCCGCGACACGTTGAAGGCGCTGCGCGAAGCGACGGGCATTGCCTATGACGAGCGGACCCAGGGCACGCTGCAGCTCTTTCGTACGCAAAAGCAGCTCGACGGTACTGGTGGCGATGTCGAGGTGCTGAAGAAATATGGCGTGCCTTATGAAGTCCTCGACAAGGACGGTTGCATCGCGGCCGAGCCGGGCCTGGCAGGGGTACGTGAGAAATTCGTCGGCGGCCTGAGGCTGCCGCATGACGAGACCGGCGACTGCAAGATGTTCACCGACAGGCTGACCGAGCTCTGCGTGGCGCGCGGTGTCAAGTTCGAGTACGACGTGACGATCTGGCGCGTCATCCGCAGCCGCAATCGCGTCGCCAATCTGAGCACCAGCGCGGGCTGGAAGGCGGCGGACGCCTATGTCATGGCGCTGGGCAGCTATTCGGCGGGTTTCATGCGCCGGATGAAGCGATCGATCCCGGTCTATCCGGTCAAGGGTTATTCGATCACCGTGCCGATCAAGGACGCCGCCGCCGCACCCGTGTCGACAGTGATGGACGAAACCTACAAGGTCGCCATAACCCGGCTCGGCGACCGCATCCGCGTCGGCGGCACGGCCGAGATTTCCGGCTTCGATCTCAGGCTGCACGAATCGCGGCGGCGCACGCTCGAACACTCGGTCGGCGATCTCTTTCCCGGCGCAGGCGCCATGCGCGAGGCGACGTTCTGGTGCGGGCTGAGGCCGATGACGCCGGACGGACCACCGCTGATCGGCCGCACCGAGCTGTCCAACCTCTATCTCAACACCGGCCATGGCACGCTCGGCTGGACCATGGCCTGCGGCTCGGCCAAGGTGTTGTCCGACATCATCTCCAACCGGGTGCCCGACATCGACGTGCGTGCCCTGGGGCAGGAGCGGTATCTCAAATAGTCATCCGCGCGTCTCGCCGACTTTGGGCAATGATCAGAACGCCTGCCTGACCCAAGCCTCGTCGAACATTAGCCGGTAGGCCCATGGGATCGTCACATTGGTGGCGACCGGGTTGGAATGGGCGAGGTAGTCGTCATAGACCGGCTTCATCTTGGCGTAAAAGGCCGGGTCGAGCACTATCATGCCGTTCTCCGAATCGTGGAAGAAGCTGCGGTTGTTGAGGTTGACCGACGAGATGGCGACCAGCCTCTCGTCGATCATCATGATCTTGGAATGCAGCACCACGTCAGGCGCCTTGAATTCGCGAATGTTGATGCGGTCGCCATATTTCTCGACGAACAGCTTGTTGAGCGCGGTGAGGAACTTGCCGCCGATATCGCCCTTGAGGTCGATGCGGCCGACAATGTCGATCCTGACGCCGCGGGCGAGGGCCCGGTCAAAGGCCTGGGCGAGGCTCGGGGTCAGATTGAGGTAAGGGTTGACGATCTGGATATGGCGCTGGGCGGCGTCGACCAACTCGACGAAATAGGCTTCGAGCGCATGGCCGTCCTCGTAGGGCACGGAAATGAAATGCCGGGCGGTACCTGACGGGCGGCGGCCATCGGCGCGGACCGGGATGGAGAAGGGGCGCGCCAGGTTGGTGTCGGCATCGCGCAACCACATCGTCGACAGATGCGCGGCGAGCGTCTCGACCGTCGCCTGGTTGGCGAACTCGATGTCGAAGTCGCTCCAGTTCGAATAGTAGTTCAGCGAAAGACCGTCGGTCTTGCCGTATTGCTCGAGCTCCGGATAGCGCGACAGGTCGATCGGTTGGTGGAACAGAAAACCGTCATGGATGTTGCGGCCGCCGATGATGACGCGCGAACGCGCGGGATCCCGCGCCAGCGTCGCCAGCATCTTGATGTGTAGGACCTTGTGCAATTGTGAAATCTGCTCGTCGATCGGCGCGCCATGGTCCGCCCGCCAGCGATATTCCTGCAGCTCGACATTGGGGAATTCCGCTGCCAGCCGGTGCAGCATGGCGTCGTCCTTGTCGCGCTCCAGCACATCGGTGACCATGATGCGCACCTTGGTGCCGAGCGCGGCGTGGTGGCGGATCAGCCGCTCGATGATGCGCCCGGTAAAGTCGGCCTTGAATTCGAGCGAGGACAGATAGATCAGCTTCAGCCTTGGCGCGTGCGAGAAATCGAGCGGCAGTTCCGGATCGCCCTTGTCTATGGCTGCGTCGGACAATGGCGCGCCCATCAGCGCCTCGACCTTGGCGTTGAAGCCGTCGCGCGACTTGCGCAGCAGTTTGGGTTCTCCCAACGGCAGCGCGCAGGTCTGCGACAGCCAGCGGCTGGCATAGAAGGCGCGCCCGAGCGCGTCGAGGCCGGCACCGCTGGTAACCGGGCAGCGCTGGTAGCGGCTGTCCAGGGCGGCGAGCGCCGGATCGGCGGTCTCTTCGCGGCGGATGGTGAGCGGCGCGCCCGTGGGTGCAAGGCTGGAGCGGACCTTTGCCGTGCACCGGTTCAGGCTGTCGCTTGGGAACAGGCTGACCGTGTCATCCTCGCCGGACAGGCGAAAGCGGAATGCCGCACCAGCGGCAATGGTGCGCGAGGCGCCGACGGCACGGATCGCCAAGGCGCCGTCGCAGGTGCCCTCGATGTCGGCCGGCTGCCTGCCCGCCTGGCGCACGACGATCTCGGTGCTGCGTGCCTGCAGGCCGGAAAAATCGAACGTCTTGGGGGCCGAGGGCCGCGCCGCCGCGTCGATGTAGAGCGTCTGCCGCGACGCCCGCCAGCGGGCATCGAACCGGCCGTCGCCGCTGCCTTCACTGGCCGGCGGCAGATGCGCCTTGGCAACCGGTCCGGCCAGTTGCCGCAGCGTCGAATATGTTGCCTGGAAGTCGCGGTTCTGGACATCGCGCCGGTTGCGCCCGAACGGACCGGTGCCGTTGGCACGGTCCATGGCGCCGAGCTCGTTGTTGGCGAGCAGCGCCAGGAACCGCTTCTCGTAATCGCTGGTAGCGGCATCCCCAAAAAACTGCGCGGCCGCCACCTGGGGGCCGGATGTGCCGGCCGACAGCGAGGGCCGCGCGCAGCCCTCCTGTCCCGGCATGAGGGCGCAGCCATTGCGGCCCGCGCCGGCACAGCCGGCGAGGACCGCGAGCGCCAACAAAGCGGGGAGGATCGACGGGCGGCTGTTCACCCGGCGGCTCCGGCCTTCATGGCACTCAGCTGCGCCGGGTCGCGCGGCGGCATGAAACCATGTGGGAAGACTTTGCACACCGGAATGGCAAAAGTGGCGATCAGTAATTCTGCCTCGTCGCGCATCTTGCGGGATGCCGTCTTGTCGTCGCGGATGGCCCGCGCCGAGGCGACGAGGGCGCCGTCACAGGCGCAATGGTCGTGTTGGGCGATGTAGCAGGCGTCATGGGTTCGGCAGACCGCGTCGAGGCGATCGACGGGTCGGGCCGACAGATCGCCGGTGCGGGTGCCGGGACCGCAATAATTGCCGATGACGAAAGGCGAGGGACGGGCCATGGCGTAGCGGATCGGCTTGGGCAATTCGGCTTCCGGTACTTTCGTCCATGGATTGGCGCATGCGGAGACGAGAAGCAGCGGCAGGATGGCAAGATGGGCTCGCATGTCTATCCGCGCCAGCTTTCTGAAAGATTCCCACCCGGTGGCCCTGCCGATGGCTGACGACCGCACGCCTGATGCCACACAGGCCGGTTTTGTGGCAAGGAAAAGGCGGCGGATGTCGCCTGATCGTGATATGCTAAGGTGACATCTCCCATACGGACATTCCGGCCAGGCATTCGAAAGCACCGATGATACGTTTAAGCTTTGCGATTACCACTCTTGCAACTCTGTCCTGTACTTTTGCAGCCAATGCGGAAGACAAGACCTTTCATGATCAGAAGAACGGGTTCTCGCTGACCTTTCCCTCGGACTGGACCATCCAATCGCCTTCCGATGAAGAGATAAAGCTGAGCGTGGTGTCCGCCGATCTGACCTGCATGGTATCGGCCTCAATTTACGATCGTTCGGCAGCGAACTCGCAATCCAGTACGCGCGAATACATCGAAGGCTGGTCGATGGACAATTGGAAGAAGACATTCGGGCCCTCATTCAACACGGCCGATTTCAGCAATGACAGGCTCTCGACGTTCCCCGATGGCTACCCTGTGCGCCTTGCGGACGCGAAGTTCACGGTTCTCAGCCAGGACACGACCATCCATGGCCATTCCAGATTCGCGTTTTCGGTTCGGGGCGCGAGTTACGGCTATGTGAACTGCTCCGTGATGGGCCAAAGTGCCGAGCAAGTGGCGCAGATGTGGACGCCGCTCGCGGACAAAGCAGAGCGTGTGGTCAATTCGTTCATCCTGGACCCGCCCTGACCTGCGCGCAGTGCTTCCAGATTTTTGGGTTCACAGGAACAGGCCCCGTTCCCGCTCCACCGCCTTGGTGATGAAGCTGGCGACGATCTGGACGCGGCGCAGCGGCCTCACCGATTCGTGATAGACCAGCCAGTAGGCGCGGCGGATAGGCGCGACGATGTCGACCGGCACCAGTTCCGGCATCGAGCGGGCGACGAAGGTGTGCAGGATGCCGATGCCGGCGCCCGAACGCACGGCCTCGGCCTGGCCGAGCGCCGAGGATATGGCAAAGCTGGTATGCCAGTCGGCGCTGAACTCGGCGGCATAATCGAGCGAGGGGCTGACGATGAGGTCCGGCACATAACCGATGAGAGTGTGCTGGCCAAGATCGGCGGCGGTTTTGGGCAAGCCATTGGCTTCGGCATAGGCGCGCGCGGCGAACAGCCCGAGGGTATAGTCGACCAGCTTGCTCGCGACCAGCCGCCCTTCGGTCGGCCGCTCGACGGTGATCGCGATATCGGCCTCGCGCCGCGACAGCGAGAAGGAGCGCGGCACCGGCACGAGCTGGATGGTGAGTTCGCGGTGAAGGGCGGTGAGCTCGCCCAGGCGCTTGGCCAGGAAGGCGACGCCGAAGCCGTCGGGCGCGCCGATGCGCACGGTTCCTGAAACATCGTCGCCCTCGCCCGATATGGTCGAGCGCGCGGCGATCATGTCGCCTTCCATGCGCTCGGCGATGTCGAGGAAGCGCTCGCCGGCCGGCGTCAGTTCGCTGCCGGTGGTCAGCCGGCGGAAGAGTTTTGTCCTGAGCGCCTCTTCAAGGGCCGCGATGCGGCGCGAGACGGTGGCGTGGTTGAGCTCCAGGCGTTTGGCCGCACCCAGGATCTGGCCGGCACGCGCCACGGCGAGAAAGATGCGGACGTCATCCCAGTTCATCTACCCTCCCGACGATAAGCGTCATTTGCGGCAATTAATGCACAATCAACTGCCGCTGTCTATTTTTCGCACAACGGTTGCGATCTCCCTCGCGTTGCCATCGCCCGCGCAAAGGCGGACAATGCATCATCATCAAACCCAGGGAGAGAAATCATGATCGAGTACGGTCATTACATCGGCGGCAAGCATGTCGCCGGCACCAGCGGCCGCAAGCAGGACGTGATGCAGCCGATGGACGGCACGGTGCGCGGCACGGTGGCGCTGGCCTCGCAGGCGGAACTGCGCGCGGCGGTCGAGAACGCCAAGGCGGCGCAGCCGAAATGGGCTGCCACCAACCCGCAGCGCCGCGTGCGCGTGCTGATGAAGTTTCTCGAACTGGTCGCCCGCGACTATGACGAACTGGCCGACATCCTGGCGCGCGAACATGGCAAGACCATCGCCGACGCCAAGGGCGACATCCAGCGCGGCCTCGAAGTGGTCGAGGTCTGCATCGGCGCGCCGCACATGATGAAGGGCGAGTTCACCGACGGCGCCGGCCCCGGCATCGACGTCTATTCGATGCGCCAGCCGCTCGGCGTCGTCGCCGGCATCACGCCGTTCAATTTTCCGGCCATGATCCCGCTGTGGAAGATCGCACCGGCCATCGCCTGCGGCAACGCCTTCATCCTCAAGCCGTCCGAGCGTGATCCGGGCGTGCCGATGCGCATCGCCGAACTGTTCCTCGAAGCAGGGTTGCCCGCCGGCATCCTCAATGTCGTCAACGGCGACAAGGAAGTGGTCGACGCCATCCTCGACGATCCCGATATCAAGGCCGTCGGCTTTGTCGGCTCGACGCCGATCGCCCATTACATCTATTCGCGCGGCACGGCGGCGGGCAAGCGCGTGCAGTGCTTCGGCGGCGCCAAGAACCACATGATCATCATGCCCGACGCCGACATGGACCAGACCGTCGACGCACTGATCGGCGCCGGCTACGGTTCGGCTGGCGAGCGCTGCATGGCGATCTCGGTCGCCGTCCCGGTCGGCAACGATACCGCCAACCGGCTGATGGAAAAGCTGATCCCGCGCGTCGAGAGCCTGAAGGTCGGTCCGTCGACGGATTCGACCGCCGATTTCGGCCCGCTGGTGACGGCGCAGGCGCTGGAGCGGGTCAAGGGTTACGTCGACACCGGCGTCAAGGAAGGCGCCAAGCTCGTCGTCGACGGCCGCGGCTTCAAGATGCAGGGCTATGAGGACGGCTACTATATGGGCGGCTGCCTGTTCGACAACGTGACAGCGGACATGCGCATCTACAAGGAAGAAATCTTCGGACCGGTGCTCTCTGTGGTGCGGGCGCCGCGTTACGAGGATGCGATCAAGCTCGCCAACGACCACGAGATGGGCAATGGCGTCGCCATCTTCACCCGCGACGGCGATGCCGCGCGTGACTTTGCTTCCAGGGTCCAGGTCGGCATGGTCGGCGTCAACGTGCCGATCCCGGTGCCGATTGCCTACTACACGTTCGGCGGTTGGAAAGCGTCTTCCTTCGGCGACCTCAACCAGCATGGCCCGGACGCCTTCCGCTTCTACACCAAGACCAAGACGGTGACGTCGCGCTGGCCGTCCGGCATTAAGGACGGTGCCGAGTTCGTCATCCCAACGATGAACTAAGCCGGACGTTTTCTTGGTCTGCGCGTCCTCGCCTTCGGCCGCGGGCGCGCGGGCTGGCATCAAGGACGGTGCCTAGTTCGTCATCCCGACGATGAACTAAAGCCGAACGAGAAGACGCGATTTTGCTCAAGGCCTAAGTCCCCGACTTAGGCCTTTTGTTTTTGCAAACGCTAATGTGATGGAACCGGCGCGGCACGCGCCGATATCGTGAAAGCGCTCGGGAGAACTTCCACGAAAGCGAAGCCGGGCGCGGCCTGATCAATCCCAATGTGGTCCTCGAAGTGTTCGTTTCCGATCACGGCACTGGACGGTTCTGGCTTCCGACACGAAGGGCCAGAGTTGCATCCTGTCGGTCGGCGAGGGCTGGGACAGCCCAACGATCAAGGCGGCCTTGCCGGGCGCCTGAGCTATTAGCCTTCTCGCTCTCGCAGCTATCGGGTCGCAGCCACCTCGGCATGGCCGCGCAGCAGCGCCATCAGCTTCTTGGCGTCCTTGGCGGCGCCTTCCTCGTCGCCGTCCAGGATCGACCGGATCAACGCGACATGGTGCTCGGCGGATTCGGCCAGGCCGGTGTCGGCCTTGTAGCGGAACCAGAAGCGGCGGCTGTGGGTCTGCAACGGGGCGGCCAGCCTCGCGGCGAACGGGTTGTCGGCGGCCAGCGCCAGCGCGTCGTCGAGCGCCTTGTCGGCCTGGATAAAGGCAAGCACGTTGCCCGAGATGACCGCCTTCTGCATGGCAAGTGCGGCCTCGTGAAACAGGTCGGCGGCCTCGCGGGTGACGAAGCGGGCGGCCGATCGTGCGAGCACCACCTCGACGCCGCGCCTTGCGTCGAGCACGCGCAGCCAGTCGCCGGGATGCAGCGGTGCGATGGCGATGCCGGCACGTGGCCTGACATCGAGCAGTCCCTCCCAGGCCAGCCGCTGGATCGCCTCGCGCACCGGCGTGCGGCCAAGCGCCAGCCGATCGATCAGGGAGCCCTCGGTGACAAAGCTCGCCGGCGCCAGTTCGAGCGTGACGATCATGTGTTCTAGGACACGGTAGGCCCTGGCCGCCGCGGGCTCGGGCATGGTGCTTGCTTCGATGGATATCAAAGGCGGTCTCCTGATATATCTAGAATATATCATAACGGAATCCGCATTGACAGCGGCTTTCCTAACAGATATACCGCTGATATATCAGATGGAGAAATAGCCATGTGGACCGGAGTTTTCCCCGCCGTCACGACCAAGTTCACCGCCGACGACCGGCTCGATCATGCCGAGATGGAGCGCTGCTTCGGCCTGCAGATGGATGCGGGCTGTGACGGCATCATCGTCTGCGGCTCGCTCGGCGAAGGGCCGATGTTGTCGCCGGACGAGAAGATCGAGGTGCTGAAGACCGCGCAGAAGGTCGCCGGCAAGAAGCCGGTGCTGCTGACGGTCAACGAGGCTGGCACCCGCGAGGCGGCCAGCATCGCCAGGCGTGCCGCCAAGGAAGGCGCCAACGGCCTGATGGTGGTGCCGAGCCCGATCTACCATACCAACGCGGAAGAGACGGTCGCGGCTCTCCGCGCCGTCGCCGAAGCCGGTGACCTGCCGGTGATGATCTACTCCAACAGGCTCGCCTATCGCGTCGACGTCAGCGTCGACCAGATGGAGGAACTGGCGTCGGACAAGCGCTTCGTCGCCATCAAGGAGTCCTCCGACGATATCAGGCGTTCGACCGAGATCATCAATCGCCTGGGCAGCCGCTACGACCTGTTCACCGGTGTGGACAACCTCGCCTTCGAGGCGCTGTCGGTCGGCGCCATCGGCTGGGTGGCCGGCCTGGTCACCGCTTTCCCGCGCGAGACCGTCGCCATCTACCAGTTGATGAAGCAGGGCCGCCGCGAGGAAGCGCTCGCCATCTACCGTTGGTTCCGGCCGCTGCTCGATCTCGACGTCTCGACCTATCTGGTGCAGAACATCAAGCTCGCCGAAGTGTTCGCCATCAACACCAATGACCGCGTGCGCATGCCGCGCCAGCCGCTGTCGGGCGAGCGCCGCAAGGCGGTCGAGAAGATCGTCAAGGACGCGCTCGCGGTGCGGCCAACGCTGCCGCAGTTCTGAGGAGAAGTTTCTTCTCCCCGTTCACGGGGAGAAGACGGCGGTTCACCCTCCGTAGCTGCAGCGCAGCTGCCGCGAAGGACGGGCAGCCAGATGAGGGGCAGCGCCCACGTGCAGGATGATTCCAAATTGGCAAACGAGGGGCACAGCCCCTCATCCGCCCTTCGGGCAGACATCGCCATCATCGGCGGCGGCATCATCGGCATTTGCGCGGCGGCCTTCCTGGCCGAGGCGGGGCTGGATGTCACGGTTTTCGACCGCACCGGCATCTGCGAGGAGACGAGCTCCGGCAACGCCGCCGCCTTTGCCTTCTCCGACGTGCTGCCGCTGGCCCACAAGGGCATGATCCGGCAGCTGCCGAAATGGCTCGCCGATCCACTCGGCCCGCTCAGCATCCCGCCTGCCTACCTGCCGAAGCTTCTGCCCTGGTTGATCCGGTTCTGGCGCGCTGGCGCGCCGGGGAAATACGAGGCGAGCCTGACGGCGCAGGCCGGCATGATGAAGCTTGCCGAGGCCGAATGGATGGATCTGCTCGATCGTTCCGGAACGCGGCCGATGCTGCGAGAGGACGGCTCGCTCGAACTCTACGAAAGCGAGGCGGAATTCCGCGCCTCGCTGTCGGGCTGGGCGGCGCGCGAGCGTTTCGGCATCGGCTTCCGACATGTCGAGGGCGAGGCACTGGCGGGCTTGCAGCCGGGGCTGTCGCCGCGTTTCGTCAAGGGCACCTTCGTGCCGGGATGGAAGACGGTCGCCGACCCAAAACTGCTCGGCAAGGCGGTGTGGGCTTACGCGCAGTCCAGGGGTGCCCGCTTCGAGATGGCCCGCGTCGAGCGGGTCGCCGCAGACCAGGAAGGCGCTGTGTTGACGCTGGCCGACGGCTCGACGAGGCAAGCCAGGCAACTCGTCATAGCCGCGGGCGCATGGTCGCACCTGCTGGCGCGACAACTCGGCGATCGCATTCCGCTGGAGACCGAACGCGGCTACAACACGACCTTGCCGAAGGGCGCCTTCGACGTGAAGCGGCAGTTGATCTTCTCCGGCCACGGCTTCGTCATCACCCCGCTCGAAACCGGCCTGCGTGTCGGCGGTGCCGTGGAGCTCGGCGGCATCGATCGGCCGCCCAATTTCGACAGGTCGAAAGCGCTCCTGCAAAAGGCGCGGAAATTCCTGCCGGGGCTCGATCCCTCCGGCGGGCGCGAATGGATGGGGTTCCGGCCCTCGCTGCCGGATTCGGTACCCGTCATTGGCAGGGCGACGCGAAGCCGTCAGGTTATCTATGCCTTCGGCCACGGCCATCTCGGCCTGACCCAGGCCGCGGCAACCGGACGGTTGATCCTGGAATTCGTTCTGGGGCAGACTTCGTCCGTTGATCCGGCCCCCTTCAGCCCACAACGATTTTGATTTTTTCGGGTTTTGATTTTCGAGGAGCGACATGGCCAAGAAATCCTTCTTCTGCATCGACGGCCACACCTGCGGCAACCCGGTGCGGCTGGTCGCCGGCGGCGGCCCGCTGCTGCAGGGCTCGACGATGATGGAGCGGCGCGCGCATTTTCTTGCCGAATATGACTGGATCCGCACCGGGCTGATGTTCGAGCCGCGCGGCCATGACGTGATGTCCGGCTCGATCCTCTACCCACCGACGCGCGAGGATTGCGACATCGCCATCCTGTTCATCGAGACCTCCGGTTGCCTGCCCATGTGCGGCCACGGCACCATCGGCACGGTGACGATGGCCATCGAGCACGGCTTGATCAAGCCGAAGACGCCCGGCGTGCTCAGGCTCGACACGCCGGCCGGCCTTGTCATCGCCGAATACAAACAGGTCGGCGAGTATGTCGAGGAGGTGCGCATCACCAACGTGCCGTCCTTCCTCCATGCCGAAGGGCTGACGGTCGAATGTCCGGGGCTCGGCGAGATATCAGTCGATGTCGCCTATGGCGGCAATTTCTACGCCATTGTCGAGCCGCAGGCGAACTACCGTGACATGGCCGATCATTCCGCCGGGGACTTCATCGCCTGGAGTCCGGTGGTGCGGCAGCGGCTCAACGAGAAGTACACCTTCGTCCATCCGGAAAATCCCGGCATCGCCGGACTGTCGCACATGCTGTGGACCGGGAAGCCGACGGTCGAGGGCGCGGATGCGCGCAATGCCGTCTTCTACGGCGACAAGGCGATCGACCGCTCCCCCTGCGGCACGGGCACCTCGGCGCGCATGGCGCAGCTCCATGCCAAGGGCAAGCTCAAGGCCGGCGACGCCTTCGTCCATGAATCGATCATCGGTTCGCTGTTCAAGGGCAAGGTCGAAAAGGAGGTCACCGTGGCTGGTAAATCGGCGATCATCCCATCGATCGGCGGCTGGGCGAGGATGACTGGACTGAACACCATCTTCATCGACGACCGCGATCCGTTCGCGCACGGTTTTGTGGTCAGGTAAGGAGAATCCTGACCCAACGGAAATGAGTGTGACGAAAAAGCGAACCGTGTCAGGAACGCAAGGATTCCTCTCATCACCTAATTTTGACGGTGATTTCTTCGAAACGCGGCGCATGATGCGCCTCAATCGTCAAAGACATTGCGTTATGCCAATGATAGGGTCCGCGATAGTCCAGGGGTCGGGTGCAAAAAACGTGCGATCGGAAAGGCGTGATGTGGAAGCACGCGGAGCGATCAGAAAAATCACGTTGCAATCCGGGCTCGAAACTTTACGACTAGGGGAAATACGAAAAGGAATGCGTCTGCATGGGCGACATTCCAGGGGAGCCATGTACACATGCAGTACTTTGTCCAGCAGCTTATCAATGGGCTGACGCTGGGATCGATCTATGGGCTGATCGCGATCGGCTACACGATGGTCTACGGCATCATCGGCATGATCAATTTCGCCCATGGCGATATCTTCATGGTGGGCGCCTTCGCGGCGCTGATCGTTTTCCTGATCCTGACTTCGCTGTTTTATTCGGTGCCCGTGGTCATCGCGCTGCTGATCATGATGGTCGTGGCGATGCTGCTCACCAGCCTCTACAACTGGACGATCGAGAAGGTGGCCTACCGGCCGCTGCGCGGTTCGTTCCGGCTGGCGCCGCTGATCACCGCGATCGGGATGTCGATCGCGCTGTCGAACTTCGTCCAGGTGACGCAAGGGCCGCGCAACAAGCCGATCCCGCCGATGGTCAGCCAAGTCTACAACATCAACGGCGTCAGCGTGTCGCTGAAGCAGATCATCATCGTCATCGTCACGGCCTTGCTGCTGGCGCTGTTCTGGTACCTGGTCAACAAGACCTCGCTTGGCCGGGCGCAACGCGCCTGCGAGCAGGACCGCAAGATGGCGGCACTGCTGGGCATCGACGTCGACCGCACCATCTCGATCACCTTCATCATGGGTGCAGCACTCGCGGCCGTCGCCGGCACGTTGTTCCTGATGTACTACGGCGTCATCGCCTTCTCCGACGGCTTTACGCCGGGTGTGAAGGCATTCACGGCGGCGGTGCTTGGCGGTATCGGTTCATTGCCTGGTGCCGTGCTGGGCGGCTTGCTGATCGGCTTCATCGAAAGCATGTGGTCGGCTTACTTCTCCATCGACTACAAGGACGTCGCGGCGTTTTCGATCCTGGCGATCGTGCTGATCTTCCTGCCTTCCGGCATATTGGGCCGGCCAGAAGTCGAAAAGGTCTGAGACCATGGCCGTGACCGTATCTCCTGAGCGCGACACCGTCGCCAGTCCCATGCAGCGCGCGCTGCGCGAGGGCTTCTATGCCGGCGCCATCGCGCTTGGCCTGTTCGTGCTGTTCATCGGCCTCAAGACCGACCAGAACATCTCCAACGAACTGGTCTTGGTGCAGCGCTGGGGCCTGCTGGCCGCCGTGGTCATCGCCACGGCCGTCGGCCGTTTCCTCTACGTCGCCTATGGCCAGCCTTTCATGGCCAACCAGAAAATCACCAATGTCGCCACCGGCCTGTTGCCAGCCAGCGTCGCATCGCGCTTCTTCCAACTGCCCTGGTTCATAGCGGCAATCGTCGCGGCGGTGCTGTTGTTCGTGTTCAACAGCTCGCTCGCCGGATGGGTCGGAGCGGAACCGGCAGGCTATCTGCAGTTCCTGCGCGCGCTGGCGGTCATTTACGTGCTGGCCTGCGTGATCTATTACTTCCGTGGGTTCATCCACGCCAACTTCACTAAACTCGGCATTGCCGCGTTGGTGCTCTATCCGATCCTTGTCGTCGTCGTGCTGTCGTTGATGTCGTGGTCTATCGCCACCGGGCTGCAGGGCTCGCTGAAATGGGTCGACAATTTCGGCATCCAGATCCTGATCTATGTGATGCTGGCCTGGGGCCTCAACATCGTCGTCGGCCTCGCCGGACTGCTCGATCTCGGCTACGTCGCCTTCTATGCGGTCGGCGCCTACGCCTATGCGCTGCTTGGCACGACCTATGGCCTGTCGTTCTGGATACTGCTTCCGGCGGCCGGTGCCATGGCCGCCTTCTGGGGCGTGCTGCTCGGCTTTCCGGTGCTACGCCTGCGCGGCGACTATCTGGCGATCGTCACCCTTGCCTTCGGCGAGATCATCCGCCTGGTGCTGATCAACTGGCGCGACGTGACCAACGGATCGGCCGGTATCTCCGGCATCCCGAAAGTCACCTTCTTCGGCCTGATGACCTTCAATGTCTCGGACCCCAACTATATCGCCAAGGTCCTGCACCTCGCGACCTCGAGTGCCTACTACAAGATCTTCCTCTACTACCTGATCCTGGCGCTTTGCATGCTCACCGCCTTCGTCACCATCAGGCTGAGGCGCATGCCTGTCGGCCGCGCCTGGGAAGCCTTGCGCGAGGACGAGATCGCCTGCCGTTCGCTCGGCATCAATACGACGACGACCAAGCTGACCGCCTTTGCCACCGGCGCCATGTTCGGCGGTTTCGCCGGCGCATTCTTCGCCGCCCGGCAAGGCTTCGTCAGCCCGGAATCCTTCGTCTTCCTGGAATCGGCCATCATCCTGGCCATCGTCGTGCTTGGCGGCATGGGCTCGCTGGTCGGCATCGCCGTCGCGGCATTGGTCATGATCGGCGGCACCGAGGCGCTGCGCGAACTCGACTTCCTCAAGCAGGTTTTCGGGCCCGATTTCACGCCGGAACTCTACCGCATGCTGCTGTTCGGCATGGCCATGGTCATCGTCATGCTGTGGAAGCCGCGCGGCTTCGTGGGCAGTCGTGAGCCGACCGCCTTCCTCAAGGAGCGAAGGGCTGTCTCGAGCTCCTTCACCAAGGAAGGACACGGCTGATGAACGCAAGCGCAATTCAGAGGACCAATCCGGGCATGAAAGACGCCATTCTGCAGGTCGAGCACCTGTCGATGAAGTTCGGCGGCCTGGTCGCCATCGGCGACCTGTCGTTCGAAGCCCGGCGCGGCGAGATCACGGCGCTGATCGGGCCCAACGGTGCCGGCAAGACCACCGTGTTCAACTGCATCACCGGCTTCTACAAGCCTTCGGAAGGCATGATCACGCTCAACCGCGCCGATGGCTCCAGCTACCTGCTGGAACGGCTGCCCAACCATGAGATCCCGGCGCGCGCCAAGGTGGCGCGCACCTTCCAGAACATCCGCCTGTTCTCAGGCATGACGCTGCTGGAGAACCTGCTGGTCGCCCAGCACAACAAGCTGATGAAAGCTTCGGGCTACACGATCCTAGGGCTGTTTGGCTTCAGCGGCTATCGAAAGGCCTCGGCCGAATCGGTGGAGCTCGCCAAGCACTGGCTGGAGAAGGCCGATCTCGTCGATCGCGCCGACGATCCGGCCGGCGACCTGCCTTACGGCGCGCAGCGGCGGCTCGAGATCGCGCGCGCCATGTGCACCGGCCCGGAGCTTCTGTGCCTCGACGAACCGGCGGCCGGTCTCAACCCGAAGGAATCGGCGGCTCTCAACGAACTGTTGATGGGGATCAAGCACACGACAGGCACCTCGATCCTCCTGATCGAGCACGACATGTCGGTGGTCATGCAGATCTCCGACCATGTCGTGGTGCTGGAATATGGCCGTAAGATCTCCGACGGCAATCCGCAGTCGGTGCGCACCGATCCGCGCGTCATCGCCGCCTATCTCGGCGTCGACGACGAGGAGGTCGAGACCGTGCTCACCGAAGTCGGCGACGAGGACGTCATCGAACAGCTCGACATCGGTCCTGACTCCGCGCATGGCCCGGGAACATCGTCGTCGTATCTAGCCGGTCCGGTGAGCGACACGGTCGGCCATAGCCAAGGTGAACGCGTAACCGTGTCGAAAGGCGCCTCCAAAGCGGCGCAGGTCGATGCCCGTGCCGTCAGCGTGGCAAGCAGGCCTGTTGCGACAACGCCGGCGCCGGCCAAGCCCGCCGCGGAGAAGGCGGCACCAAGGAAAATGGCTGCCAAGGCTCCTGCAGCGAAGGCCGAAGGCGTTTCGAACCGTCTCCCTGCCCCGCGTGGCGGCAAGGCCGACAATCTGACCCGCATCAAGGGCATCGGCACGGTCAACGAGAAGAAGCTCAACGAACACGGCATTTTCCACTTCGACCAGATCGGCGCCTGGAAGAAAGCCGACGTCGAGGCGGTCGAAGCCTATCTCGCCTTCGACGGACGCATCAGCCGCGAGGAATGGGTCAAGCAAGCCAAGCTGCTCGACCGGCGCAAGGATACGGAGTTCTCGCGCCGCGTCGACGCCGGCAAGGTGGCGACCAGCCATACGTCCGGAAAGACTGCCGGCGCGGCGTCGGGGAAAGCCGCGACCAAGCCTGCGACGGGCAAGCGCGGAGGGGGCAAGTGATGGCCGGGAAAACGCTGCTCGATATCAAGGGCGTGCAGACCTATTACGGCAACATCCGTGCGCTCAACGGCGTCGATGTCTCCGTCAACGAGGGGGAGATCGTCGCGCTGATCGGCGCCAACGGCGCCGGCAAATCGACGCTGATGATGACCATATTCGGAGCGCCACGCGCCCGAACGGGTACCATCACCTTCGCCGGCACCGACATCACCCAGTTGCCGACGCACGAGATCGCGCGCCTGCGCATCGCGCAATCGCCCGAGGGCCGGCGCATCTTTCCGCGCATGACGGTGATGGAAAACCTGCAGATGGGCGCCAGCCTCGACAACCTCAAGCACTATGACGAGGACGTCGAGAAGGTGTTCACGCTGTTCCCGCGCCTGAAGGAACGCATCGCCCAGCGCGGCGGCACGCTGTCGGGCGGAGAGCAGCAGATGCTGTCGATCGGGCGCGCGCTGATGGCGCGGCCGAAGCTGCTGCTGCTCGACGAGCCGTCGCTGGGTCTGGCGCCGCTGATCGTCAAGCAGATCTTCGATGCCATCCGCGAGTTGAACCGCACGCAAGGGCTGACCGTGTTCCTGGTCGAGCAGAACGCGTTCGGCGCGCTCAAGCTCGCCACGCGCGGCTATGTCATGGTCAACGGCAATGTGACGATGAGCGGCACCGGCAAGGAGCTGCTCGCCAATCCGGAAGTGCGCGCCGCCTATCTCGAAGGCGGACATCACTGAGTTCAGGAGACTTCCCATGCAAGGCATTCTCTACGAGGAACCGTCGGTCTGGCAGTTCTTCTTCGTCACCTGCCTGCTCGGCGGCTGGGCGGCCTGGATGACCGGCAAGGCCAGCGCTCAGACATGGCGCAGCTTCATCCAGCTGTTTGCCTATCTGCTCGGGCTCGGCGTCGGCATCCGCTTCATCCACCACGCGCTGTTCAATGGCACGATGTTCTCGCTGCATTACTATATCGTCGACACCATCGTGCTGATGATACTGGGCTTCGTCGGCTATCAATACACACGAACGAACCAGATGGTCACACAGTATAATTGGCTCTACGAAAGAGCTTCAATCTTGAGCTGGAAACCGAAAGGTTGACGTTCATCATTAACGCCGCGTCAGGGATGAATCGGCGTGACAAGTGCCTGAAAATCGGCAAACTATGCTTTCTGCGATAAGGGTGGGCATCGCATGAAAGCTTCATCCACGCCCACTCCGTTAATGGGAGCGTTTAAATGAAAAAGTCACTTTTGTCCGCCGTGGCCCTGACCGCGCTCGTCGCGTTCGGCGGCAATGCGTGGGCTGATGTAATGTTCGGCGTTGCCGGTCCGATCACCGGCCCGAACGCTGCCTTCGGCGCACAGCTGCAGAAGGGCGCGGAAGCAGCCGTTGCCGACATCAATGCCAAGGGCGGCATCAATGGCGAGCAGATCAAGCTCGAAGTCGGCGACGACGTCTCCGATCCGAAGCAGGGCATCTCGGTCGCCAACAAGTTCGTCGGCGACGGCGTCAAGTTCGTGGTCGGCCACTTCAACTCGGGCGTGTCGATCCCGGCCTCGGAAGTCTACGCTGAAAACAACATCGTCGAAGTCACGCCGGCCGCGACCAATCCGAAGTTCACCGAGCGTGGCCTGTGGAACGTGTTCCGTACCTGCGGACGCGACGACCAGCAGGGCGGCATCGCCGGCGCCTACATCGCGGCGAATTTCAAGGATGCCAAGGTAGCGGTCATCCATGACAAGACTCCTTATGGCCAGGGCCTTGCCGACGAAACCAAGAAGGCGATGAATGCCGCCGGCGTCACGGAAGTGATGTATGAAGGCGTCAATGTCGGCGACAAGGACTTCTCGGCGCTCATCGCCAAGATGAAGGAAGCCGGCGTCACCCTGATCTATTGGGGTGGACTGCACACCGAAGCCGGCCTGATCATCCGCCAGTCCGCGGACCAGGGCCTCAAGGCCACGTTGATGTCGGGTGACGGCATCGTCACGGACGAACTCGCCGCGATCGCGGGCGACGCCGTCGCCGGCACGCTCAACACGTTCGGCCCCGACCCGCGCCTGATCCCGGCCAACAAGGAACTCGTCGAGAAGTTCCGCGCGCAGGGTTTCGAGCCGGAAGCCTACACGCTTTACGCCTACGCAGCCGTGCAGGCGATCGCCGAAGCGGCTACCAACGCCAAGTCGAACGACCCGCAGGCCGTTGCCAAGGCGCTGCATGAAAACGGACCGTACCCGACCGTGCTGGGCGATCTCGCCTATGACGCCAAGGGCGACCCGAAGCTGCCGGGCTACATCATGTACGAATGGAAGAAGAAGGACGACGGGAAGTATTCCTGGTTCCCGAAGTCGTAATTCATTCGGTTCCGCAACCAACGATGCCCGGCGCCTCGCGCCGGGCATTTTTTTACGCGCGCCTGCAGCCGGCTACGTCAGGGTGAGCCTTCGTCAGCCAGGAGAGATCGCATCCAGGATCGAAATTGTCGCCATTGTTCCGTCCGTTCGAACCGATGCGTGCGAGTGTTGGCCGGATAATTGACCTAAATCGGTTTAAATCTGTGCCGATTTTGTTTGCACTGCAGCATTTTCACGCTAATCATTGCCGCGATTTCCCGTTCCTTCCGTTGCTGGAGCCCAATCCTTGGCCATCACGAAGATCCTCGTCGCCAACCGGTCAGAAATCGCCATCCGCGTCTTTCGCGCGGCCAACGAGCTGGGCCTCAAAACCGTGGCGATCTGGGCCGAGGAAGACAAATATTCGCTGCACCGCTTCAAGGCCGACGAAAGCTACCAGGTCGGGCGCGGCCCGCATCTGGGCAAGGACATGGGGCCGATCGAGAGCTATCTGTCGATCGAGGAGGTGATCCGCGTCGCCAGGCTGTCGGGCGCCGATGCCATCCACCCCGGCTACGGGCTGCTGTCGGAAAGCCCCGAATTCGCCGAGGCCTGCGCGCAAGCAGGCATCACCTTCATTGGTCCGAAGCCGGACACGATGCGGCGCCTCGGCAACAAGGTCGCCGCGCGCAATCTCGCCATCGAGGTCGGCGTGCCCGTGGTGCCGGCCACCGATCCATTGCCGGACGACATGGAAGCCGTCAAGGAGCTCGCCAAGACGGTCGGTTATCCGGTCATGCTGAAGGCTTCGTGGGGAGGCGGTGGCCGCGGTATGCGCGCCATCCGTTCCGAGGCCGAGCTCGCCCGCGAGGTCATGGAAGGCAAGCGCGAGGCGAAAGCCGCCTTCGGCAAGGACGAGGTCTATCTCGAAAAGCTGATCGAGCGCGCCCGGCATGTCGAGGTGCAGGTGCTTGGCGACACGCATGGCAACGCCGTGCATCTGTTCGAGCGGGACTGCTCGATCCAGCGCCGCAACCAGAAAGTCGTGGAACGCGCGCCGGCGCCCTATCTCAGCGAGGACCTGCGACAGGAGCTTTGCGGCTACGCGCTGAAGATCGCGCGCGAGACCAGCTATATCGGCGCCGGCACGGTCGAATTCCTTCAGGACGCCGACACCGGCAAGTTCTACTTCATCGAGGTCAATCCGCGCATCCAGGTCGAGCACACCGTCACCGAGATGGTGACCGGCATCGACATCGTGAAGGCGCAGATCCACATCCTCGACGGCTTCGCCATCGGCACGCCGGAATCGGGCGTGCCGGCGCAGCGGGACATCCGGCTGAACGGTCATGCCTTGCAATGCCGCATCACCACGGAAGACCCGGAGCACAATTTCATTCCGGACTATGGCCGCATCACCGCCTATCGCGGCGCCACCGGCTTCGGCATCCGCCTCGATGGCGGCACGGCCTATTCCGGCGCGGTCATCACCCGCTTCTACGATCCGCTGCTGGAGAAGGTCACCGCCTGGGCGCCGACACCGGCCGAGACGATCGCCCGCATGAACCGCGCCCTGCGCGAATTCCGCATCCGCGGCGTCGCCACCAACCTCACCTTCCTCGAAGCGATCATCAATCACCCGAGCTTCGCCGACAATTCCTATACGACCAGGTTCATCGACACGACGCCGGAGCTGTTCCAGCAGGTCAAGCGCCAGGACCGCGCCACCAAGCTGCTCAACTATCTGGCCGACGTCAGCGTCAACGGCCATCCCGAGACGCGCGGCCGGCCAATGCCGAAGGCGGACGCGGCCGCGCCCGTGGTGCCCTACCTCAACGGCAATGTGCCTGGTGGCAGCAAGCAGAAGCTCGACGTGCTTGGGCCGGAGAAATTCGCCGGCTGGATGCGCGAGCAGAGGCAAGTGCTGGTCACCGACACGACGATGCGCGACGGCCATCAGTCGCTGCTCGCCACCCGTGTGCGCACGCATGACATTGCCGGCATCGCCGGCACTTACGCGCGGGCGCTGCCGCAACTGTTGTCGCTGGAGTGCTGGGGAGGCGCCACTTTCGACGTCGCCATGCGCTTCCTCACCGAGGATCCGTGGGAGCGGCTGTCGCTGGTGCGGGAAGCCGCGCCCAACCTGTTGCTGCAGATGCTGCTGCGCGGCGCCAACGGCGTCGGCTACACCAATTATCCCGACAATGTCGTGCAGCATTTCGTCAAGCAGGCGGCGGCGGGCGGCATCGACCTGTTCCGCGTCTTCGACTGCCTGAACTGGGTCGAGAACATGCGCGTCGCCATGGACGCGGTGGGGGCCGAGGGCAAGCTGATCGAAGCGGCGATGTGCTATACCGGCGACATCCTCGATCCGGCGCGGGCCAAATACGATCTCAAATATTATGTCGGGCTCGCCTGCGAATTGCAGGCGGCCGGCGCCCACATCATCGCGGTCAAGGACATGGCCGGCCTGCTGAAGCCGGCGGCGGCCCGTGTGCTGTTCAAGGCGCTGCGCGAGGCGACCGACCTGCCGATCCATTTCCACACCCACGACACGTCGGGCCTGTCGGCCGCGACGGTGCTGGCGGCGGTGGAAAGCGGCGTCGACGCCATCGACGCGGCGATGGACGCCTTCTCCGGCAACACCTCGCAGCCATGCCTGGGCTCGATCGTCGAAGCGCTGAAGGGCACCGAGCGCGATCCAGGCCTCGACCCGCAGTGGATTCGCAAGATCTCGTTCTACTGGGAAGCGGTGCGCAACCAGTACGCCGCCTTCGAGAGCGACCTGAAAGGGCCGGCCTCGGAGGTCTATCTGCACGAAATGCCCGGCGGGCAGTTCACCAATCTGAAGGAACAGGCACGTTCGCTCGGGCTGGAGACACGCTGGCACGAGGTGGCGCAGACCTACCACGACGTCAATCTGATGTTCGGTGATATCGTCAAGGTGACGCCGTCGTCCAAGGTCGTCGGCGACATGGCGCTGATGATGGTGAGCCAGGACCTGGCCGTTGCCGATGTCGAGAACCCGGCGCGCGACATCGCCTTCCCGGACTCGGTCGTCTCGATGCTGCGCGGCGATCTCGGCCAGTCCCCGGGCGGCTGGCCACAGGGGCTGCAGAAGAAGGCGCTGAAGGGCGACAAGCCGATCACGGCGCGGCCTGGATCCTTGCTCAAGCCGGCCGACCTCGAAAAGAGCCGCAAGGAGATCGAGGACAAGCTCGAGCGCAAGCTGTCGGAATACGAGTTCGCCTCGTGGCTGATGTATCCGAAGGTGTTTTCCGACTTCGTCGCGGCGCAAGAGACCTATGGCCCGGTCAGCGTCCTGCCGACGCCCACTTATTTCTACGGCATGAAGTCCGAAGACGAGATTTTCGTCGATATCGAGAAGGGCAAGACGCTGGTCGTGCGCTGCCTCGCCATCGGCGATGTCGACGACAAAGGCATGGTCACCGTGTTCTTCGAGCTCAACGGCCAGCCGCGCCGCGTGAAGGTGCCCGACCGGGCGCATGGCGTATCCGCCGCCAAGGCACGCCGCAAGGCCGAGCCCGGCAACGAGGCGCATGTCGGGGCACCGATGCCGGGCGTGGTCTCGGCGCTTTCGGTGGCAGCTGGCCAGGCGGTGAAGGCCGGCGACGTGCTGCTTTCCATCGAGGCGATGAAGATGGAGACGGCGCTGCATGCCGAGCGCGACGGCACGGTTGCCGAGGTGCTGGTCAAGGCAGGCGACCAGATCGATGCCAAGGATCTGCTCATAGCGTTCAATTAGCCAGGCACCCTTGCTGGATGGCTGGCGGCTTCTGGCGGCAGCCCTCACCGCTCATTCGATAACAGCTTGACCCGCCGGCCCCGGTCGGGCATCGAACCGCTGAAATTCGCCGCGGCACGGTTCCCGAGTCGCGGCGCGGAACCGTTCCCTGGAGAAAAACATGGCCGACGATATCACCGAAACCAGCCAGACTGTTGCCGCCGGCCAGCTGCGTGCCTTGATCGAGCGCATCGAGCGGCTCGAGGAAGAAAAGAAGACAATTTCCGACGACATCAAGGAAGTGTTCGCCGAGGCCAAGGGCACCGGCTTCGACACCAAGGCAATTCGCACCATCATCCGGTTGCGCAAGAAGGACCAGGCCGAGCGCCAGGAAGAGGATGCCATCCTCGATCTCTACATGGCCGCGCTCGGCATGGAGTGATCATAATCGCAACACTCGTCTTGATGGCGTCCATTTGTGCGTGAAGAGCGGCTTCAAAGGCCGCCGGCATTGGCGAGTCCGGGTCGTTTCTTTGCTTTTCTCGCCAACGGACGTCAAGTCTCGGCCGTAAGTCGTTCGGAGAGGAATGCTCCGATCGTATCCAACGCCTTTGTCGCCGCCGAAAGCCGGCCGACGTCGGAGGTGAAGCCGTGCGGCATGCCCTCCCACACTTCGAGTTTTGCATCGACGCCGGCCGCGATAGCCCGCGCGACATAACGGCGGGAGTCTTCCAGCAGCACCTCGTCATCCCCGACATGGATCAGCAGCGGCGGTAGACCTGCCAGGTCGCCGTGGAGGGGCGAGGCAAGCGGGTCCATGGGGTCATGGCCCGCCATATATGCGTAAACCAGTTCGGCGGCCTGCGACCGCGTGAAGTAGGGATCTGCGACGGCCCGATCCTCCCAGCTTGCCCCGGAAAGCGTCAGGTCTGTCACAGCCGACAGTGCGACCGCCGCCACGGGCCTGGTTTCGCTGGCCGACCTCGACACAAACGACAGCAGTCCCAGTGCCAGGCCGCCGCCGGCCGAGTCCCCGACAAGCGCAATGCTGCGCAGCCCACTGTCGATGAGCCCACGATAGCAGGCCCGCGCGTCAAGCACGGCGGCTGGGAACGGGTGCTCGGGAGCAAGCCGGTAATCCGGCACGAAAGCTTGGGCCCCAGCCCGCTTGGCGATATGCCCGGCAAAGTGCCGGTACGCCTGGGCAGTGCCCCAATTGTACCAGCCACCGTGCAGGTGGAGGAGCGCCTGTCCCGGTCGCGCATCGGATGGCTGACACCACCAGCCCGCGATGCCGCCTACGGTGCCGGGTCGAAAGGTCACGTCCTCTGGTGCAACGACGTGGCTGATGATTGCGTCAAAGATTTCACGTGCGGCTATTCCCTGCATCTTTCCCTTGTTCGGCTCAACCAGCGTCCGCAATCCAGCAATCGCGATTTTGTCTTCGGGTGTGATGGGATGGAACGCGGACCGCGTTTCGGGAGGGATAGGGTGCCTGTCGGGAGAATTCCACATGCTTGAGTCTCCGCGTGGGTTAAAGGTCGGGAATCTTTTATAATTACGGAACGTATCGTAAATTACGAAGCATGTCAATTGACTTTACGGTACGTTTCGATATTGCATGCCCAATGTCTGGAACCGTGAACCCACCCGCTCGGCCTGGGCGACCTCGCAGCGAAGCTGCAGAGGCGCACGCCGCCATCATGGAAGCGGTCTATGAGCTGCTGCAGGGGCGGTCCGCACGCGACTTGACGATGGAAATGGTGGCCAAGCGGGCCAAGGTCGGAAAGCCGACTCTCTACAAATGGTGGCCGACCAAAGGCGCCCTGATCCTGGCCATGTTCGCGGAGCGCATACACAACAAGCGTGACCCAGTGGAGGCCGCGACGGCCGAGCAAACCATCCGCAACAGGGTCCGGCGGCTGATCGGAGAGTTCAACGGATTGTTCGGAAAGGTCATGGCCGGCCTGATCGCCGAAGGCCAGAGCGAACCCGCCATCCTGAAAGAACTCTACCAAGAGCACATGTGGCCCTCACGGGCTGCGGCCATCGCCGAGCTGGAGCGAGGCAAGGCTGATGGCGAGTTCCATCCGGACATCAATTCCGAGCTGTTGGTCGACGCGATCATTGGCCCGATCTACTTCCGGCTGCTTCTGCGATCCGCGCCATTGACGGAAGAATATGGCGAGGCGCTCGTCGACCAGGTTCTGCTTGGCCTGCGATCGAAATCGGCAGGTGTCGGTTGAACGGGAAGATGGGTCCATACTCGATCTCTACATGGCCGCGCTCGGCATGGTGTAAGGCCGGCAACAGCTTCGGCGGGCGGATAGAGCCAGCCATCATACGATTGAAGCCATGAGCGAATTCGACTTCGGCGGCCGTCGTGCCTTGGAATTCCGTCATCGCGGCTTCTGGTCGCTGTTTGCCGAACGGCATCCGGAAGAAAGAGCCCGGTTGGCGCGGCGCGGGCCCTGGTTCTGGCAGCGCGGGCTGCCCGACTTCGCCCTGGTCCTTTCCATGTATGTCGCGCCGGCGCAGAACCATGTCGGCGTCTTCTTCGGCCGCAACGAGAAGTTCGGCGCCACGCAGGCGTGGGCGCGGCTGGAGCCGTTCCGGCCGGCGATCGAGGACAGGCTGAAGCTCCGGCCGGAACAAAGCTGCGAAGGCCTCGGCATCAATTCGATGTGGCGGGTGAACTGCTTTGCCGAGGACAATTGGCCGGCGATGACCGACTGGCTGGTAACGGAATGCTCGCGTGTCGAGCACGCTGTTGTCGAAGTGCTTGGGCGGGGTAAGCCGCCATGATGGTGGATTTCTTCGGCGCGCGCTGGCGTGGGCAGATACCGCTGGAGAGGCTGTTCTGGCGCGACACGATGTTGATCGCCACTGCAATCAACATCGCTTCATCGGCGGCAGCCTTGGTGCTGCTCGGCCTGAAGATGCCGCTCGCGCTGGTGCTGGCGGTGCATTTCGCGCCGGTGCCCTACAACGTCTTTCTCACTCTGGCCGTCTGGCGGACCGCCGAGAAATCCGGCGGCGCCAAGGCCTCGCTGATGATGCTGGGTTCGGCGCTCTGGCTGATCGCCACGGTCGTCGTCTGAGGCAGGCATCCAATTACGAAAAAGGGCGGCCGCAGCCGCCCTTCGCGAGAGATGCTGACGCCTTGTTCAGGCCGCCGGCTCGAATTTCAGCGCCACGCCGTTGATGCAGTAGCGCAGGCCTGTCGGCGGCGGGCCGTCCTCGAAGACATGGCCGAGATGGCTGCCGCAACGGGAGCAGTGGCATTCGGTGCGGACCATGCCGTAGCTGCGGTCGACGGTGTTCTCGACGGAACCCGGAACGGGATCGTTGAAGCTCGGCCAGCCGGTGCCGCTCTCGAACTTCAGTGTGGATTGGAACAGCGGCTGGTCGCAGCCGACGCAGGAAAAAGTGCCGGCGCGCTTCTCGTAGAGCAGGGCGCAGCTGCCCGGCCGCTCGGTGCCGTGGTTGCGCATGACGGCGTATTGCTCAGGAGTCAGCCGGGCGCGCCATTCGGCATCGGTGCGGGTGACGGGATAGGCGTGGGTGTCCATGAAGAATCTCCTCGGCCTTGGCGGCTCGTTGTTGGTTGTAATCGCTATTCGCCAAAAGATAGGCGTTTGTTACACGTCTGCCCAGTGTCTGGCATGTCGCCCGTCTCAATGTTTCCGAGACAATTGTCTGGTCGCCGCCTCCAGCCCGGCGAGCGTCATGGGGAACATGCGGTCGCCGAAGATGCCGCGGATCATGGCGATCGAATGGGTGTAGCCCCAGTTCTTTTCGCTCTCGGGGTTCAGCCACACCGCGTTCGGCCATTGCTGCAAGAGCCGGCCGAGCCAAACCGAACCGGCTTCCGGGTTCCAATGCTCTACCGAGCCGCCGGGGTGAGCGATCTCGTAAGGGCTCATCGAGGCGTCGCCGACGACGATGACCTTGTAGTCGGGGCCGTATTTGTGGATGAGGTCGAAGGTCGAAATCACCTCGGCATGGCGGCGGCGATTGTCCTTCCACACGCCTTCGTAGAGGCAGTTGTGGAAATAGAAATATTCGAGCTGGCGGAATTCGGCGCGCGCCGCCGAAAACAGCTCCTCGACGCTCTTGATGTGATCGTCCATCGAGCCGCCGACATCGAAGAACATCAGAAGCTTCACCGCGTTGCGGCGCTCGGGCCGTGTCTGGACATCGAGATAGCCGTGCTCGGCGGTGGCGTGGATGGTGCCGGGCAGGTCGAACTCTTCCTCGGCACCCTCGCGCACCCAGCGGCGCAGGCGCTTCAGCGCGATCTTGATGTTGCGGGTGCCGAGTTCGACCGCGTCGTCGAAATTCCTGAATTCGCGTCTGTCCCAGACTTTCACCGCGCGCCGGTTGCGGCTTTCAGCTTGCCCGATGCGCACGCCTTCGGGATTGTAGCCATAGGCGCCGAAGGGCGAAGTGCCGCCAGTGCCGATCCATTTCGAGCCGCCCTGGTGACGGCCCTTCTGCTCCTCGAGCCGCTGCTTCAAGGTCTCCATCAGCTTCTCGAAACCGCCGAGCGCCTCGACCAGTTTTTTCTCTTCCTCGGTCAGGTGCTTTTCGGCGAGCCGGCGCAGCCATTCCTCAGGGATATTGGCGACATCAACCGCATCCGGTCCGCCCAGCGCCTCGATGCCCTTGAAGACATGCGCGAAGACCTGGTCGAAGCGGTCGATGTGGCGCTCGTCCTTCACCAGGGCGGCGCGGGCGAGGTAGTAAAACCCCTCGACGTCATAATCGACAAGCCCGGCTTCCAGCCCTTCGAGCAGAGAGAGATATTCCCTGAGCGAGACGGGAACGCGTGCTGCCTTCAGTTCGAGGAAGAAGGGAAGGAACATGGCCGGTTACAGCAAATCATACTCGATGAAGCCCGTCCTGCGCGCGACGCGGTCGTAGAGCTTGCGCGCGGTGGCGTTGGTTTCGTGCGTCATCCAGTAGACGTTTTTCACCCCGATCTTGCCGGCCTCCTGCTTCACCGCTTCGATGAGGGCGGCGCCGATGCCCTTGCCGCGCACATCAGGGTCGGCGAACAGGTCTTGCAGGTAGCAGTTGTTTTTCTCCGACCAGCCGGAGCGGTGGTAGAGATAATGGGTGAGGCCGACGGCCCTGCCGTCTAGGGTTGCGATAAAACCCTTCGGCTCGAACTCGCCAGCCGTGAACAGCCGCTTCCAGGTGATCGCGTAGACCTCTTCCGGCAGCTTCGTCTCGTAGAAGGTCAGGTAGTCGGTCCACAGGCGCCGCCAGTCGGCATGGTCGGATTGCGCGAGCGGGCGGACGGTGATTTCGGTCATTTCGCCTCCTCCAGGGCCTGATCCGTCCAGACAGAATCAGGGTTGCGCGCAGTTTCGCCTAAACCGCCGGCGAATTGTACTCGCCAAATGCGGTCGCCAGCATATGCAGTGCCTCGCGGGCTCGCGGCGCCAGCCTGTGCGAATGCAGCACCACTTCGGACGGATCAAGCGGCGGCAGGCCGAGCTTGCGGCTGACTTCGACCAGTCCTGGAGGAGCGACGCGGTGGGCGAGGGCGGAAACCGCAAAGCCCGCCGACACCGCAATGTTGACGGCCGCGCCACCGCCACCGACGAAGGACTCCTCCCAGGCGATGCCAGCCTTGTCCAGTGTCTCGACCGCCCGCACACGGTCCGGGCAGCTGCATATGGTGCTCAGGAGAGCGAGGCGTAGCGGCGTCCCGCGCTGCCATTCGAAGGAAGGGGTCGCGAACCAGCCATAATGGTTGCGCGACAAGGTCCGGCCCGGACGGCTGTCGCCTTCGCGGTGCACGATGATCGCATCGAGTTCGCCGCGATCGAACGCCTCTTTCAGCACCGTGCTGGTGTCGATCCTCAGACTGAGCGTGAGCGAAGGATCATGCGCGTGGATCTGGGCGATCAGGACGGAAAGCTCCGGGCCGGCCGCGTGATCGACAAAGCCGAGCGCAAGCCGGCAAGGGGCGGCGGCAAACTCCGCCATGGCGCGCTCATGCGCGGCAAGGAAATCTCGTGCGGACGGGAGAAAAACCGCTCCCTTCGGCGACAGGCTGACCCGGCGCGGCGTGCGTTCGATCAGCCGCGCCCCGAGCTTTTCCTCGAGCCGGCGCAGCTTGACGCTGATCGTTGCCTGGGTGCTGCCGAGCGCGGCGGCGGCACGGGTAAAGCTCTGCAGGTCGGCCACCATCACAAAGGTGCGAACGGCATCGACGTCTAGGCTGGTCATTCAGGACCTCTTTGGGTAGGCATTCGATTTTGTCATTTCTGAAATAGAAATTCATAGCCTTTTTTCATGGTCGAGTCTCCTTTATTCCACGCTGACCGCGGAAGAGCACTGCCGCTCATCTCAATGTTGCGAGGACCGATATGCCGTTTGAACGAAACACCATCGCGCTGACCGGCGTGTGCCTGGCGTCGCTGCTGTTCGGGCTCGAAATCTCCAGCGTGCCGGTGATCCTGTCGAAACTGGAAAGCGTTCTCGCCGCCGACTTCAAAGACCTGCAATGGATCATGAACGCCTATACGATCGCCTGCACCACGGTGCTGATGGCGACGGGCACCCTGGCCGATCGTTTCGGCCGCAAGCGCGTGATGGTGGCCACAACCGTCGCCTTCGGCCTCGCATCGCTGCTGTGCGGCCTGGCGACCAGCGCGCCGCTGTTGATTGCCGCGCGCTTTCTGCAGGGGCTCGCGGGCGGGGCGATGCTGACCTGCAGCGTGGCCGTGCTGTCGCATCAGTTCCAGGATGGAAAGGCGCGCGGCAAGGCCTTCGTCGCCTGGAGCGTCGTGGCCGGCATCGGGCTCGGGTTCGGCCCCGCCATCGGCGGGCTGATCGTGGCGTTGTCGAACTGGCAATGGGTATTTCTGATCCACGTGCCGCTGGCTATCCTGGCGCTCGCCTTCATCGGCGCCGGTGTGACGGAATCGCGCGATCACAACGCCCGGAAGCTCGACTGGGCGGGCATGCTGACACTTTCGGCCGCGGTTTTCGGCTTCTCCTATCTGATCACGCAAGGTGGCGATCTCGGCACAGGCGTCCGCATCGGCGTGACCATCGCGTCGGTGGCGGCCTTCATCGCATTCGTTGTCGCCGAAAAGATCAATCCCTATCCGATGTTCGATTTCTCCGTCTTCCGAATCCGCCAGTTTTCGGGCGCGATCATGGGCGCGATCGCCATGAATTTCAGCTACTGGCCGTTCATCATCTATCTGCCGATCTATTATTCCGGGGTGCTTGGATACGACAGCACAACCACCGGCCTTCTGCTGCTGGTCTATACGCTGCCGTTCATGGTCATGCCGCCGCTCGCCGAGCGCCTGCGCGCACGGTATCAGGCGCGGATTGCCATTCCGCTCGGCCTGTTGACGCTGGGGATCGGCTTCATCGCCATGTGGGTCGGATCCAGGCTGGAGGGAGCGAACTGGATGACCATGCTGCCGGGCACGCTGATCGCCGGCATCGGCATCGGCCTGACCAATTCACCGACCACCAACACCACGACCGGCGCGGTGTCGCCGGACCGGGCCGGCATGGCTTCCGGCATCGATATCAGCGCGCGGTTGATCACGCTCGCCATCAATATAGCGGTTCTGGGCCTTTTGCTGACGCAAGGCATCGCCGCTTATCTCGGCAAGGCGCTCGGCCCGGCTCTTGATGCCGGTGAGATAAGGACGCTGGCGGAAAGGATCGCTACCGGCAATCTCTCCGACCTTGCGCGGGAGACGCCCTCGCTCGCAACCCTCGACCCGTCCGGCGCTATCGTACATGCAGCCCTGGTCAATGGCTTCGGCTGGGTCATGCTCTATTGCGGGATTGGCGTTCTTGCCCTGTCGATCATCGGTTTCGTCATCTTCGGACCGAAGCGCGTCGCGCCGCTGGAGAGAAGGTTTGCCGCCGCCGAGTGAGCGGCCGAAGCCTGCTCGTGGCGGGAGCTTCGCTCGATCTTCACCCCTGCCGTCGCGCCATGAAGGCCAGCCGTTCGAACAGATGCACATCCTGTTCGTTCTTCAGCAGGGCGCCGTGCAGCTTGGGCAGCGCGTTCTTGGCGTCGGCGCGCAAATCCTCGGGCGCGATGTCGTCGGCGACCAGCAGCCGGATCCAGTCCAACGCCTCCGATGTCGACGGCTTCTTCTTCAGCCCCGGCACGTCGCGGATTTCGTAGAACTGGGTGAGTGCGGCGCGCACCAGGTTCTGCTTGATGCCGGGATAGTGGACGTCGACGATCTTGTGCAGGGTCTCGACATCGGGAAAGCGGATGTAGTGGAAGAAGCAGCGGCGCAGGAAGGCGTCCGGCAGTTCCTTCTCGTTGTTGGAGGTGATGATGACGATGGGCCGCACGGCGGCGCGGATCGTCTCGCCGGTCTCGTAGACGAAGAACTCCATCCGATCGAGCTCCTGCAGGAGGTCGTTGGGGAATTCGATGTCGGCTTTGTCGATCTCGTCGATCAGAAGCACGACTTTCTTGCCGGCGGCGAAGGCCTCCCAAAGCTTGCCGCGCTTAATGTAGTTCCTGATGTCATTGAACCTCGCGTCGCCAAGCTGGCTGTCGCGCAGCCGCGAGACGGCGTCATACTCGTAGAGGCCCTGCTGAGCCCGCGTCGTCGACTTGACATGCCATTCGATGAGGTCGAGGCCGAGTGCCGCCGCCACCTGCCGGGCAAGTTCCGTCTTGCCGGTGCCGGGCTCGCCCTTGACCAGCAGCGGCCGTTCCAGCGCGATCGCCGCGTTGACCGCCACCATCAGATCCTTGTCGGCGACGTAGTCCGCCGTACCTTCGAAACGCATTTTTGCTCCTTGGTTGGTCCGGACGACCGTAAGGAGGCGGCTCAACCTGTGCAAGGGCGCGCCGGCTGCGACGAATGGGCTTGAAACCCGGGATCAAAATTATCCGTTCATGAGGGAAGGCCGCCCGACAGGCCGAAAGGGCAACATGGACGGAAAAATATCAGCCAAGACGGCGCTACAGATCGTTGTCGCGGTGCTGGCGGCAACGCCGGTCCTGGTCGGTATCGAGGGCATTCTGTTCGGACCGGCGTTCCTGCATGTAGCCGCACCATGGCCGGTCGATCTCGACAGCCATTTCCGCTTCCTGTCCGGGTTTTTCCTGGCTGTTGGTATTGCCTGGTACAGCTGCATTCCCGGCATAGAGGCAAAGACCGAGCGGTTCCGGTTGCTTGCCGCCTGCACGTTCACGGGCGGCCTGGCGCGGCTTGTTTCGTTGTTTTTGGTCGGCGCGCCTTCGCTGGGTCACGTCGCCGGGCTATGCGTCGAGCTGCTGGCGGTACCGGCGCTGGTCGTGTGGCAGGGCCGTGTCGCGAATAAAGCCGCCGGGAGGGGGCAACTCTCTGGCGCTTAGCCAGCCAGCGGCCTATATTGGGGGAGACGGTCTGCGCTTCCCGGCAGGAGACACTTTTCCCCGGGGCCTTAACGATCCTTAGGGAGCTGTCCCTGGGAAGACCCGTGGGTTTTCTCACACGGCGCCCACCTACTTTGTAGGCACCCGGGATCGACCTCTCCACCGGTTGTGTGGATCGTCACTAATTGCCATCTCCACGCATTCCTGTGGGTGATGCGGTAGAAAACGTCGCTCCTAAAACGCAATCCTGATACGGCCTTTTCTATCGTCCTGGCATGACATCTTCGAAAGACCTGAAAAAGCAGCTTCGGCTCGAGGCCCTTGGGCGCCGCGACGCGCTTGATGAACTGTGGCGGGTGGAGGCGGCGCTCGAAATGGCAGAGACAGCGCGCGACCAGTTCTCCATCGAACCCGGCCAGATCGTGTCCGGCTTCTGGCCGATGCGTTCAGAAGTTGACGTTCGCCCACTGATGTTTGCCTTGCGCGAGCAAGGGGCGCGGCTCTGCCTGCCCGCCATTCTCGACAAGACCACCATCGTCTTTCGCGAACTGGTGCGTGGCGCGCCGATGGTCGACATGGGCTTTGGCACGGTCGGGCCGCATGCGGAGGCCGAAGTCCTCGACCCCTCGGTCATGCTCGTGCCGCTCGCCGCCTTCGACGCGCGCGGCCACCGCATCGGCTATGGCGCCGGCTATTACGACCGCGCGATCGCGAAGCTCGTCGACAAGGGGCATGCGCCCCGGCTGATCGGCATCGCTTTCGACTGCCAAGAAGTTTCGCAAGTTCCGGACGAACCCCATGACGTGGTCATCCCGGAAATACTCACCGAGAGCGGGTTGCGCCGCTTCGCGCCAAAATTGTAGATAGTTCTTTGAACGCATGATCTTTGCCGAAAAGTCATGCAACTTTTCGGGGTCAGGCATAGATGAGACTTCTCTTCCTCGGGGACATGGTTGGAAAGACGGGCCGCACCGCGGTGTGGGAACAACTTCCTGGGCTGATCTCCGACTTCAAACTCGATTTCGTCATCGTCAACGGCGAGAACGCCGCCGGCGGCTTCGGCATAACCGAAGAGATTTTTCGCGAGACGATCGCGGCCGGCGCCGATGTGGTGACCACGGGCAACCATGTCTGGGACCAGCGCGATGCGCTGGCCTTCGCGCCACGCGAGCAGCGCTTCCTGCGTCCCTCCAACTTTCCCAAGGGCACGCCCGGACGCGGCTCCGGCGTCTATATCGCCAGAAGCGGGGCGCGTGTTCTGGTCGCCAACATCATGGGCCGGGTGTTCATGCATCCCGAACTCGACGATCCGTTCCAGGCCGGCGAGCGTGAGCTTGCGGCCTGTCCGCTCGGCGAGCAGGCCGATGCGGTGATCATCGACTTCCATGCGGAGGCGACCTCGGAGAAAATGTGCTTCGCGCATTTCGTCGACGGCCGCGCCAGCCTCGTCGTCGGCACCCACACGCACCAGCCGACCGCCGATCACCAGATCCTCAATGGCGGCACCGGATACCTGTCGGATGCCGGCATGTGCGGCGACTATGATTCCTCGCTCGGCATGGACAAGGAGGAGCCGCTCAACCGGTTCCTGTCGAAAGTGCCGAAAGGACGTTTCGAGGCAGCGACCGGACCGGCGACATTGTGCGGCGTCGGCGTCGATATTTCCGACCGCACGGGGCTGACCGAGAAGATCGCGCCGTTTCGTCGCGGGCCGCGATTGGAAGAAACGGCACCGTCCTTCTGGTCGTGACATTGATATAGAGGTTCGCAGTACCTAATTGCCGGCGACACTGCTCTAGATCGTAGGGGACGACCTCCATGCAGCTTATTGAATTCCTGGCGCCGCATTTTCAATTCGTTTCCGATCCAACCGCCTGGGTCGCCTTGCTGACGCTGGTGGTGCTTGAGATTGTGCTCGGCATCGACAATCTGATCTTCATCTCCATCCTGACCAACAAGCTGCCCGTGGAGCAGAGGGCGCGCGCGCGCCGCCTTGGCATCTCAGCGGCGCTGATCATGCGCCTGGTGCTGCTCGCCACCATTTCCATCATCGTCCAGCTGACGACGCCGGTGTTTACCGCGTTCGGCCACGGCTTCTCCTGGCGCGACCTGATCCTGATCGCCGGCGGCCTGTTCCTGGTGTGGAAGGCGACCAAGGAGATCCATCACACGGTCGACCCCGACGACCATCAGGATACGATGCTGGGCGAAACGCTCAAGATCTCGCTCGCCGGCGCGATCTTCCAGATCCTGCTGCTCGACCTGGTCTTCTCGATCGATTCCATCATCACCGCCATCGGCATGACCGACGAGATCGCCATCATGTACATCGCGGTCATCGTGGCCGTCACGGTGATGATGCTGGCGGCCGGGCCGCTGGCGGATTTCATCGCCAAGAACCCCAGCATCGTCATGCTGGCACTGGGCTTCCTGCTGATGATCGGCATGACGCTGATCGCCGATGGCATGGGCTACCATGTGCCCAAGGGCTACATCTACGCGGCGATGGGTTTCTCGGCGCTGGTCGAGGGCCTCAACATGCTGGCGCGGCGGCGCAAGAAAGCGAAGTCTGGCGACGTGCATTAGAGCGCGGACGCTTAGGATTGTCGGGCTCGGAAAGCGACGCCGCATGAAAGGAGGCGCTATGAGCAGGAAGGATCTTAGCCGCGACCAGCGAGACCAGCTTGCAAAGCTGGTCGATTTGCCTGACAGCGAGATTGATACTTCCGATGTTCCCGAAGCTCCGGCCGAGAACTGGATACACGCCCGTCGCGGGAATCTTTACCGCCCAATCAAACAGCCGGTGACCATTCGGCTCGGTGCCGACGTGCTTTCATGGTTCAAGGAACATGTCGGAGGCGGGGGCTATCAACCCGAGATTAATCGCGTGCTCCGCCGCCATGTGATCGAACAGGAAAAGCGGCGATCCTAGCTCGCTTAACCTGCCGGTACTCCGTTCGGGTGCCGATCACCGATGAGGCCCAGCGTCAGGCCCTGTTCCAGCCAGGCCTTGGCGCCGGCGAGCACCAGTGTGAAGCCTCCGGTTGAACCGACCGCTCCTTTCACCTGCTCGTCGCCATTGCCGGCAAAGCCGAAATTGCGAACTTCGAGGAAGGTTGTCCGGCCGGGCATTTCCGTGAAGATCCAGACCACGGTGGTAGGCGGGTCGCTCCACGTCATCACGATCCGTTCGTTCCTGACGATTTCGCTCACGCGGACCGTCGTAGAGACGCCGTACATGCGCCACTCCCAATGCACCTCCTTGCTCCCATCCAGCCGGCCGCTGCCATGGGTGAACCAGAATTTTGTCGTGATCGCCGGGTCGACAATGGCCTCGAACACCTCGGCGATAAGCCGCCGGATCAGCATGCCGGGTTCGGCCGTGGGCGTTTCATGGATCTGCATTGCCGTTCTCCTTTCCGAACTCACCAGGCGTCGGGTTCACGGACCATGTGAACGATGTTGGCCGGGTTGGTGATCCAGCCACCGCGGAACCCTTCGCCCAGCGGTTCGATGGCATCGCATCTTGTGATGCCGGCGTCGGCGAAACGCTCGGCGGCGCCCGAAAAATCCTGCGTGAACAGCTCCAGCCAGACTTCCGCCTGGCTCATCATGGGTGCCTCGTCGATCCACAGGCGGTTGGGTCCAAGCTCGAAGCCGACGGCCGGCGCCTTGGCGGTGAACGGCTTGAGGCCGACGACGTCCCGGTAAAAGGCGATCGTCGCCTTATATTGATGCGGCGGCACCTTCATGGCGATGTTGATGCCGCCGGTGATCTTCGCGGTCATTGCTGGCTCCATTTTCTTGGCGTTCAAATGTTGTCTTCGCTGGCGGGCTCGCCCTTCATCTCGCTGCGGTAATAACCGTCGCGTAGGTTGATGCCGTATTCGACATAGGCCTTCATGCAGGCCAGCATCTGCGACCAGCCCTCGCAGTTGAGGTAGGATTTCTTCAGGCCGACCGCGCCTTCCCGCCAGCCGCTCTCGGCGATGGTGACGAAGGTGCCGCCATCGTCGAGCGGCTCGAAATTCATCTCGATGCGGGTCTTGTACGCCGGCTTGCCGTCGGCGTCGGTAGCATCCCAGCGCAGCACGATGCGGCTGTCTTTGACCACTTCGTCGACCTCGACAGGCACCTTGCCCCACCAGACGACACCAGAACCGGCAACCAACGGCGCGCTGGCGCCGCCGATGGTGGTGAAATAGCCGCTGAGCTTCCTCGGATTGACGACCGCGTCGAAGACCTCGGCAACCGGCCTGCCGATGCGGCCGGAAATTCTGAACCCAAGAGACATATCCACAGCTCCTTGCTTGATCGCGACAACGATATGTTATAGAAACATAACATGTCAAGCCGATCGCAGGACGACAATGTTTTCAAGGCGCTGGCGCATCCGCGCCGGCGCGAAATGCTGGATCAATTGAAAGACGAGCCGAAAACCACCGGCATGCTGTGCGAGGCCTTTCCCGACATTGATCGCTGCACCGTCATGCTGCACCTCAAGGTGCTGGAGGAGGCTGACCTGATCGTTGCGCGCCGCGAAGGACGCGAGCGCTGGAACCATCTCAACGCACTGCCGATCAAGCAGATCCACGACCGCTGGATCAGCCAGTATGCCGGCCATGCGCTCAGCATCATCGACCGGCTGAAGTCCGATCTTGAAGCATAGACACGTCCCGGGGTCGCCTTAGTGCGGCGCGGCTGGACGAATTGAGCCGATTTATCTATAAGCCGGCCATTCCGACAAGAGCGCCGCGCGTCCATCTGGACGCATCAGGGACGTTCTGAAATTTTGAATTCGAGTGTTTTGGAAAGCGAGGTCACGCATCTCGCGGCAAGATGCTCTAGCCGAACACGACAGGGGTGCCATGGCTGGCCATTCACAGTTCAAGAACATCATGCACCGCAAGGGCCGTCAGGACGCGGTGCGGTCGAAAATGTTTTCCAAGCTGGCGCGCGAAATCACCGTCGCCGCCAAGAGCGGAACGCCCGACCCATCGATGAATCCGCGCCTGCGCCTGGCCATCCAGAACGCCAAGGCGGTGTCGATGCCCAAGGACAACATCCAGCGCGCCGTCAACAAGGCCTCGATGGGCGATGCCGAAAACTATGAAGCCGTGCGCTATGAAGGGTATGGTCCCGGCGGCGTGGCGCTGATCGTCGAGGCGCTGACCGACAACCGTAACCGTTCGGCCTCCAACGTGCGCGCAGCCTTCACCAAGGCCGGCGGCGCGCTCGGCGAAACCGGGTCGGTGTCGTTCATGTGGAACCGCGTTGGCGAAATCTATTATCCGGCCTCGGCCGGCAGCGCCGACAAGGTCATGGAGGCGGCGATCGAAGCCGGCGCCGACGATGTCGAGTCCGACGAGGAAGGCCATACAATCTATTGTTCCTTCGAAAATCTCGGCGACGTGTCGAAGGCCCTGGAAGCCTCGCTCGGCGAGGCCGAATCGGTGAAGCCGATCTGGCAGCCGCAGAACAATGTCCCGGTCGACGAGGAGCGCGCCCAGTCGCTGATGAAGCTGGTCGCCACGCTCGAGGACGACGACGACGTGCAAAGCGTCTACGCCAATTTCGAAGTCGATGACGAGACCATGGCCAAGCTCAGCGCGGCGTGAGCGAAGGCCGTCCGACATGAGGACAGCTCAGTTGCCCGCCGTCCGCATCACCTACTGCACGCAGTGCATGTGGCTGCTGCGTGCCGGCTGGATGGCGCAGGAGCTGCTTTCAACCTTCGGCACCGAACTCGGCGAGGTGACGCTGGTGCCGGGCACCGGCGGCATCTTCACCATCTCCTGCAACGATGTGCTGGTCTGGGACCGCAAGCGCGACGGCGGTTTTCCCGATGCGGCAAAACTGAAGCAACTGGTCCGCGACGTCATCGATCCGGATCGCGATCTCGGCCATGCCGACCGCAAGGGTCACACGTCGAAGGGCGACACGCAGAAAGACCCCGCCTGAGCGGAGTCTTTTGCGTCTCGATAGACCTCTTCAGAGCAATGCGAAGATAAAGCAGGCCATCGCCGCGATGGCGGTGACGGTGCGGACGTGGTTCCACATCACCCATTGGCTCAGATGGTTCGCCCAGACGGCGGCGCCGTTGCTGCTGGCCGGGTCGACAGCGGCGAGCGTGTCGTTGAGCGGCACGTTGAAAACCATGGTCACGATCGGGTTGCCGATCAGGTAGATCACCGCGCCGGCCAGCAGCCAGTACGAGCCGGACTGGCTCCAGCCCATGAGGGCGGCGGCTATAAGCACCAGGCAGATCAGTCCGGTGCCGAAAAGCGCGGTCATGAAGGTCGGGGTGATCACCGTGATGTTGATCGAATTCATCGCGGCGATGCCAGTTGGAACGGGCAGCCGGGCAAGTGCCGCCATGACGAAGTTGGAAAAGGCGAAGAACACGCCGCCGACGACGCCCGAGCCGATCGCGGCGATGATGGTGAGGGCGGGAAGAAGCCTGGTCATCTCAGCTGCTCCAGATGCCGGTTGCTGCGGTTTCGGTTGCGTAGGCGGCAAAGTCTTTCGGAGCGCGGCCAAGCAGGCGCTGGACACCGTCGGTCAACGTCTCGTTGCGGCCGTCGAGAACCTGCGTGAACAACTCGTTGAGCAGCCAGGCGAATTCGGGCGGCAGGTCATGCGCGGCCATCGCCGCGGTGAATTCATCATGCGAGATTCTGGCGTAGCGGATATCGCGGTCGGCCGCCTTGGCGATCTCGGCGACCGCTTCGGCGAAGCTCAGGAGCCGCGGCCCGGTCAGTTCATAGAGCTGGCCGACATGGCCTGGCTCGGTCAGCGCGACGAAGGCGGCTTCGGCGATGTCGTCGGCATCGACAAATGGCTCGCCGACATCGCCGACCGGCAAGGCCACTTCGCCTTGCAGAAGAGACTCGACGAGAAAACCCTCGGAGAAATTCTGCGAGAACCAGGCGCAGCGCAGGATCGTCCAGTCGGCTCCCGAGGCTTTCAGCATCTCCTCGGCGCGCTGCGCCTCGTGCTCGCCACGGCCAGACAACAACACCAGCCGGCGAACGCCATGCTGCACGGCAAGGCGAGCAAAGGCATCGACGATCTCGGCGGCGCCCGGCACGGCTATGTCGGGATAATAGCTGATGTAGACGGCGCCGACGCCTTGCACGGCCGGCCCCCAGGTAGCGGGGACTTCCCAGTCGAAGCGCGGTATGCCGGAGCGCGAGCCGATGCGGACCGGCACGCCATGCGCGGTCAGCAGCCCGGCGAGACGGCGGCCAGTTTTGCCGGTGCCGCCGAGGATCAGGATTGGTTTGTCGGTCATGATGGTTTCCTCCGTTAGAAAATATGATCAATCCTCACATTTGCAAAACGTGATAAACCCTCGTATTTTGGGAGTCAAGCCATTCGAATGGATTTTGCCGAGCACATTTGTTGGAGACAGTCATGGAAGACACGGCGGCCAACGAGCAGATCGCTTCGCCGCGCAAGGCACCAAGCCAGCAGCGCAGCCGCGAACGTGTCGAGCGCATGCTTGCCGCCGCCTCGGCGCTGATCGCCGAGCAAGGCAGCGATGCCATGCGCATGGGCGAGGTGGCGGAACGGGCAGGCGTGTCGATCGGCTCGCTCTACCAGTTCTTTCCCGACAAGCGGGCGATCGTCTGGGCGCTGGCCGAGCGCTATACGGTGGAAAGCCAGGCCTGCATCTCAGAGGCGCTCAAGGACGTCACGGATGCGGAGGGGCTGGGCCGAGCGTTTTCGGAGCTGGTCGATATCTACTATGGGCTGTTCCTAGCCGAGCCGGTGATGCGCGACATCTGGTCGGGCACGCAGGCCGACAAGACACTGCGCCAGCTCGAACTCGCCGACAGCCGCGCCAATGCCGAATTCCTCAGTGCCGTCTTGAGGCGGCTAAAGCCCGATGCCGATGCCGAAGCCTTGGAGACGACGGCGTTTCTGGTCTGGCAGATGGGCGAGGCGGCCGTGCGGCTGGCGATCTCGGTCGACCGGCAGGAAGGCGACAGGCTGGTGGCTGCCTACAAGCGCATGGCGCTCAGAGAATTGCTTCCTGAAGAGGGCTAGCGGCCGAGATAGCTGCGAAGCATTTCAGCACGCTCGTCATCCGTGCACATTACCATCCGGGCAAGGCTGAGCATACCGCGATGGAGCGTGACCACAGCCAATGCGGAGGCCACAATCGTCTCATCTGCCTCGGTTTGCAGATCCCTCAGCGCCAAATGGAAAAGCGTCTGCCAGGCGGCTTTGTAGTGGGGTTCGATCCAATCTGGTATCGGCGGGTTCCGGTCGTCGAGCAATCGCGCTTCTTCGATGATCGCGGCCAGGCCGTAGACTCCCAATTCGCCGGAACATGTTCTCTGGAGATACGAACGATTTCGGGAATCGCGGCGTAAGAGGCGTCTCCTACATCTCCCTGATGGTGCAGTTCGTTCAGGAGTTCGTTCCAGATTGTCTCGTCATTGTAGCGGAGGGCCAGTGCTCGCAGGGCCGGTCGTGGATCATATGTAACCTTGTATCCGCCCTTGAGACCGAACCATCGGTGATCGTCGAGAATGGACATATGGCCTCCGTGACCAATTGCGTTCAAGACAGGGGCTTGAGGTCAACAAAAACCCGCCACGAGGGCGGGTCTTTGAACTGCGAAGGTCGCTTGGCTTAGAGGCCGAAGCCCTCGAAGCGCTTCTTGAACTTCGACAGGCGGCCGCCGCGGTCGAGCAGGGTCTGCTGGCCGCCGGTCCAGGCCGGGTGGGTCGTCGGGTCGATATCGAGGTTCATCGTATCGCCTTCCTTGCCCCAGGTCGAACGGGTCGTGTATTCGGTGCCGTCGGTCATGACGACCTTGATGGTGTGGTAGTCGGGGTGAATGGCGCTCTTCATGGCTCGGTTCCTGGCTTGCTGGCGCGGCGGACGGGCATAAGCCTGCGTCGATGCGCCCCTTTTTAAAACTCGAAGCCGCAGCTATTGAGGAGCCACGGCTTCTAAAACGGTCGGCGTGCCTATACATCAGCCGGAATTGAATCACAAGGCCGTGGCAAGCGCAATTCAGGCGCATAGGCCGAGGCGGCTAGAGGAACACCGAGAATGGCGCAATCAAGCAGCGCAGACGAGCGCCGACGCTCGCTCAAGCCGCTCAGGCGCCTGTTCCCCTATATCGCGGGATATCGCACGCTGGTCGTCGGCGCGCTCATCTCGCTGGCCATCGCGGCGGCAACCACATTGGCGCTGCCGCTGGCGGTACGGCGCATGATCGACCATGGTTTCTCGTCGACCGGCACCACCTTCATCGCCGAGTATTTCGCGGCGCTGGTGGCGATGGCCGCCGTGCTGGCGGCGGCGTCGGCCGGCCGTTACTATTTCGTCATCACGCTCGGCGAGCGCGTCGTCGCCGATATCAGGCGCGACGTTTTCGCCCATGTGACGACGCTGTCGCCTGCCTTTTTCGACACCGCCCAGTCGGGCGAGATCGTGTCACGGCTGGCCGCCGACACCACGCAGGTCAAGTCGGCGGTCGGCGCCACCGCGTCCGTGGCGCTGCGCAATGTCATCCTCGGCCTCGGCGCGGTGGGGATGATGGTCGTCACCAGCCCGAAACTGTCCAGCCTCGTCATCGCGGCCATTCCCATCATCGTGCTGCCGCTGGTCGCCTTCGGCCGCTCGGTGCGGCGCAAGTCGAGGCAGGCGCAGGACACGCTTGCCGACGCGACAGCCTATGCCAGCGAGCAGATCGGCGCGGTGCGCACGCTGCAGGCCTTCACCAATGAGAAACTGGTCACCGGTCGCTTTTCGGGCGCGGTGGAAGCCGCCTTCGAGGCGGCACGCGCCTCGATTTTCGCACGCTCCTTCCTGACCTTCTTTGCCATTTTCACCATTTTTTCGTCCGTCGTGGCGGTGCTGTGGTTCGGCTCGCGCGACGTGCTCGACGGCATGATATCGCCCGGCACGCTCGGCCAGTTCCTGCTCTACTCGGTGTTCGCCGCCGGTGCGCTCGGCGCGCTGTCGGAAGTCTGGGGCGAACTCGCGCAAGCAGCCGGCGCGGCCGAACGGCTGACCGAGATCCTGGCCGAGACGCCGGCGATCCAGGCGCCGGCCAGTCCGAAACCGCTGCCGGCGGTCGCCAAGGGCGGGATCTTCTTCGACGACGTCTCCTTTTCCTATCCGGCGAGGCCCGACCGCGCCGCCGTCCATGGCTTGAGTTTTTCGGTCAAGCCCGGCGAGACGGTGGCCATCGTCGGCCCCTCGGGTGCCGGCAAAAGCACTGTGTTCTCGCTGATCCTGCGCTTCTACGATCCGGAGACAGGAAAAATCCTGATCGACGGCGTCGATGTGCGCGAGGCCGATCCTGTTGCGGTCAGGCAGCGCATCGCCATCGTGCCGCAGGACGTCACCATCTTCGCGGCGAGCGCACGCGACAATATCGGCTTTGGCCGGCCAGGCGCCGGCGAGGCCGAGATCGAGGCGGCGGCGAAGGACGCGCTGGCCGACGAATTCATCCTCAAGCTCGAAAAAGGCTACGACAGCCAGGTCGGCGAACGCGGCGTGACGCTGTCGGGCGGCCAGCGCCAGCGGGTGGCGATCGCCCGCGCCATCCTGCGTGACGCGCCGATCCTTTTGCTCGACGAGGCGACCTCGGCCCTCGACGCCGAAAGCGAAACGCTTGTGCAGACGGCGCTCGAGCGGCTGATGCGGGGGCGCACCACCATCGTGATCGCCCACCGGCTGGCGACGGTGCTCAAGGCCGACAGGATCCTGGTCATGGACGGCGGCCGCATCGTCGAGGAAGGCACGCACCAGAGCCTGGTCGCCAAGGGCGGCATCTATGCCCGGCTGGCCAAGCTGCAATTCGAGACCGGAGCCAGCGCCTTCAGGGGCGCGGCGGAGTAACGGGCTCTACTCGCCTCGGCGTAACGAAACTCGTCATCCCAGGCGGCATTGTCGCTTCGTGGGTCACGCGGCCGGCGTCATCCGCCGTAGCGCTGCTTCAGGTGGTTGACGAAATAGACGGCGTTGAGTTTTTCGCCGGTGGCGCGTTCGAGCAGGTCCGGCGTCGACCAGCGCGACCCCTGCGACCAGATTTTCTCACGGCGCCATCCGTTGATCGCCTCGAAATTCCCTTTGGCGAGATCATCGTCGGCTGAAGGATGCTCGCGCACCAGCGCGGCCCATTGCTGCGCCGCCATCATCGCGCCCAGCGTGTAGGAGGGGAAATAGCCGAAGGCGGCACCTGGCCAATGCACGTCCTGCATCGGTCCGTCGGCCGGATTGTCGATGGTTGAGAGGCCGAGATAGTCGCGCATCCTGGCATCCCAGGCTTCAGGCAGGTCAGCCACCTCCAGGCGACCCGAGACAAGCTCCTGCTCCAGTTCGTAGCGCAGGATCACATGCAGCGGATAGGTCACCTCATCGGCATCGACGCGGATCAAGCCGCGCTCGACGCGGTGTACATGGGGCAGGAGATCGTCGAGCGACCAGGCCTCGCCGAGATGTTTTTCCACCACCGGCAGCGCCCAGCGCCAGAAGGCCGGATTGCGGCCGACCTGCTTTTCGACGAACAGGCTCTGGCTTTCATGCACCGCCATGCCGCGGGCCTTGCCGAGCGGCCAGTGCGACCATGCCTTGGGCAGGTTCTGTTCATAGAGCGCGTGACCCGTCTCGTGCAGCACGCCCATCAGCGCCGACAGGAAATCCGACGTCTTGTAGCGCGTGGTGATGCGCACGTCGCTCGGCACGCCACCGCAGAAGGGATGGTGCGACACAGACAATGAGCCATGGGTCAGGTCGAAGCCGACCGCAGCCATCATGGCAAGCCCGAGCTCGCGCTGCCGGTCGATGGCATAGATGCCCGAAAGCGGTTTCAGCGGATGCTTGCGCAGCCGCGCTTCCTGTATCGCCAGCGCCTCCGGCACGAAGCCTTTGAGGAAGGCCTTCAGGTCGGCGAAGACGGGGGTGATATCGGCCGTGCGGTTGCCGGGATCGTATTGCTCCATCAGCGCGTCATAGGGAGCCAGGCCGAGCACGTCGGAGCGTAGGGCCGCCTCCTCGCGCACCAGAGCCACCACGCCCTCCAGCGCCGGCTGGAAGCCAGCCCAGTCGTTCTTGGCGCGCAGCGCGCGCCACAATTGCTCGCAGTGCATGCGCGCCGTGGTCTGGCGCTCGACGAATTCGACCGGCAGGCAGGTCAGGTTGGTGTATTGCCGCCGCAGTTCGGCGAGGGCCGCCCGCTGCTCATCGTCCAATGCCTCGCCTTCGGCCGCGGCGATCCAGTCCGATATTTCGGGCGCTGTCGCCCTGGCGTGGTACATGCCGGCAAGGGCCGCCATCGCCTCGGCGCGCTTCTCGCCGCCACCGACGGCCATGTGGGTCGCTTCATCGGCGCCGAGGATGGCCAGTGCATGTTCAAGCGCTTCGAGCTTGTGGCCGAGATCGTCGAGTTTGTGAAAGGACATGGCGGCTTCCGTGCTTGAGGACGGGGCGAAAAGACACCAACGCAAAAGCAATGGCAACCCTCGGATGCCTCCGGCGGATACACCTTGCGCAGGCGATGCCAGACATGAAATGCTGCGGGCGAGGCATGAAGGGGGAGCAGATGATCGGCAACCTACTGGTCGGGCTGGTGGCCCTGATCCATGTCTACATCGTCTATCTCGAGATGGTGCTCTGGGACACGCCGCGCGGGCACAAGACATTCCGCCTGACGCCGGAATTCGCCAGCGCCTCCAAAGTGCTCGCCGCCAATCAGGGTCTCTATAACGGCTTTCTCGCCGCCGGCCTGATCTGGGGGCTTTACCTCGGCGCCGGCGGTTTCCAGGTCAAGGTCTTCTTCCTGTTGTGCGTGGTCATTGCCGGTCTCTATGGCGCGGCGACGGTCGGCCGCAAGATCCTGTTCATCCAGACCGTGCCGGCGGCGATCGCCCTGATCGCGGTCTGGCTTGGGTGGTAGGCAGAATGGGTTGGTAGGCAGGATGGGTTGGTAGGCAGGGCAAGGCTGGCAGGCAAGATGGGCCGGTGAGGAAAAAGGACGCCCGCGGGATTGGGGTCCCGAAGGCGCCAAGATGGTCCCTTCCTCTTGGACCCTCTCAGACAGGATGGCTTCAGCCGTTCGGATAGTTTCCGCCGTCGGCACCATCACCCATCAGGAAACCGCTGCCGGTGTCGACCATCAGACGTTGATCGACATTGTCGAGCCGGCGCAGCAGGTCATGGTATTGCGCGGCCGGGATCCTGCCGTGATCCGACGCGGCTATCTTTTCGGCGGCCTGACCGATGCGGGCGGCGCGCATTTCCAGGCGCTCCGCGACGGCCGGGGTGATGTTGTTGGCCTGCCTGGCGTCGACGATGCCTTGATGGACGCCCTGAACCTGGTCAATGAGGGCTTCGACACGCGGACCCGTCAAGTCGGTCGGGGCGGTGGCATCGAGAGCGCCCTTGTGATGGCCCGCGGCGTAGGCGCCGGCGAGCGGGACGGCAATGAGAATTGCGGCAAGCGTTGCAGTCTTGAGAGATGCTGATGAGCGCATGGTGCGCTTCCTCCTGCTGGGAAGGGAGAGCGGCCGCGCCGCTCGCCTTCCGACCATTTTGGGTCGTCCAGTTCCGTCGCGTCGCGATGGGAGGCATCGCCGGCGGTTCTCGGCCCTGCACGGCAAGCTAGGAGCGCCTTGGCGCGAAGTGTAATTAAAAAAAGATAATCTTTTCAGGCCTTGCCGGCCGGTCTCTGCGTCCTAGAGTTGAGCCGGCGAACAACTTCGCGTGAGTTCGCGTGATGATGGATCAACGTTCGGTGAGCTTCAGCTCGATGCGGCGATTCTTGTTGCGCGCTTCGTCGGTGTCGGCAGGATCGAGCGGCTGGAACTCGCCGAAACCGGCGGCGACCAGCCGGTTGGCCGGCACGCCGTTCTCGATCAGGAACTTGACCACCGAGGTCGAGCGTGCCGTCGACAGTTCCCAATTGTCGCGGTAGCGGCCGTTGCCTGAAAGCGGCTTGTTGTCGGTGTGGCCGTCGACGCGCAGCACCCAGTTGATCTCCGGCGGGATTTCTTTCTGCAATTCGATGATGGCGTCGGCGAGCTTCTTCATCTCGACCTTGCCGGCATCGTTGATCACTTCGGAGCCGGTCGGGAACAGCACCTCCGACTGGAAGACGAAGCGGTCGCCGACGATGCGGATGTTCTCGCGGTCGGCGAGGATTTCGCGCAGCCGTCCGAAGAAATCGGAGCGGTAGCGGTTCAATTCCTGCACACGCTGCGCCAGCGCCACGTTCAGGCGGCGGCCGAGATCGGCGATCTTGGTGTTGGAATCGCGGTCGCGCGTTTCGGAAACGTTGAGGGCATCCTCGAGCGCGCCGATCTGCTTGCGCAAGGCCGCGATCTGCTGGTTGAGGATCTCGACCTGGCTCAGCGCCTGCTGGCTGATCTGGCGCTGGTTGTCGAGTTCACCGCCCAGTTCGGCGGCACGCTGGTTGGCGGCGTCACCGGCGCCGGCACCTTGTGCCAGCAATTGTTCGAGCCGGCTTTTTTCCGCCTCGGCCGCCGACAGGGACGCCTGCAAATTGGCGAGCGAATCCTCCTTGTCCTGCGCCGTCGAGCGCTCCAGCGCGAGTAGCTGGGTCAGTTCGTTGATCTGCGAATTGAGGCGCGACAGCGCCGTGTCCTTGCCGGAGATCTCGCGGCCGAGCAGGAACTGCGCCAGCACGAAAACGGTGAGCAGGAACATGATGGCGAGCAGCAGCGTCGACAGCGCGTCGACGAAGCCAGGCCAATAATCGATGCGGCGATCGGTACGCCGGCCCCTGGCAAGCGCCATGCTAGTGAACCTCGGGCTTCTTCAGGGCGTCGGCGATCTTCTCCAGCGTGTTGCGCATCGCCTTCTGCTCGTCGGACTGGGCCTCGACCCAGTCGCGCATGATCTGCTGCTCGGAGCGCATGTTCTTCACAAGGCCGGAAATGCCGTCGGCGAGATTGGCCATGGCGGTGGCGACACGAGGGTTGGAGCCGCCGCCGTTCTCCTGCATGCTGCGCAGCCGCTCCGACAACAGGCGGATCTCGTCGGAAGGTTCGGCCTTGGCCGGGTCGGAGACGACGATGTCGGACGACAGATCGGTGACCGAGGACAGCCAGTTTTCGAGTTCGGTGTAGAAGCGCGTCTGGGCGCGGCCGGCCTGCAGGTCGAGGAAGCCGAGTACCAGCGAGCCGGAGAGGCCGAACAGCGAGGACGAGAAGGCGGTGCCCATGCCGGCCAGCGGCGCCGACAGGCCCTGTTTCAGCGAATCGAGCACCGCCGCGGCGTCACCCGTGCCTGGATCGAGGGATTCGATGGTCTCGCGGATCGAGCCGATCGTGTTCAACAGGCCCCAAAAGGTACCGAGCAGGCCGAGGAACACCAGCAGGCCGACCAGGTAGCGCGAGGTATCGCGGCTTTCGTCGAGGCGCGTTGCGATGGAATCGAGCATTGTGCGCATCGAGGAGGTCGAAAAGGCCATAGACGAGGAGCGGCCGATCATCGCCTTCATCGGCGCCAGCAGCACCGGTTCCGTGGTTTCGGAGCCGGCGCGGAAGGAGTTGACCCAGCGCACCTCGCGAAACAGCCGCCCGACCTGCGTGAACGCCAGCAGGATACCGACGACCAGCACGCCGACGATCAGGCCGTTGAGGCCGGGATTGGTGACGAAAGCGGTCGTGACCTGGCGGGTCAGGATGGCGGCGATGAAGGCGACGATGGCCAGGAAAATGACCATGGTCAGCAGGAAGACCTGCGGACTCGACAATTTGTGCGGATCGTAGACCAGTACGTCGGAGCGCCTGCCCATGCCGAAGGATCTGAGAAAAGCCATCCGTGCCCCGTTTCCGATGCTCTATTTTGCCTTCACGCAATTCCGAACGGGAAACCGCTCACGCTTTCCCTGGAATTGCTCCAGCGCCGCCGATCACGTAGTTGGCGACTCTAAACGGAATTGTGACCAAATTGAATGGTGCTTGGCAATATTGCCACAGGCGGCCTTTGCGGCCGGCGCATCAGAGGCGGTTGATGACCAGGCAGTCGACCATGGCCGCCAGATGCAGGCCGGCGCCGGTGACGACGAAGCCGTGCCAGAGCGCGTTGTGGAAACGCAGCGCCTTCCAGGCGAAGAAGATGACGCCGCAGGAATAGACGACACCACCGGCGACGATGAGCATGATCGACGTGGTCGGCAGCGTCTCGACGAGCGGTTTGACGAGGATGATGCCGCTCCAGCCGATGGCAAGGTAGAAGACGATCGCCAGCCTGTCGAAGCGCCCCGGGAAAAACACCTTGATGATAATCCCCGTTGCCGCCGCGGCCCAGACCAGTACGATCATCCATCTCGCCAGCGGCGAGGCTCCCAACTGGGCCAGAAAGGGTGTGTAGGTGGCGGCGATCAACAGATAGATCGCGGCATGATCGAAACGCCGCAGGATCCATTTCGCGGGCGAGGTCACCGGCCACAGATTGTAGGTCAGCGATACCGAGAGCACGGTGAGCAAGGAGACGACATAGAAGGCGGCGGCGATGTATTCGCCGGGCCCGACCCGGAAGGCGGCGAGCGCCAGCAACGCCGAACCGGCGGCGATCGCCAGCACGATGCCGACCGCATGGACGATCCCGTCGGCGATCATCTCGGCGCGCGAATAATGCCAGCGTCCGATGAAGGGAATTTCCGTCTGTGGCGGCGTGTTGGTCATCTATCGTCCTAGCGTCGCCCTTTATCTGGGCAACCGCCGGACAGTATTTCAAGCTTTGTTTGCGGTTTTGCGACTGCGGCGGTTCAGCGCGCCAGGCATTTGCTTCCAGGCAAATTCCTGGGCGGCCCGCACTTTTCCTCAGCGCGGCGCCAGCGGCTTTTTCACCGCCTTCAGCAACGCGCGCTGGATGATCTCGTTGCCGGCGACGACCGAGCCGGTGTCGAGCATATCTTGTCCGCCATCCATGTCGGAGGCGAAGCCGCCCGCTTCGCGGATCAGGAGCAGGCCGGCGGCGATGTCCCAGGCCGACAGACCGACTTCCCAGAACCCGTCCATGCGGCCGGCGGCGACATAGGCAAGATCGAGCGAGGCCGAACCCAGGCGCCTGACGCCGGAGACCTCGGCCATGACGTTGCGCAGTTCGACCAGGAAATTGCCGTGATGGCCACGGCCGAGATGCGGTACGCCGCAGCCGATCACCGTGTCGACAAGCTTCGTGCGGCCGGCGACGCGCAGGCGGCGATCATTCATGAAGGCGCCGCCGCCGCGCTCGGTCGTATAGAGCTCGTCCATGGCCGGATTGTAGATGACGCCGGCAACGATCTGGCCCTGGCGCTCGAGCGCGATCGAGACGGCGAACAGCGGAATGCCGTGCAGGAAATTGGTGGTGCCGTCGAGCGGATCGACGATCCAGCGGTGCTGGCTGTCATCGCCGGCGACGGCGCCGCGCTCTTCCATCAGGAAGCCGTAGCCCGGGCGTGCCTTCGACAATTCGGCGAAGACGATGTCCTCGGCCTTGCGGTCGGCCTGGCTGACATAATCGCCGGGACCCTTCATCGAAACCTGGAGGTTCTGGACCTCGCCGAAGTCGCGCGACAGCGAGCGGCCGGCCTTCATTGCGGCCTGGACCATGACGTTGAGGAGGGCTGAGCGTGCCATAGTGCTTCTTCCTGGTGCGGCGCTTTAAACTCTGTCTCGATGCATGCCGGTGACCCAAATTGGGGGCCACTTTTGGGCGGCACGGATCAGTCGGCGCGGCGCACGTAAGTGATTTCGTTGGTGTCGACGATGATGCGCTCGCCGGCGCCGATGAAGGGCGGCACCAGCACGCGAATGCCGTTTTCCAGTACCGCCGGCTTGTAGGAGGACGCCGCCGTCTGGCCCTTCACCACGGGATCCGCCTCGGTGATGGTCAGCGTCACGTAGTCGGGGAGCGATATGCCGATCGGCCGCTCCTCGTAGAGCTGGACCGTCACCATCATGCCGTCCTGCAGGAACGCGGCGCGGTCGCCGACGAAGTCCTTGTTCAGTTCGAGCTGTTCGTAGCTTTGGGTGTCCATGAACACCAGCGCGTCGTCCTGCTCGTAGAGGAAGGAGAAATCCTTCAGGTCGAGCCGGATCTGCTCGACGGTCTCGGCCGAGCGGAAGCGCTCGTTGAGCTTGGTGCCGTTGATGAGGTTCTTCAGTTCGACCTGGTTGTACGCGCCGCCCTTGCCGGGCTTGACGGTGTTGGTCCTGACGGCCACCCAGAGGCCGCCATCGTGTTCGATGACGTAGCCGGGACGGATTTCGTTGCCATTGATCTTGGCCATGATGATGGGATCCGGGATGCTGCCAACGGCTGGGCCGTCGGTATGGGATGTTCGCCGTTACAAGCGATTTAGGGCTCCAAGACCACAAATCGCCCGGAGAGGCAAGGGAGGGCGGATCGCCTCCAGCCGGCAAGCCGGCATCAGGTCTCGATCTGGATGACTTCGCCGACGGTCCTTGCAATGGCCTGCGCTGCCTTTGCCAGACGGTTGAGATGCGGAGAGCGCAGCGCCACAACCTGCAATGAAAGGTCGAAATCTCCGGCATCGACAAGCGCCAGATCGTCGGGAAGCCCACGAGCCGCGAGCCGCGACGGCATGAGCCCGAGACCGTGCCCCCGACGTACCCATTCCATCTGCATCGCCGGGTCCTGAATTTCCGCCGCCAAGACGAGCCGATGCTGCTCGGCGCCCAAAATGGAGACGAGCCTCTGACGCGCGTCGCAGGGTTCGGGGCTAAGCACCCAGGGCGTGGAAGCCAGAGCGGCGTCCGTGAGGTGGGGTTTGGAAGGGCCAGCTTGCGCTATAATGGCGAGACGTTCGATGCCGAGGACGTCCAGGTTTTGATGATCGGCGGATCGCAGGACGATCGCCATATCGAGTTGACCGCGTTCGAACTGCTCGATCAGCTCCGCGCTCCAGCCGGTCTTGAGCCGCAAGGATATTTTTGGAAACGCGGCAGCCGCGCGGGCGATAGCGCCCGCAACAGTGGCGTCGGACAAGCCATGCGCCAGGCCGAGGCGCAGCACGCCCTGCGGTTCGGTGTCGCCGGCGAAGGCTTTCAGGGCCTCGACCGAAGCCAGTATGTCTTTGGCGCGCTCCAGGATCTCCAGTCCCGCGGCGGTCAGACGCGGCGGCTTTTGCCGGCGATCGAGAAGCGTGGTGCCCAGCATATCCTCCAGCCGCTGCATCTGACGGGTGACGGCAGGCTGCGTCAGAGGCAGGCGGCGGGCCACATTCTGGATCGAGCCCTCCTCGGCGAACAGAACGAGCGTGCGCAATTCCTCCAGCATTCGAATACCTCAAACACATAATCATTGTGATTAATATGAATTTGAAATCTGGATGCCGGCAAGCGATTTTCCTGGCGACGCGTATCCAAAGGAAAGCGGAGACAATGAAGGCAATCGAATTGCAAGCCCCTGGCGGCATCGACAATCTCAGACTGGTCGAGCGGCCGATGCCGGAACCAGGCCGCCAGGAGATGATCATCAAGGTCAAGGCGACGGCGTTGAATTATCGCGATGTGGAAATCGCCCGTGGCAGCTATCACACCGCCTTTGCGCTGCCGCTGGTGCCGCTTTCGGACGGTGTCGGGGAAGTGGTCGCGGTTGGCGCCGAGGTGACGCGCTTCAAGGTCGGCGACCGCGTCTGCGCCACATTCTGGCAGCGTTGGGTCGGTGGCAGTTTCGCTATGGCTGAGCCCTCCTATCAACGGGGCGGCCCGATCGACGGATTGCTCAGCGAGTTCGCCAGGCTGGATGAGCAGGCGGCCGTCCTTGCGCCGGACCACCTGAGCGATGTCGAGGCCGCGACGCTGCCTTGCGCCGCCGTGACGGCCTGGCATGCGCTGTTCACGGAAGGCCGGCTGGAGCCTGGCGAGACGGTGCTGAGCCTGGGCACCGGCGGCGTCTCGCTGTTTGCGGTGCAATTCGCCGCCGCCGCCGGCGCACGCGTTATCGTCACGTCGAGCAGCGACGACAAGCTCGCGCGCGCAAAGGCGCTTGGCGCCCATGACGGCATCAACTACCGCAGTGACCCGGATTGGGCGGCCGCCGTGCTGGCGCTCACCGGTGGGCGCGGCGCCGATCACATCATCGAAGTCGGCGGGCCGCAAAGCTTCGCCCAGTCGCTGAGGTCTTCGGCGCGCGGTGCTCAGATCAACGTGATCGGCTATCTCGGCGGCAGCGAGGGGACAATCAATCCACTCGACATCTTCCGCCGCCAGGTCAGGGCACGCGGGATACCGGTCGGCTCACGCGAATCCTTCGAAGCGATGAACCGGGGCCTTGCCGTCAACCAACTGAAGCCGGTGATCGACAGGGTCTTGCCGTGGCGCGAGGCGGCTAGCGCCTTCCACCATCTCGAACACGGCTCGCCCTTCGGCAAAGTCGTCCTGGATCACATGCAATGAGCGCGCGCCGTCCCCTCAGGGCAGGCGGTTCGCCTTCTGCAGGGCCTGCTTGGTCTGGTCGTCGCTCAGCCCTTGCAGGAAATCGTCCATCTCCGGATCGATGAGGCCGGCGCGGCGGGCGACTATGTACCAAGCGCCGGCGAGCACGAGATCCGGATCGGTGCCGATGCCTTGCATATAGAGTTTTGCCAGGCGGTTCTGGGCCGCGACATTGCCGCCTTCGGCGGCCTGCTTCGTCCAGCCGAAAGCCGATTTCAGGTCGCGCGCGCCGCCGCGGCCTTCGATCATCCAGGCGGCGAGGTCGATCTGGGCGGTGTCGTAGTTCTGGCGGGCGGCCTGCGCCAGCAGGCGCCGTGCCTGGGCATCGTCGCGCGGCTTGCCGCCGACGCCGTTGGCATAGATCTGCGACATGGCGTACTGCGCGTCGGCGAGACCCGTCGCAGCAGCGCGCTCATAGTAGGAAACCGCCTTGGCCAGGCCGGCGTCGCCTGGATCCTGCTGGACAAGCATCTGCGCGAAATTGAATTGCGCCAGCTGGTTGCCGGCCTCGGCGGCGGCCTGCATCAGGGCGTAGGCGCCCTTGGCGTCCTTCTTGACGTAACGGCCGTCGAGCAACATCAGCGCATATTGGAACTGCGATTCCGGCACGCCCTGCTCGGCGGCCAGCGCGTACCATTTCGCGGCCTCGGCTGAGTTCAGCGGCACACCCAGCCCACGCGACAGGATCTCGGCCACCAGCGTCTGCGCCGCCGGGTCGCCGTTCTGCGCGCGGACCAGCGCCAGATTGTATGCCGTCTTGTAAAGCCCGCGCTGGAAGGCGCCATAGGCGGCGTCCGCCGGCTTGGCGCCGAAGCGGTCGGGATTGACGCTGTCGACCGAGGGCAGCGGTGCGGGCTCCGCCGTGGTGGCGGGCTGCGGCAACTGGTTTTCGATCGGCTTGTCGGTGTGCACGCCGGTTTCAGGCTTGGGTTGCGGCAAGGGTATGGTTTCGGCGGCGGCGCCCTGGATCATCGCCGCCGCAAGCAGGGCCTGAAGGGAAAGCCTTGCCAGGGACACGTCAATCCTCGAAGCGCGGCGCTGTTTCGTCGAGCAGCGCATTGGCCCGGGCTATCGCTGCCTTCGGATCGACGCCGTCGGCGAACACGGCACTCGACAGCGCGACGAATTCGGCGCCGGTGGCGGCCACGGTTTCGACGGATGCAAGATCGGAACCGGCCTCGACGATGCAAGGGATCTGGATCATCCGCGCCCACCATTCCCCCAATGACAGGTTGCGCGGATGGGGCTCGGGCTTGTTGTCGTAGCCGAAGCGGCCGAAGAAGATGTAGTCCGGCCTTGTCTCGCCAAGCTCGAGCGCGTCGTCACGCGTCTTGGCGCCGCCGGCGCCGACCATCATTTTCGCCTGGAAATGCTCGATCGTCTCGGCGAGTTCGGCCTTGGAGACCTCGACATGGATGCCGTCGGCCTGGACCCGGCCGGCAATGCGGGTGTCGCCGGCGATGATGACAGCCACGCCCGCGGCCTGCGCCGCCGGCACGACCTGCTCGGCGAAGGCCTGGAAGGAGGCCTCGTCCATGCCGTTCTCCGGCAGGATCAGCGAGGCGACGTCGCCGCCGTCGAATGCGGCGGCAATGCGGGCGGCCGGCACGCCGGGCGGCGCGATCAGCACGATGCGGCAACGATTTGGGGGTGTGGCGTCGTTCATGGTTCTTCGATCCCGGGTTTCGCCTATGCCGGGCGAAGATGGTTGGATTGCGGCATAGAGCAAACTGCCCGCTTTGAACAGGCGGGCAGCCAGGATCGCGTTTTGACCGGCCTGCAGCCGGCGTGCCGCCTTACTTGATCGGCTGGGGGCTCGCGGCGGACGGTCTCGATTTCCACAATGTCCAGCCGAGGTTCATGCCGGCGGCAGCGATCAGGATGGCGGCGGCGCCGACGACCTGACTGAGATGCAGCCGGTGGCCGAAGGCGGTGACATCGACCAGGATCGCCACCACCGGATAGATGAAGGACAGCGACCCCTGCAGATGCGTCGGCAGTTTCTGGATGGCGCCGTACATCAGGATGTACATCAGGCCGGTGTGGACGATGCCGAGCGTTGCCAGCATGGCCCAGCTCCATGGGTCGGCGGGAAGATGCGAAAGATTGGCGAAGGGCGCCAGCATGACGACGCCGACGCAGACCTGGATGAGCGCGATCAGATGCGGCGGGGTGCCCTTGAGTTTCTTGGTGACGATTGCCGCGACGGCCCAGAAGAAGGCGGCGGCGAGCGCCATCAGGATGCCGGCGAAATAGTTCGTGCCGACATCGCCGGCGTCTGGGGCGGCCCCGACGATCAGAACCATGCCGGCGAAGGCGATGGCGAGCCAGGTCAGCTTGGCCAATGTCAGCCGCTCGGCGAAGAAGACCGCGCCGAAGCCGACCAGCATGAAGGGTTGCGTGTTGTAGACCGCGGTGGCGATCGAGATGGAGGCGCGTGAGAATGCGCTGAACAGCAGCAGCCAGTTGATGACGATGGCCGCGCCGCCAAGTGCCGCGAGGCCGACGATGCGCAACGACAGCCTGTTGCGCAACAATCCAAGCGAAACGCAGATGACGAGCAGCGTCAGCGCGCCGAACGCGCAGCGCCAGAACACGACATCCATGATCGGCTGGCCGGACATGATGACGAACCATCCGATCGTTCCCAGGATCGCCATTGCGGCCGACATCTCGACCGTGCCGCGTACCGTATCGTTCATGATAAGCCTCTGAACCCGTTGAGCCAGCATAATCTCATGCGATGTCGGGGCTTTCCATCTGCTCGTAAAGGCGATATGGATATATTTCCTAATTATATTAGGCGTCACCTTGGAATCCGCGAGAAAAAAGAAATGCTGGACGAGCTCGACCGAAATCTGTTGGAAATCCTGGTCAGGGATGCGCGGACCTCGCTGAAGGATCTGGCGGCCCAGGTCGGGCTGTCGTCGCCGAGCGTTTCGGAGCGGTTGCGGCGCCTCGAGGAGCGCGGCGTCATCCGGGCGTTCACCGTCGAGATCGATCCGCTGGCGCTGGGCTATACGCTGCAGGCGATCGTGCGGATCAAACCTCTGCCGGGCAAGCTGCACATCGTCCAGAAACTGATCGAGGAAATGGAAGCGTTTGGCGAATGCGACAAGGTGACCGGCGACGATTGTTTCGTCGCCCGTCTGTTCGTGCGCTCGATCGGCGATCTCGACTGCATTCTCGACCGTATCGCCGACAAGGCCGAGACCAGTACCGCCATCGTCAAGGCGCAGCCGATCCGGCGGCGTCCGCCGCCACTGGGGTTGCCGCCGGCCTCATCGTCTTGACTCCGCCAGGCCATGGTGGAAAGGCGCGGCCACCAAATGCCGGTCTTTCCGCCGGATGCCCGAGGAGCAAGAGAACATGGCGCAGAACATCTACGATCAGCCGGATTTCTTCGCGGGCTATAGTAAGCTTGGCCGCTCGGTCGAGGGCCTGGATGGTGCCGCCGAATGGCCGGCGCTGCGCGCGATGCTGCCCGGTGTCGCGGGCCTGAGGATCGTCGACCTCGGCTGCGGCTTTGGATGGTTCTGCCGCTGGGCGCATCAGCATGGGGCGGCGCAGGTGCTTGGGCTGGACCTATCGGAGAAGATGCTTGCCCGCGCGAGAGCGGCCGGCCCGGATACGGGCATCACCTATGCCGGAACCGACCTCGACCAGCTCAGCCTGCCACAAGCCAGCTTCGATCTCGCCTACAGTTCGCTCGCCTTGCATTATGTCGAGGACATCGAGCGCCTGTTCGGGACCGTGCATCAGGCCCTGTCACCCGGCGGCCATGTCGTCTTCTCGATGGAGCATCCGATCTACATGGCGCCGACCAGTCCCGGCTGGTCGATCGACGGGGCGGGGAAAAAGACCTGGCCTGTCGACCGGTATCTGGTGGAAGGGCCGCGCAAGACCGACTGGCTGGCCAAGGGAGTGGTGAAACATCACCGCACCATCGGCACCACGCTCAACACGCTGATCCGGACGGGTTTCACGATCGAACATGTCGAGGAATTCCGTCCGACGGACGCGCAGATCGCGGCCAGGCCGGAGCTGGCGGAAGAGCTGGAACGGCCGATGTTCCTGCTGGTTTCGGCGCGCCGATAGGTGTTCAAAGCTGGTCGGCCCGATATGCCGCTGCCAGCCTATATTTGCGGTCGCCGAGCAGGCGATTCTGGGCTATTCAGGCGTTGACGCGCTTTCCCTCCAGACCAGTCCCTTCCATGTCAGGCCTGCTTCTCGATCCGTGGTTCTACGCGGCCGCCATCCCGGCGGTCATTCTGGTCGGCCTGTCCAAGGGCGGCTTCGGCGGCGCCGTCGGTTTCGTCGGCGTGCCGCTGATGGCGCTGACCATGCCACCGGTGCAGGCTGCCGCCATCCTGCTGCCGATCCTGTGCCTGATGGACATCGTCTCGGTGTGGACGTGGTGGGGCGTGTACGATCGCAAGATGCTGGTCGACATGATGCCGGGCGCCATCATCGGCATCGGGCTTGGCTGGCTGACGGCGGCACTCGTCACCGAGGAAGCGGTGCGGCTGATCGTCGGCGCCGTCGCCATCATCTTCGTGCTGCGCTGGCTCTATCTGGAGTTTCGTCATGGTTCCGACCATGCAGCCCCACCCAATCGCGTGGCTGCGGCCGTATGGGGCACGGTCGCCGGGTTCACCAGCTTCGTCGCCCATGTCGGTGGACCGCCCTTCCAGGTCTATGCCTTGCCGATCCGGCTCGACCCCAAGGTGCTGTCGGGCACGGCGGCGATCTTCTTTGCCGCCACCAACGCGCTGAAGCTCATCCCCTATTTCGCGCTCGGCCAGTTCGACACCGCCAATCTGACGGCATCCGCCGTGCTGATGCCGCTGGCGCCGCTGTCGACCATCGCCGGCGCGTGGCTGGTGCGGCGCATGCGGCCGGAGGTTTTTTATCCCTTTACCTACGCCACTGTCGCGGTCGTGGCGCTGAAGCTTCTGTGGGACGGCATCGCTGGCCTGATGTAGCGGGCGTGTCGGCTTTGCGCCGCGCTCACGGTTGGTCAGGCGGTGCTCGGGACGAGGCGCCGGGCGCCAGCGAATGCCAGGATGGCGCCGATCGCGACAACCAACGCCATGCCGGCCAGAATGCCGATGTCATGTGGTGTCGGCTTGAGCACCATGTCGGCGACGACGACCAGCATCACGGCATAGTCGAACCGCGCTACGCGCATCATCCGCTGGCCAACGCCAAGAACGGCTGGCGCGACGCCGTCCTTGGCGATCATCGCGCCCATGCGCTCGCCGGTCGGCTTGAAGACGAACATGCCGATGAAGAAGGTCGTGGCGTAGCCTGCGAGGCCGATCACGACCCATAGATCGGAAAAGCCGACCCATAAGCCGCACATGACGAGGCCGAAGACCAGGGTCAGCATCGACATCGGCGCGAAGAAGCGGCCGCCCAGTTCGCCGCTGGCGCGCATCGCCTGCAGCTTGTCGTCGATGTTGCCGGCGCGCTCGGCAAGCAGGCCAAGCAGGAACAGAACGAAGCCGCCGCCGACCCACAGGGTGGCCGTGACGACGTGAAGGAATTTGACGATCGAATACCAGTCCATGCGTTGCTCCGTGGGACAGTTCGTCCGGGTTCGCGGTGGCGCGGATCTGCGCCAGCCGCCAGAGGAGCGGGCGTTTAGCGCGGCGCGTGTTTCGGAACGATGTCGTGAAAAATCCGGCTGTGTTTCGCCCCCCTTTTTCACGGGTACAACCTACAACGAACGCGGGTGCCCGGATTTGTTTCTGCTAATATACGACCTGTCGGGAGGGGAGGCGCGACATCGTCCGGAAACATGGGCGATGCTAGAGCGCCGACGCTGGCGAGCCGGCGGCGATGAAAATCGTCTGACAATCAACCCATTCCCGAAAACGGGAAAAGGCATCCAGGGGGACTAATATGCAAGGGGTAGCACGGAATTTCTTCACGCTGGCGATCATCTACGCGCTGTGCGGCATGGCGCTCGGCATTCACATGGCGATCAGCGAAGACCATGGCCAGATGCCGACCCACGCCCACATCATGGTGGCTGGCTGGCTGATGTCGGCGGTCTTCGGGTTCTTTTATCACCTGTTTCCGGCGGCCGGGCAAAAGACGCTGGCCCTCGTCCATTTCTGGCTGACGGCAATCAGCGGCATCGGGCTGATGATCGGCCTTTATATACTGCTTGCCGGAAATCCGGGGATCGAGCCATTGCTGGGGATATCTTCGATCGGCTTCTACGCGGGCATGCTGCTGTTCGCCTTCATTGCCTTGCCGGTGGTGTGGAAAAAGGCCTGAGGGAAGGCCGAAACCTGGCCTGTGCGGCTGTGCTGTTACGGCACAGGAGCAGCGTGTCGGGTCAAAAAATATCAGGGATGTTAAGGATTCATTAAGCTTTACAGGCGTTTACTATGTCCATCCAGTGATCTGGATTCTTACCGAGTGGTTGGAGCCACTTTGTTTGACGCCTCCCTGTTAAACTCCTGAGAGCCGCCTTATCCGCGGCTCTTTTTTTGTCCGCGTTCCGGCGGCATCCCGCGACGCCGGTCGCCGTTAACCTTCTGTTAAACATGTACTTGCCTTCACCCCGGACGAAGCGCATTTTCAAGCTTCAGTTTTATAAGGTCACGGGTGTATCGGCACAGAGCCGAATCGACCGGTTGCAAGTGCAGGGGCGTTATCAATGAACGAGCCGTCGAAGGGCATTGCGAAAACCGTCAAGCTGGCGGAACGCCGGGTGTTTTCGCACTCCTTCAAACCGCTTTACCAGGAAGGCATGGGCCTGGTTGAACAGGCGGCGGAGTATCTCGACGGCAAGGGTCGGGCCGAGGCCAAGAAACTGTCGCGGCTGGCGGCCACGCTCTACGCGGCCGAATCGATGCGGCTGACAACCAGGCTGATGCAGGTCGCCTCATGGCTGCTTTTGCAGCGCGCGGCGAATTCCGGCGAGATGACGCGCGATCAGGTCGCTTCGGAAAAGTCGAAGGTGCGCCTCGACACCGCTTCCGCCCATGACGAGGCGGCCGGCTGGGCTGAACTGCCGAACGATTTCCTCGACCTCGTCAACCGGTCGCTGCGCCTGCAGGCCCTGGTGCGCCGCATGGACGAAGAGATTTATGGCGCTGGCGCGATGGTCGACATGCAGCCCGTGGCTCGCCGGCCCAATCCGGTCTCGGACCAGATCAGCCTCCTCAACACCGCCTTCGCCCGCAACTGAGAAACGTCGAAGCCTTCCCCTGTTGGCGGGCGGTCGTTTCCGGTTTGTTCACTTTTCGCTGGCATCGCTGTCCGCCGGAGGTACACTCACGGCATGGGGGACGCGATTCGCATCATCGGTATCGATCCGGGGCTCAGGCGCACCGGCTGGGGCATCGTCGAGAGCCTCGGCAATTCCTTGCGCTTCGTCGCTTCGGGCACCGTGCGCTCCGAGGACAAGGCGGCGCTGGCGACGCGGCTCTGTCAACTGCATGACGGGCTCGCCGAGATCCTGCACCAGGCCATGCCGCATGAGGCCGCGGTCGAACAGACTTTCGTCAACAAGGACGCCGTGGCGACGCTGAAACTCGGCCAGGCGCGCGGCATCGCCATGCTGGTGCCGGCGCGGGCGGGCCTCGTCGTCGCCGAATACGCGCCCAATGCGGTGAAGAAAGCGGTGATCGGCGTCGGTCATGGCGACAAGAAGCAGATCCACATGATGGTGAAGGTGCTGTTGCCGAAAGCGACCTTCGACACCGAACATGCCGCCGACGCGCTGGCCATCGCGATTTGCCACGCGCATCACCGGCAAAGTGCCGCCTATCGGCTGGCGCTGGCATCATGAGAGGCTGTTTGTGATGATCGGCAAACTCAAGGGCACGCTCGACGAGATCGACGAAGACCATTGTCTCGTCGATATCCACGGCGTCGGATATGTCGCTTACTGCTCGACCCGCACGCTTGCCGCACTGCCTTCGCCCGGCGAAGCGGTGGTGCTGTTCATCGAGACCTATGTGCGCGAGGACATGATCCGGCTCTATGGTTTCCAGTCGCAACTCGAGCGCGAATGGTTCCGGCTGCTGATGAACAATGTGCCGGGTGTCGGCGCCAAGGTGGCGCTCGCCATCCTGTCGACGCTGGCGCCGGCCGACCTCGCCAATGCCATCGCGTTGCGCGACATCGCCATGGTTTCGCGTGCGCCCGGTGTCGGCAAGAAGGTGGCCGAGCGCATCGTCACCGAATTGAAGGCCAAGGCGCCGGCCTATGCCGGCGCTGCCTCCGGCACGATCGGCCTGAAACAGGAGCTCGGCGAAGGCGTGGCGCCGGCGCCGATCACCGACGCCGTCTCGGCGCTGGTCAATCTCGGCTATTCCCGCGACACCGCCGCCAATGCGGTGTCGGCCGCGCTGAAGACCGCGGGCGAGGATGCCGATGCCTCGAAGCTCATCCGCTTCGGGCTGAGGGAACTGGCGCGGTGATTGCTTGAAAACAAAATTCCAACTACAATATCCTTTGTAAGGAATTTCTTAGAAAGTAAGAAGAATGGGTGCTTATGCAAGCCTGACATCGAAAGGCCAGCTTACCATCCCAAAGGACGTCAGGGATGCGTTGTCGCTCAAGGCCGGTGACATGATCGCCTGGACGGTGGTGGATGGCTACTTGATCGGAACGCCGCGCAATCTCGACTTTGCTGACCTCGCCGGATTCCTGGGAGATCCACCCGGCGGTCCGGCTTCGTTCGAGGAAATCGATGCCGAGGTTCGGGACGCGGTTGGGCGGCATGTTGTCGGGGGTGCGCCGAATGGCGGGCGTGAGGGCGACGCGTGACGTCGATAGGCATCGATACGAACGTTCTGCTTCGAATGGTACTGAACGATGATGCCGAGCAAAGGGCAAAAGCCTTGGCTTTCGGCAAAGGTCTTAGTGAGGATACCCCAGGCTTTGTCAGTCTGATTGTCCTGGTCGAGTTCAGTTGGTCGCTCATTTCTCGCTACAGGATGTCCAAGGAACAAGTCCTTGCGGCAGTCCAAAGGCTGCTGAAAATCAGAACGTTGGTGTTCGAGGATTTCGATGCCATCGTGATCGCGCTCGAAAGGTCTAACATGCCGCAGGTTGACTTTTCCGATGCGCTCATCGCCGAACACAACCGAAATGTGGGCTGTTCCCACACGGTCACTTTCGATCAGCGGGCTGCAAGGTCCATTGCAAGCATGGAATTGCTGGCATGAGCCTTTCTCCCCGCCTCATTGCTCCCGACAAACGCGGCGAGGATGCCGAGCAGACCTTGCGGCCGCAGACGCTTGACGATTTCGTCGGCCAGGCGGCGGTGCGGGCAAACCTCAAAGTCTTCATCGAGGCCGCCAAGGGCCGCAAGGAAGCGCTCGACCATGTGCTGTTCGTCGGACCGCCGGGGCTAGGCAAGACGACGCTGGCGCAGATCATGGCGCGTGAGCTCGGCGTCAATTTCCGCTCAACCTCCGGCCCGGTTATCGCCAAGGCCGGCGATCTCGCGGCCCTGCTCACCAATCTCGAGGAAGGCGACGTGCTGTTCATCGACGAGATCCACCGGCTCAACCCGGCGGTGGAGGAAATCCTCTATCCGGCGATGGAGGATTTCCAGCTCGACCTGATCATCGGCGAGGGGCCGGCGGCGCGCTCGGTCAAGATCGACCTTGCCCGTTTCACGCTGGTCGCCGCCACCACGCGGCTTGGCCTGCTCACCAATCCGCTGCGCGACCGCTTCGGCATTCCGGTGCGGCTCAATTTCTACACGGTCGAGGAGCTGGAACAGATCGTGCGGCGCGGCGCCCGCATCCTGCAGATGCCGCTCGGCGACGACGGCGCGCTCGAGATCGCGCGGCGCGCGCGCGGCACGCCGCGCATCGCCGGCCGGCTGTTGCGCCGCGTGCGCGATTTCGCCTCGGTCGCCGGAGACGGCCATGTCGACCGGCTGGTCGCCGACGAAGCCTTGACCCGGCTCGAGGTCGACGCACTCGGCCTCGACGCGCTCGACCGCCGCTACCTCTCGATGATCGCCCGCAATTTCGGCGGCGGGCCGGTCGGCATCGAGACGATCGCGGCCGGCCTGTCCGAACCGCGCGACGCCATCGAGGACATTATCGAGCCCTATCTGATCCAGCAGGGCTTCATCCAGCGCACGCCGCGCGGCCGCATGCTGACCGCCAATGCCTGGCGTCATCTGGGCCTCGATGCGCCAAAGGATCTTGCGCAACAGCAGATCAACCTGTTCCAGGAAGAATAGCCGGGCAAGCGATCAGCGACGGGTTCCCGAACCCGTGATCAAGCATCAGTGAACGGGCCTGCGCAAATTCTCCTCATCTTCGCCGGCTTGCCGGCGTATTCATGGATTGTATCGGCCCGCTGCCTTCAGGGCATGCGTGAACGATCCAGGTGCCGGAGCCAACCAATGATAACCAGACGCGGATTCCTGCGCTTCATCGGCGGGTCGTTCCTGTCGGTTGCCTCGTTCAGCGCCTATGCCGTCGGCATCGAGCCGATGCTGCTGACGCATGTGAAGCGCTATGCGCTGACGCCGCCGCATTGGCCTGACGGCCTGAAGCTGCGCGTCGTCGCGCTCGCCGACATCCATGCCTGCCGGCCGTGGATGACGCCGGAACGGATTGCCTCGCTTGCCGAGGAGGCGAATGCCTTGCAGCCGGACCTGATCGTGCTGCTCGGCGACTACATCGCCGGCATGCGCCTGGTGTCGCAAAGGGTGACGCCGCCGGAATGGGCTGGTGCCCTGTCGGGCCTCAAGGCGCCGCTCGGCGTGCTGTCGATCCTCGGCAATCACGACTGGTGGGCCGACGGGTTCGCGCAGCGTGCCGAGGTTGGCCCGACGATCGCGCGCAAGGCCCTGGAGAAGGCCGGCATCCCGGTGCTGGAGAACGACGCCGTGCGCCTGGAAAAGGACGGACATGGCGTGTGGATCGCCGGCCTTGCCGACCAGTTGGCGCTATTGCCGAAAAGGAAGCACGAGCCTCCGAGGGGACTGGACGATCTCGACGGCACGCTGGCCAAGGTCAGCGACGCCTCGCCTGTCATCCTGCTGGCGCACGAGCCGGACATATTTCCAAAAGTGCCGTCACGTGTGTCGCTGACGCTGTCGGGACACACCCATGGCGGGCAGGTGCGGCTGTTCGGCTATTCGCCCATCGTGCCGTCGCAGTACGGCAATCGGTATGCCTATGGCCATGTCGTGGAGAACGACCGCGATCTGATCGTCTCGGGCGGGCTCGGCTTCAGCAACCTGCCCATCCGTTTCGGCATGCGCCCGGAAATCCTGCAGATCGACCTCGGCTGACCGGCACTTCAGGGCAGGCTTCGGATCGCGTCCATAACGTCAGGCTCGGCCTTGTCGCCATTGAACGCATCGACGACGCCGAAAGCGCCGCCATAGCTCCACACCGACCATGAAAAGCCGTGCGCCTCGGCGCGCGCGATCATGTCCCTGACATAGGCGGCACGGTAGCGCGCCGGCATGACATAGGCATTGCCATATTCCTGGCGGATCATGCCGAACTCGCCCAGCGTGATGTCCTCCGGCTTGATGCCGTTGGCCTTCGCCCAGGCTTCGACGGCCTTGAACGGCGCTTCCATCAGGCCAAGCAGCTTCTCGGGGCTGTCCATGCTGGCGACCTGCTCGTCGAGATAGGCAAGCAGGCCGCTCTGCCTCGCCCATGGCGCCTCGGCCTTGATCCGGGCGCGGATGGTGTCGAGCGTCACGTCGAGCTCAGCCTTGGGCACCGCCGTCAGCGGATAGGGCAGGCCGGTCACGTAAGGGATGAAGTCGCCAGCCCAGGTCGCGCCCTGGTGGGTGAGCAGGAACGGATCGTAGGAATGGAAGGTCCAGATCACGTTGTCGTCGGGGATCGCCTTCGGGTCGATCTTCTGCAGCGACGAGGCAGAGGAATAGCAGGCTCCGGTCAGGATCAGCGTCAATTTCGTCGCCGAGGCGCGCGCCGCGGCGAACAGCTTGCGCTCGCGGTCGGGCCACAGGCTGGTGCCGTCGCTGTCGCAATCGACGATCGGTTCGTTCATCGGTTCGAAAGCGACCTTTCCAGGATCCTCGCCCGCCAGCGTGCGCGCCATGCCGCGCACCATCTCGACGTAGCGGTCGAAGGTCGCGGGGTCGTCCATCACCTCAGCCATGCCGATCTTGCGGCTGCCGCCGGCCGGGATCAGGTGCATGTCGACGATGACTTTCAGCCCGGCGCGGTTGATCATGCGCGCCGAGTCCAGCACGCTGGCATAGAGTTGGTCACGCAGGTCCGTTGTCTTTTCCGAGAGGAAAGGCGACGGATCGACCGGCATGCGCAGGAAATCGAAGCCGGCATCCTTCAGCGCCTTGAGGTCATCCTCATTGAGGAACTTGCGCCATTCCGGGTAGGGCAGGATGGTTTTGGCATCGCGCCACTGATCCTCGCCCGGCCAGGTGATCCATTGGTCGAGGTTGAGACCGCGCTTCATCGAGAAGGTCGCCGCCTCACCCGAAAGTGTCGAAGCCGCCAGCGCCAGCACGACTGCCGTCAAGGTCTTGATCATCGTCGTCAACAGTGCCATCGGATCATTGCGCCAAAAATACCTGCCGTGTCGGCATCCAAAAGGGAAGCGCAATGGGCGATCATGGTGAATCCACGGCATTGCTGGCTGGGCTCTCCGGCGCGCTGACGACGTCCGGCCACCGGCTGATGGCGCGGGTCTATTATGCCGACACCGACTTCTCGGGCGTCGTCTACCACGCGCGCTATCTCGAATTCCTCGAGCGCGGCCGCTCCGACTATCTCAGGCTCACCGGCGTGCGTCACACCGAACTCGCCGAAGGCAAGCATGGCGAGAAGATCGTGTGGGTGGTGCGCCGCATGGAGATCGACTTTCGCGTCCCCGCCCGCATCGATGACATTCTGACCGTCGACACCCGCACGCAGGAGATTTCCGGCGCGCGCATCTTCATGGCGCAGCAACTCAAGCGGGGCGACGAGGTGCTGGTCGAGGCCAAGGTCGAGGCGGCGATCATCGGCGAGAACGGCCGGCCGCGCCGGTTTCCAAAAGAATGGGTCGCGGCGTTTATGCCAAAGACCTCCGGCTAGACCCCTGGTCTCAGCCGCTGGCAAATACCGGTCGCCCTGCTCCGGGCGCGGCAATGCGCCGCGCCTTATATACTAACCCATCCTTAACCATAACGGTTCATGAAGAGATTGGTGAAGATTGGCGTTATCCAGCGCCTTCCTTTCACCAATATTTGCCCCGAAAAGGCCGCTAACGGCACGGTTTGGGGTGTCCGGTAGCTTCGTGCGAACCGACCACAAGGGATGCCATGGGCCAGCCGCCAGCTTCGCCCGGAAAATCTTAAGGACGTAACGATGGAAAATATCGCACTCGCCGACCCGGGCGCGCAATTGTCGATTTGGGCGCTGTTCATGCAGGCCAGCTGGGTGGTCAAGCTGGTCATGATCGGGTTGCTCTGCGCCTCGGTGTGGACCTGGGCGATCATTGTCGACAAGCTGGTCGCCTATGGTCGCATGCGGCTGGCGCTGAACCGCTTCGAGCAGGTCTTCTGGTCCGGGCAGTCGCTGGAGGAGCTCTACCGCACCCTCGCCGACCGCAAGACGACAGGCATGGGCGCCATTTTCGTCGCCGCCATGCGCGAATGGAAGAAGAGTTTCGAGAAAGGCGCCAAGTCGCCGCTCGGCCTGCAGACCCGCATCGACAAGGCCATGGACCTGGCGCTGACGCGCGAGATGGAGAAGCTCGAGGGCCGCCTCGGCTTCCTCGCCACCACCGGCTCGGCGGCACCCTTCATCGGCCTGTTCGGCACCGTCATCGGCATCATGACCTCGTTCCAGGCCATTGCCGGTTCCAAGAACACCAGCCTGGCGGTGGTCGCGCCCGGCATCGCCGAGGCGCTGCTGGCGACAGCCATCGGCCTGCTCGCCGCCATTCCCGCGGTCATCGCCTACAACAAGCTGTCGTCCGACGCGAGCAAGATCGCGGTGCGCATGGAAGGGTTCTCCGACGAGTTCTCCGCCATACTCTCGCGCCAAATCGATGAAAAAGTCGCGCCGAAGGCCTGAGGAGTAACTGATGGGTATGTCCGTAGGCATGGGTGGAGGACGCGGCGGGCGCGGCCACAGGCGGCGCGGCCGCCATCACGCGCTGATGTCGGAAATCAACGTCACGCCGATGGTCGACGTGATGTTGGTGCTTTTGATCATCTTCATGGTCGCGGCACCCATGCTGACGGTCGGCGTGCCGATCGATCTGCCGGACACGCAGGCCAAGGCGATGAATGCCGACACGCAGCCGATCACCGTTTCGATCGACGCCACCGGCAAGATTTTCCTGCAGGAGACCGAGATCCCGATGGACGAGTTGGTCGCCAAGCTGCAGGCGATTTCCAAGACCGGCTACGAGGAACGCATCTTCATTCGTGGCGACAAGTCGACCGACTACGGCACGGCGATGAAGGTCATGGCCCGCATTTCGGCCGCTGGCTACAAGAACATCGGCCTGGTTTCACTGCAGGAACAGGATCAATAGACCCACGATGAGGACCGGCCTCACCACATCGGTGATCCTGCATACGGCGGCGCTGGCCTTCGGCCTGTTCACGCTGTCGGCGCCGGCCGCGCTGCCGTCGGCCGACGTGGAGTCGGTCGCGGTCGATATCGTGCCGATGGAAGCCATCGCGCAGACGCTGCAGGGCGACAAGAAGGCCGTGATGCATGAGAAGCCGGCGCCAACGCCGACCAAGCGTCCCGATATCGTGGCCGATGCGCAGAAAGTGGGCGAGAACAGCACCGACACGGACAAACCGATAACGCCGGAAGCCAGGCCGAAACCGGTCGACACGACGTCGGCCCCGCCCCCCGCGCCCACGCCCAAGGAACAGCCGAAGACCGAGGACGTGCCGAAACCGCAGGAAAAGCCGAAACCCACTCCGGCGACGGAAGTGGCGCCGGCGCCGACGCCCAAGGAAGAGGTCAAGCCCGAGCCGGTCAAGCAGACGGAACCCAAGCCGACACCGGCCAAGCCGGCGCCGACCCCGCCGCCGCAGGACAAGACCGCGGCCATCGATCCGACGCCCGAGGTCAAGCCGGATGCCGTCGCCGAGGCGATAGCCAAGGATCCGCCGACCGAAGAGACGCAACTGCCGAGTTCGGCGCCCGCGCCGGAAGCGCGGCCTAAGCCGCAGCCGGCACAGGCCGAAAGCGCCAAGGCGCCGGACCGCAAGGATGCCGAGAAGCCGGTCAAGGAAGCCTCGTCGAAGCCGAAGTCCGATGAAAAGCAGTACAACGCCGACGAGATATCAGCCCTGCTCGACAAGCAGAAACCGTCCGGCGGCGGCGCCAAGCGCTCGACACAGCAGGCTTCGCTCGGCGGTGACAAGGATCAGGGCCAGAAGCTGTCGAAGTCGGAGCAGGGGGCCCTGGAAGATCAGCTCGGTCATTGCTGGACCCTTCCGGTTGGCCTCGAAGGGTCCGAGGATTTCACCGTGGTCATCCGCTTCAACCTGGACGCCTCGGGCAAGCTGGAAGGCCGCCCGACTGTCGAAAAGTCCAGCGGCAACCCCCAATTCGACGCCAGTGCGGTTCGCGCCGTGCAGAAATGCGACGTTGCCGGATTGCAGGTTCCCGCGGGGAAGCAGGACATATGGTCTGACGTTCGCGTCAACTTCGATCCAAGAGCGATGCTTGGCCTTTAGCCTGAGCACCCAAAAATCAGCAAGAGAAGCGAGAAGACATGAAATCCATCCTCAAGCCGCTCCTGATGGTCGCCGCGATGGCGATGGGCATAATCTCTGTCGCCACCTTGCCTGCTCGGGCAACCCTCGAGCTCAACGTCAACAAAGGCAATGTCGAGCCGATGCCGATCGCCATCCCCGACTTTCAGGGAGAGCTCGGAGCGCAGATATCGGCAATCGTCACAGCCGATCTGAAACGGTCAGGACTGTTCGCGCCGATCGACAAGGCCGCCTTTGTCGAAAAGATCTCGAACCCCGACGCCCCTCCCCGTTATGAAGACTGGAAGGTCATCAACGCGCAGGCTCTGGTGACTGGAAGCGTCAGCAAGGAAGCGGATGGCCGCATCCGCGCCCAGTACCGGCTGTGGGATATTTTTGGCAACACGCAGCTGGCCGGCGAGCAGTTTTTCGCCAACGACGCCAATCAACGCCGCGTCGCCCACATCATCGCCGATGCGATCTATGAGAAGATCACCGGCGAGAAGGGCTATTTCGACACACGCGTGGTCTTCATCGACGAGTCCGGCGCCAAGAACGCGCGCAAGAAGCGCCTCGCCATCATGGACCAGGACGGCGCCAATGTGCGCTATCTCTCGGACGGCAGGTCGATCGTGCTGACGCCGCGTTTCTCGCCGAACCGGCAGGAAATCACCTACATGTCCTATGAGAGCGGGCAGCCCCGGGTCTATCTCCTGCAGATCGAGACCGGGCAGCGCGAACTGGTCGGCAATTTTCCGGGCATGACGTTCGCGCCGCGCTTCTCGCCCGACGGCCAGAAGGTGATCATGAGCCTGCTGCGCGACGACGGCAATTCCAATATCTTCGCCATGGATCTGCGCAGCCGTTCGACCACGCGGCTGACCAACTCGACCGCCATCGACACCTCGCCCTCCTATTCGCCGGACGGCAGCAAGGTGGTGTTCACCTCCGACCGTGGCGGTCGCGCGCAGATCTACGTGATGGGCGCCGACGGTTCGGGCCAGACCCGTATCTCCTTCGGCGACGGCGTCTATTCGACGCCGGTGTGGTCGCCGCGCGGCGACCTCATCGCCTTCACCAAGCAGAGCGGCGGCGAATTTCAGATCGGCGTCATGAAGACCGACGGCTCTGGCGAGCGCATCCTGTCGTCCGGCTTCCAGCAGGAAGGGCCGACCTGGGCACCCAACGGCCGCGTGCTGATGTTCTTCCGCGACTCCAATGGCGGCCCGAAACTGGTTTCCGTCGATCTCAGCGGCCGCAACGAGCAGCCGGTCCCGACGGCGAATTTTGCTTCGGATCCGGCCTGGTCGCCACTGCTAGAATAGTTTCGACTGATTTGCCACAGACATGGAAAAGGGGCCGTTTCGGCCCCTTTTCCATGTCTTCGTCGCGTTTTGGCCGCATTTCCGCCTAGGGTCCGCGCCAACTGTGGCTTGGACGAAACGGCTGCGGACGGGCAGCCTAACCAAATTTTAACCGTGTTTCTTGAATGCCGGTTAACCCAAACGTGGTTACTGGGTGATCAACGAAATCACTCGAAACACGACCACTCGAATACGAAGGAGAGGCGGCATGGGCCGTATCGCAGCACTTACCAGAAACCCAGTCATGATCGCGCTGGTGGCGATGCTCGCCGTCGCGGGTTGCGCCTCGAAGAAGACGCCGAACAACGCGGCTGATCTTGGCCTCAACGGCGCGGGCGCGGCAACGCCGGGCTCGGCGCAGGACTTCACCGTCAACATCGGCGACCGCATCTTCTTCGACACGGACTCGACCTCGATCCGTGCCGATGCGCAGACGACGCTGTCACGCCAGGCGCAGTGGCTGAATCAGTACAAGCAGTATGCCATCGTCGTCGAAGGCCATGCCGACGAACGTGGCACGCGCGAATACAATCTGGCGCTCGGCGCCCGCCGCGCCGCGGCCACCCGCGACTTCCTGGTTTCCAAGGGCGTCTCGGCCAGCCGCCTCAAGACGATTTCCTACGGCAAGGAACGCCCGGTCGCCGTGTGCGACGACATCTCCTGCTGGTCGCAGAACCGCCGCGCGGTCACCACGCTCAGCGGCGCCGGCTCCTGATCGGCAAAAATACAACACCTCTTTGTGAAAGGCGGCTCTCGGGCCGCCTTTTTCATATCCCGGTGCCCGAAACAAAATTTGGCCGAAGTCTCGCGCCCTGCTATGAGCCGAGGGCGCTTGGCTGGTCTCACATCGATTGGAAGGCGCGAACAAGCTAACGATTGGACGGCGAGAGGCACATGCATTTGAGATCGGTTTTGGGCGGCACCCTGGCGCTGCTGCTCCTATCAGGCGCAACCGCTTTGGCGAGCGGTACCGGGCAACCAACCGAGAGCGGCTTTTCCTTGCATCTGCCGACACTCGAGTTGCCCAGCCTTTTCGGTGAGAAGAAAAAGCAGGATCAGGTCCAGTTCGCGCAGTCGAGCGGCGCCGGCGTGACCGGGCTCGAGGACCAGTTGCGGCAGCTGAACGGCAAGGTCGAGGAACTCAATTTCCAGATCCTGCAGATGCAGGAACAGATCCGCAAACAGCAGGAAGACAATGAGTTCCGCTTTCAGCAGCTCGAAGGCGGTTCGCAAGGTGGACAACCGCCGGCGCAGAAGAAATCCGATGCCACCACCGGAACCAACACCGACGTGGCCTCGGCCCCGGCAACCCAGGCGCCGGCTGATGCCGGCGCCGCGCCCGGCGGCGATCAATCCGCGGGCGGCAAGACGGTCGAGGACGTCATCGTCGAGTCTCCCGATGGCAACCCTGGCAAGGTGACCTCGGGTACGGGAGCGCCCGAAAAAACCTTTGGTTCCATCACCGTCGACAAGAATGGCAATGTGATCGATGCCGGCGGCAGCACCCAGGCAACCGCGCCGGCACAGGACACGGCACCAGCCACCGGCGCGCCGGCCAAGGCCGGCAAGTCCGGCGGCACGGTGGTCGCGGCGCTGCCCTCCACCAAGGATCCCGAAGAGCTCTACCGCAACTCCTACCAGTTCATCCTGTCGGGCGACTACGGCACCGCCGAACAGGGTTTCCGCGACCATATCTCCCGCTTCCCCAAGGACGCCAAGACGGCGGACGCGCATTACTGGCTGGGTGAATCGCTGCTTGGTCAGCAGAAATACCGCGACGCGGCCGAGGTGTTCCTCGCCGCCAGCAAGGATTACCCCAAGGCAAAGAAGGCCCCCGACATGCTGTTGAAGCTCGGTGTGTCGCTGGTCGGCCTCAAGCAGCACGATGTCGCCTGCGCCACCTTCAGCGAGGTCGGCAAGCGTTACCCCGATATTTCGGCCACGCTCAAGGAACGCGTCAAGCAGGAGAAGGCCCTGGCTGCGTGCTGATTTTTCCGAGGCATGTCGTCGTCCCAAAACCGGGACCCCTCTTGCGCGACATGCATTGATGCTCGACTTCGGGCCTGATCTTTCGACCGGAATTTTTTCGCATATCGATTTTTCCAACGGCGCCGTTGCGGCCGTGTCCGGCGGCAGCGATTCGACCGCACTCCTTCTCCTTCTCAAACAACATCTCGACAAAACCGCACCGTCCGCGAAGCTGCTCGCGGTCACGATCGACCACGGCTTGCGGCAAGGTTCGGCCGATGAGGCGCGGGCCGTGGCGAAGCTTTGCGCGGAACGCGGCATCGCCCACCGCATCCTGGCCTGGGCCGGAGAAAAACCGTCGACCGGCCTGCCGGCGGCGGCGCGCGAGGCGCGCTACCGGCTGCTGGCGGGCGCCGCCCGGGCGGAAGGCATCGGCCTGATCGTGACCGGACATACATCCGACGACCAGGCCGAGACCGTGCTGATGCGGCGTGACCGCAACGATGCGGCCGGCGACGAGGGCCGGGGCCTTGCCGGCATGGCGCCCGCCACCTTGCATGACTGGCACGACTGGATCGTGCGACCGCTTCTTGGCGTGCGGCGCCAGGCGCTGCGCGATTTCCTGCGGCGCCAGCAGGTGGGCTGGGCCGAGGACCCGACCAATGCAGATGAAGCCTTCGAGCGACCGCGCATGCGCGCAACCCTTGCCGGCGAGGCCGGCGCGCGGCGCATGACCGAGGCGCTGGCATTGGCCGCGCGCGAGGCCGGCGCCCGGACGCGGCTTGGCGACGCTGCCGGCTGTCTGGTCGAGCGCTTTGCCAGCCAGCCGGCAGCGGGCCTCATCCGGCTCGATCCGGCCCTGCTCAGCGTGGCCGATGAGCGGGCGGCCGTTTACGCATTGCGCATTCTTCTGGCGACCTCGGGCGGGATGGCCTTTCCGCCGGACCAAGCCCGCGGCGAGGCGCTGTTCGGCCGGCTGAAGGCCGGATTTCTTTGCGCCACATTGTCGCGGACGGTGGTCGACTTCCGGCGCGCCGGCATCTTCCTGCGCCGGGAGATGCGAGGCTTGCCGGTGGCCGCGGCCATGGTAGACGCCGCCATCTGGGACGGCCGGCGCCAGATCACGTTGAACGACGCCAGCAACGCATTGTTGATCGCGCCCTTCGGGGCAGCGGCGGCGAAGCGGCTGGCTGTCGCCCGGGGCGAAACCCCGCCAAGCCTGATGCGCGCGGCGTTGGCCGCCGAACCGGCCTTGCAGCAAACCGCCGAGAGGGGTGGGCCTGCTGCCGATTGGCCGGCATCGCAAGGGTTCGTGGCCTCACCCGTCGTTGCTCCCTTCGGCCGCTTCCTGCCGTCCTTCGATCTGGCTCTGGCGCGCTCCGTGGCAGGGTTGATCGGAGCGGCGCCGCTTCCTGCCTTGCCGTGGCGCGGCCACAGTGCCGGTTGATGCTGCGCGAAAGCTTAACCCAGACATGCTGTTCTGCTTGGCAAGGGGAGGTGCTCTCCCTATGTTAGGCCCAAGTTTCCTCTCACCACGCGTGTCCGCTCGCGGACGCCAACGGGACAATTGATGAATCCGAATTATCGCAACCTCGCGCTCTGGGCGATCATAGCGGTCCTGCTCATCGCCCTCTTCAATCTGTTCCAGACGCCGCAGACGCGCGGGGCTTCGAGCGATGTGCCTTATTCGCAGTTCCTGCAGGATGTCGCGGCGGGCCGGGTCAAGACGGTGACCATTGCCGGCGCCCGCATCACCGGCACCTACACCGACAATTCCAGCGGCTTCCAGACCTATTCGCCGGGCGATCCCCAACTGGTCTCGCGGCTGCAGGACAAGAACGTCACCATAAATGCGCGGCCCGAGACCGACGGCTCCAATTCGTTGTTCGGCTACCTGATCTCCTGGCTGCCGATGATCCTCATCCTTGGCGTATGGATATTCTTCATGCGCCAGATGCAATCCGGTTCCGGGCGCGCCATGGGCTTTGGCAAGTCGAAGGCCAAGCTGCTGACCGAGGCGCATGGCCGCGTCACGTTCCAGGACGTCGCCGGCGTCGATGAAGCCAAGGAAGATCTGGAAGAGATCGTCGAATTCCTGCGCGATCCGCAGAAGTTCCAGCGCCTGGGCGGCAAGATTCCGCGCGGCGTGCTGCTGGTCGGCCCTCCCGGCACCGGCAAGACGCTGCTTGCCCGCTCGGTCGCCGGTGAAGCCAACGTGCCGTTCTTCACCATTTCGGGTTCGGACTTCGTCGAAATGTTCGTCGGCGTCGGTGCGTCCCGTGTCCGCGACATGTTCGACCAGGCCAAGAAGAACGCGCCCTGCATCATCTTCATCGACGAAATCGACGCCGTCGGACGTCATCGCGGCGCCGGTCTCGGCGGCGGCAATGACGAACGCGAGCAGACGCTGAACCAGCTGCTGGTCGAGATGGATGGTTTCGAGTCCAACGAAAGCATCATCCTGATCGCCGCCACCAACCGGCCCGACGTGCTCGATCCGGCGCTGCTGCGTCCGGGCCGTTTCGACCGCCAGGTGGTGGTGCCCAACCCCGACATCGTCGGCCGCGAGAAGATCCTCAAGGTGCATGTGCGCAACGTGCCGCTGGCGCCCAATGTCGACCTCAAGGTGGTCGCCCGTGGCACGCCCGGTTTTTCCGGCGCCGACCTGATGAACCTGGTCAACGAATCCGCGCTGATGGCGGCGCGGCGCAACAAGCGCCTCGTCACCATGGCCGAGTTCGAGGACGCCAAGGACAAGATCATGATGGGCGCGGAGCGCCGCTCCTCGGCCATGACGCAGGCCGAGAAGGAACTGACCGCCTATCACGAGGCCGGCCACGCCATCCTGGCGCTCAATGTTCCGTCGGCCGATCCGCTGCACAAGGCGACCATCATCCCGCGCGGCCGGGCGCTCGGCATGGTCATGCAGTTGCCGGAAGGCGACCGCTATTCGATGAGCTACAAGTACATGGTCTCGCGCCTCGCCATCATGATGGGTGGCCGCGTCGCCGAGGAGTTCAAGTTCGGCAAGGAGAACATCACGTCGGGCGCCTCCTCCGACATCGAGCAGGCGACCAAGCTGGCGCGTGCCATGGTCACGCGCTGGGGCTTCTCCGACAAGCTCGGCCATGTCGCCTATGGCGACAACCAGGAGGAAGTGTTCCTCGGCCATTCGGTGGCGCGCACGCAGAACATCTCGGAAGAGACCGCGCAGATCATCGACGGCGAAGTGCGCCGCCTGATCGACGAGGCCTACTCGACCGCGAAGTCCATCCTGACCAAGAAGAAGAAGGAATGGATCGCGCTGGCGCAAGGCCTGCTCGAATACGAGACGCTGTCGGGTGAGGAGATCAAGCAGTTGATCGCGGGCAACAAACCCTCGCGCGACCTCGGCGACGACACGCCGCCGAGCCGTGGCTCGGCCGTGCCGAAGTCCGGTGGTCGCCGCAAGAAGGGTCCCGAGCCGGAAGGCGGCATGGAGCCACAGCCGTCGAGCTAGAGCAGAGCGGTTCACCGTTCACGGAACGCCATGAGCCGGCCGGACGTACGTTGGAGCGCCATCCTCGGGCTTGTCCCGAGGACCTGCCAACGCAACCGAGTTGGCGGTTTTCAAACTCATATCCGGCGCCCAGATGTCGCCCGCGACAGCAGATCCTCGGGACAAGCCCGAGGATGAAGGTCCAACGTCCGCGGAAAACGGTGACCGCTTTATCCGCCGTATTCGATTTTTATGATTCAGCTTTAAGCCGCGTATTGCAAAGGCTGTAATAGCCGCCGCCCTTCTGGATCCAGCGAAGGCCGTTCAACGTCCCCGCCTCCTTGTTGCCGTGGTAACCCTGCAGGCAGGTCTTCATCCGCGCCTTCGCGGGCTTTTCGGCCTTGAACTCGGCGGCAAGGGTGGTCGGGAATGTCACGCCCGCCGGGGCTACAGTGGGAGCGACCGCCGCGCTGGCTTCCTTTGTCGGCTGCGGCTCGGGTTTGACCGTATCCGCGCTGGCACCTTCCGTAGCTGATGTCGCGCATTTCTCCTTGCGGAAAGCGGACCAGTCCATGCCGTTCAGGGTGCCGCCTTCCTTGGCTGCTCGATAGGTCTCTCCGCATTCCTTCATCGTCAGGGCGCTTGCCGGCGCGACGCTCCAAGCAACCGATGCCATCACAGCCAATACCGCCAATTTCAAACCGCGCATAAAACCCTCCTGGTTGGTAACAAGCAGACGTCTTTTTGTATACTGTTTGTTCTTGATATGTTCAATCAGAATCTTTGCGAGTTATCGGCGTGGGCGAATTGATGATGCCGACCCTTCCCCGGTAGGCTGATGCGAGCAAGGCCGCAGGCGCTTTAGCGCGCAACAAAAAAGGCCCGCGCATCTTGCGATGCGCGGGCCTTTGTTTGGAGAATGTGGCTAGGCGGTCAGCCCTTCAGCTTGGCGTTGCAAAGGCTGTAGAAACCGCCGCCCTTCTGGATCCACTTCAGGCCGCCGAGCGCGTTGGCGTCCTTGAGGACGTAGTATTGGTCGAGGCAGGTATGCATGCGGCCCTTTCCGGGGGTCTCGCTGGCATATTTCGCCGAGATCGCGGAGGGGAAAGTGACGCCCTTGGGTGCAACCGTCGTCGGCTTTGCCGGCTCCTTGGTGTAGGTCGCCTCGCTGGGGGCAGGCACGCTGTCATCGTCGGACGCGCCGGCGCCGCATTCGGCCTTGCGGAAGTCGTTCCACTTCTGGCCCTTCAACGTGTTTGCCGTCTTGGCCGCCTGGTACTTGGTGCTGCATTCGGCCATGGTCAGCCCTTTGCCGCCATCCGCCGGAGCGGCAGCCGCCTTGGTGGTGGCCGGCTTGGTGGTGGTTGCTGCAGCGGATGCGCCAGCGGCGCATTCGGTCTTGCGGAAGTCGTTCCACTTCATGCCGTTCAGCGTGCCCGCGGCCTTGGCCGCCTGGTATTTGGTGCTGCATTCCTTGGCGGTCAGCCCTTTGGCAGCGCCGTCATCGGCGGCGGCCGCGGCCTTGGTCGTCTTGGCCGGCTTCGTCTCGGCGGCTTTGGTCGTGGCCGCCTTGGTGTCCGTGGTGGCTGCGGCGTCGGTACCGCATTGCGCCTTGCGGAACTGGTTCCAGGTCGCCCCGGCAAGTGTCCCCGCGTCCTTGGCGGCGTTATACTTCGTGCTGCACTCGGCCATCGTCAGCGCATTGGCTGGCGCGGCCAGGAACAACGTCGCGACCGCAAGGCCGGTCAGAGTGGCAAGTCGGTGGATGAGCATAGCGTTTCTCCGTTGCTGCAGCCCATTATACGTCCCAGCGAATCAATAACGCTCAACGATCGGTTGCGCCAGATGCCAGGTGGCTTATATATCGCCGAAAGTCGCGTTCTAACGACAAGGTGATGAAATCATTGAGCGTCAGCGCCGACGTGACAAGAATTTTCAGGGTGCATCTGCGCCGAATGGCTCGCAAAACTGGTATATTGTGGCGCAACAGTGTTCCCATGCTAGGCGGTGGCCATGTTGTGTGCAGCGCACAACAATGATTTTCTAAGGATTGGTAACATATAATCACACAATGTGATCGAGGCGCGACGGCCAATTGTGGCATGACGTGCCGGCTAAGGACAATCAGGGATACTGGCTAGCATGGCAGGGAATTACTTCGGCACGGACGGCATTCGCGGGCGCGCCAACAAGTTTCCGATGACCGCCGAAATCGCGATGCGGGTCGGCATGGCCGCCGGCCTCTCGTTCCAGCGCGGCAGCCACCGCCATCGTGTCGTGCTCGGCAAGGACACCAGGCTTTCCGGCTATATGATCGAAAACGCGATGGTGGCCGGCCTTTGCGCCGCCGGCATGGACGTGTTCCTGCTCGGCCCCATCCCGACCCCGGCGGTGGCCATGCTGGTACGCTCGCTGCGCGCCGACATCGGCGTCATGATCTCGGCCTCGCACAACCCCTACTACGACAACGGCATCAAGCTGTTCGGGCCGGATGGTTACAAGCTCTCCGACGAGATCGAAGAACGCATCGAAAGCATGCTCGACAAGGATATCGAACTGGCGCTCGCCGATTCCGACGGACTTGGCCGCGCCAAGCGCGTCGACGGCGTGCATGACCGCTATATCGAATTCGCCAAGCGCACGCTGCCGCGCTCGATGTCGCTTTCGGGTCTGCGGATCGTCGTCGATTGCGCCAACGGTGCTGCCTACAAGGTGGCGCCCGAGGCGTTGTGGGAACTCGGCGCCGAGGTCGTGGCCATCAATGTCGAACCCAACGGCTTCAACATCAACAGGGAATGCGGCTCGACCCATCCGGCCGGGCTGCAGAAGAAGGTGCATGAAGTGCGCGCCGACATCGGCATCGCGCTCGACGGCGACGCCGACCGTGTCGTCATCGTCGACGAGAACGGTGCCATCGTCGATGGCGACCAGATCATGGCGCTTATTGCCGAGTCCTGGCACCAGAGCGGGCGGCTGGCCGGCGGTGGCGTCGTTTCGACCGTCATGTCCAATCTCGGCCTCGAACGCTTCCTCGGCGACATGAAGTTGCAATTGCACCGCACCAAGGTCGGCGACCGCTATGTCGTGGAGCATATGCGCGCGCATGGGCTCAATGTCGGCGGCGAGCAGTCGGGCCACATCGTTCTGTCCGATTTCTCGACGACCGGCGACGGCCTGGTCTCGGCGCTGCAGGTGCTGGCCTGCATCAAGCGGCAGGGCCGCCCGGTGAGCGAACTGTCGAGGAAGTTCGAGCCGGTGCCGCAATTGTTGAAGAACGTTCGCATCGCCGGCGGCAAGCCGTTGGAGGAAGCCCCGGTCAAGGCCGCGATCGAGGATGCCCGCAATCGCCTCGGCAAGGCGGGGCGCCTCGTCATCCGTCCATCCGGCACCGAACCGCTGATCCGTGTCATGGCCGAGGGTGACGATCCGCAACTGGTCGAAGCGGTCGTCAACGATATCGTCGAGGTCATTTCGGAAACCCGCAGCGCCGCCTGATCTGCGCTCCGCCTGGAAGACAACGCATCGAAAGCTCGCCCCTCGGCGGGCTTTTTTGTTGGCCGCGGAATCGGTTAAGTTCTGTCGAAATCATCGCCGAATCGCTCGGATTTTAGAGATTCGTGGTTAATCGACAGGGTTAAACGCCTTTTAACTTTTGCAATTCATTATCCACGCCTGAAAGCCAATCTCATTCGGACACGATCGGCGTTCCGAGGATTTCTAGGGGTGACAAGCATGTTCAATACAGCAAGAAAGGCCCTGTTCGCGCTGCTGTTCGCGGGCCTGGCCTGGCCAGTGTTCGCAGCCGACCTGCCCGAGCCGCAGGTCGAAGAGGCACCGCCGCCGGTCTACGAGCAACCGGTCGACGTTGGCGGCTGGTATATCCGTGGCGACATCGACTACCACAAGTCGAAGGTGGGCGACATCGACTACATCACTTACGGAGCCGACCCTTGCCCGTGCGGACCTCCTGTCGGGGTCGCCGGCAGCAAGTCCTTCGACTATGGCAAGCTCAAGGGCGGATTCTCGCTCGGCGCCGGCGTCGGCTACAAGATCAACGAACACTTCCGCACCGACCTGACCGCCGACTACTGGTTCAAGTCGAACTTTAGCGGCGGCACTTCGGATGCTACCACGACCTCGGTCGAATCGTCGAAGATGAGCGCCTTGCTGCTGCTCGCCAATGCCTATGTCGATATCGGCACCTGGCACGGCATCACGCCTTATGTTGGCGCCGGTATCGGTGGCGCGCGCGTCAAGTGGGATACTGTCTACGACCCGACGCCGGGCGCTACCGAGTCCAACCCGGGAACATCCAGCTGGCGCTTCGCCTATGCGGTCATGGCCGGTGCTTCCTACTGCCTCACCGACAAAGTCATCCTCGATGCCGGCTACCGCTTCTCCCATATCCAGGGCGGTCGCATGTTCGAATATGGTCCAGCCGGCGCCACGCCGGGCGCCGGGCCGGGCTTCGACCATGGCTTCAACACCCACGAGGTGCGCGGCGGCCTGCGCTACCAGTTCGGCGGCAACAATGGTTGCGCCGCACCTGTGGTGGCCTACCAGCCGGAACCCGAGCCGATCTACACCAAGTAACCGCCTCGGACTTCCAGAATTCGTCGACCGCCCGGCATCAGCCGGGCGGTTTTCGTTTGAGATGATCGAAGTCAGCCCGTTCGAAATCATTCGCTAACCCTCTGTTAGCCTTAACCGTGACTTAACCACTATGGTTAACAATGCTTCCTGAAACGATGGCGCTGTCAACATGTGCGACGCGCCGAATTCGGGAGCCGGGGACCATGATATCAACATCGCGTATGGCGCTGGCGCTTGCCGCATTCCTGTTGCCGCTGACGCCTGCCCTCGGCGCCGACTACGATCCGCCGATCTATGTCGACCAGGCGCCGGACTATGTGCCGGTCGAGGTTGGCTCGGGTTGGTACTTGCGCGGCGACGTCGGCTACGCGTTCAGCCACCCATTCGATCACGAGGAGGTCTCGAGCGGGCCCCTGAACAGCTTTACGTCCGAGAGCAGCCTTTTTACGGGCAGCGTCGGCATGGGCTATCACGTCAACGACTATCTTCGGGTGGAACTGAATGGCGGGATCCTGCCGACCAATAAATTCGCGGATCATCAGAAGCTTGCCACCACTTGTAAAGGCACGACGCTCGTAGATGACGGTTTCGGAACCATCAATTCCGCGCCCGCATCGCAGCCATGCGATCAGTTCGACAACGGCAGCAACAAAGCTTACAGCGTCATGGCCAATGGCTATGTCGATCTCGGCACTTATGTTGGGATCACTCCGTATATTGGCGGTGGTATCGGCCTTGCCTACAACAAATATTATAAGAGCATTGGCGCGAAGGATTGTGTGGAAACGCCGGTAAATTCTGCCGGAACGGGCGGGTTTTTCTGTAATGACCCTGCAGGGTATGATGGCCAAACCGATACGGCTGCCAAATTCAACTTCGCTTACTCGATTGGCGCCGGGCTATCTTACCAGGTTACCAAGAACGTTTCCGTCGATCTGGGCTATGAGTATTTCTCGGTGCCGGACGGCAGATATGTCGCTTATGACAATGGCGCCTTCAACATTCACAAGGGCATCGACTACCAGACGGTCAAGCTCGGGCTGCGCTACGATCTCTGGTAGGCTTGGCAAAGACCGGGACTTTGGCGGCGGATCCTGTGGTCCGCCGTTTGCGTTTGAAAGCGCGAGATCCTGATAGCGCGCCGTTCGCCAAAACCGCTGTGCACTTTGGGCGACGTGCATCTGGTATCCTGCCAGCGACAAAAACTTTCCTCTTGACGCCCGAGGCCTGAACGCATATCGCCGTCCGTGGGCCACCCCTCCCCAACGAGGGGCCACTATCTGGAAGGATAGACCACGATGACGACGCATGCGAAGCCCGGACTCCGTCCGGCAAATCCCAATTTTTCCTCAGGTCCCTGCGCAAAACGCCCCGGCTGGTCGGTCGAGGCGCTGAAATCCGCCGCGCTTGGCCGTTCCCACCGCGCCAAGATCGGCAAGACCAAGCTCGAGCAGGCGATCGAGCTGACGCGCGAGATTCTCAAGGTTCCCCAGGACTACCGCATCGGTATCGTGCCGGCCTCGGACACAGGTGCTGTCGAGATGGCGCTGTGGTCGCTGCTCGGCGAGCGCGGCGTCGACATGGTCGCCTGGGAAAGCTTCGGCTCCGGCTGGGTCACCGATGTGGTCAAGCAGCTGAAACTCGCCGATACCAGAAAGATCGAGGCCGGCTATGGCGCGCTGCCCGATCTGACCAAGATCGATTTCGACCGTGACGTGGTCTTCACCTGGAACGGCACGACCTCGGGCGTGCGCGTGCCGGACGGCGATTTCATCCCGGCGGATCGCAAGGGCCTGACCATCTGCGATGCGACGTCGGCCGCCTTCGCGCAGAGGCTCGATTTCGAGAAGCTCGATGTCGTGACCTTCTCCTGGCAGAAGGTGCTGGGCGGCGAGGGCGCGCATGGCATGCTGATCCTCAGCCCACGTGCCGTCGCACGGCTGGAGAGCTACAAGCCCGCATGGCCGCTGCCGAAAATCTTCCGCCTGACCTCGGGCGGCAAGCTGATCGAGGGCATCTTCAAGGGCGAAACCATCAACACGCCGTCGATGCTGTGCGTGGAGGACTATCTCGACGCGCTCAATTGGGCGAAGTCGATCGGCGGGCTCGATGCGCTGGTCGCCCGGGCAGATGCCAATGCCGCGGTTCTCGACCGGTTCGTGGAGGACTCATCCTGGCTCGGCCATCTCGCCGCCGCGCCGGCGACGCGCTCGAACACGTCGGTCTGCCTGTCCTTCAGCGACCCGGATATCGCGGCGCTCGACGCCGACGGGCAGGCGGCGTTCGCCAAGGGGCTTGTCTCGACGCTCGACAAGGAAGGCGTCGCCTACGACATCGGTTCCTACCGCGACGCCCCACCGGGATTGCGCATCTGGTGCGGCGCAACCGTCGAGACCTCCGATCTCGAGGCGCTGCTGCCCTGGCTCGACTGGGCCTTTGCCAGCCAGAAGGCGTCGCTGAAAGCGGCTGCCTGAGAATCCTGTGGCGGCCCGCGGGCCGCCCATTTCCGGATCAATCCCATTTTTCAAGGAGGCCGCCATGGTGCCCCGCGTTCTCGTTTCTGACAAACTCTCACCTACCGCCGTGCAGATCTTCAAGGATCGCGGCGTCGAAGTCGATTATCTGCCCGATCTCGGCAAGGACAAGGAAAAGCTGCTTGAAGTGATCGGCCAGTATGATGGCCTCGCCATCCGCTCGGCGACCAAGGTCACCGAGAAGCTGATCAACGCCGCAACCAATCTCAAGGTCATCGGCCGCGCCGGCATCGGCGTCGACAATGTCGATATCCCGGCGGCGAGCCGCAAGGGCATCATCGTGATGAACACGCCCTTCGGCAATTCGATCACGACGGCCGAACACGCGGTGGCGATGATCTTCGCGCTCGCCCGCCAGATCCCGGAAGCCAATGCTTCGACCCATGCCGGCAAATGGGAGAAGAACCGCTTCATGGGCGTCGAGATCACCGGCAAGACCTTGGGCGTCATCGGCTGCGGCAATATCGGTTCGATCGTCGCCACACGCGGCGTCGGGCTCAAGATGCATGTCGTCGCCTTCGACCCGTTCCTGTCGGACAAGCGCGCCGAGGAACTCGGCGTCGACAAGGTCGAACTGGACGAACTCTTCGCCCGTGCGGACTTCATCACGCTCCACACGCCGCTGACCGACAAGACGCGCAACATCATAGACGCGGCGGCGATCGCCAAGATGAAGAAGGGCGTGCGCATCATCAATTGCGCTCGCGGCGGGCTGGTGGTCGAGGCCGACCTCGTCGCGGCGCTGAAGAGCGGCAAGGTGGCGGGCGCCGGCATCGACGTGTTCGAGGTCGAGCCGGCCGAGCAGAATGCGCTGTTCGGCATGGAGAACGTGGTGGCGACACCACATCTTGGCGCCTCGACGGCGGAGGCGCAGGAGAATGTCGCGCTGCAGGTCGCCGAGCAGATGGCCGACTACCTGATCAAGGGCGCCGTCTCCAACGCCATCAACATGCCGTCGATCACGGCGGAAGAAGCGCCGCGGCTGAAGCCGTTCGTGAAGCTCGCCGAAGTGCTGGGCGCCTTCGTCGGCCAGGTCACCGACGATCCGATCAGCGAGGTCGAGATCCTGTTCGATGGTTCGACCGCGACGATGAACACGCGCGCGCTGATCAGTGCCGCGCTTGCCGGACTGATCCGCCCGCAGGTCGCCGACGTCAACATGGTGTCGGCGCCGATCATGGTGAAGGAGCGCGGCATCATTGTCGCCGAGGTCAAGCGCGACAAGTCGGGCGTGTTCGACGGCTATATCAAGCTGACCGTCAAGACCGAGCATATGACCCGCTCGATCGCCGGCACCTGCTTCTCCGACGGCAAGCCGCGCTTCATCCAGATCAAGGGCATCAATCTCGACGCCGAAGTCGGCCAGCACATGTTGTATACGACCAACGCCGATGCGCCCGGCATCATCGGCCTGCTCGGCACGGTGTGCGGCGAGAACGATGTCAACATCGCCAACTTCCAGCTTGGCCGCAACCGGCCGGGCGGCGACGCCATCGCGCTGCTCTATCTCGACGCGCCGTTCCCGGAAAAGGTGCTGGCGCAGGTGCGGGACCACAAGTCGATCGACTCGGCAAAGCGGCTGCAGTTCGACGTCGGCGGGATCTAATCCCCGCACCTATCACGGGCGACAAGCGACCATTTACGACGCCCCGTTTGCAGGCATGCAAGCGGGGCGTTTCCATCAGCGCCGACACCATCCGGCGGATTGCGCCGTCGCAGCCAGACGCCGCGCGCAACGGATGGTTGGCCTGTCGTATCCCGGTCAATTCGGCTATCGCCGGAGCGGCGGCCGACGGTCCCCTTTGCCTCCATCGAATAAGATTATATCGTTTAGTCGCCAATACATTAGCGGACGGCGATAAGCAGACGGCTTGGCCTAATCTAACGATTTCGTGATCTGCTTGACGATGGCGGTTTCTTTCCGCACGCTGACTCCAATGGATGGGCATGACTTAAACCCAACTAGTTTGGTCATGATTTGTGCGTGTTCCGTGGCGCGTGTCTGTTACTGTCGGAGTGCCTTCGATGGATCGTTATAATACTGTCCGCCTGAGCCGGCGTCTTTTTCTGTCTTCGGTTGCGATGTTTACGGTCACGGCAACATCGGCAAGCTTTGCCCGATCCTTGTCGGGCTCGCTGCCTTGGGCGCCGCTGTCGTCCGATCCGCCGGTGCAGGTCGTGTCAGGCGGCTGGCAGTTCTTCACGCCGCAGGAAGCCGCCCTGGTCGAAGCCATCGTCGACCGCATCATTCCCGCCGACGACCTGTCGATGGGCGGCAAGGAGGCTGGCTGCGCCGTCTATATAGACCGTCAGTTGACGGGCGCGTTCGGAACGTCGAGCCGGCTCTACACGAAAGGACCGTTCCTGCCGGGATTGCCCACGCAGGGATATCAGGGCGAGGCGAACCCGGCCCAACGCTATCGCTCGGGCCTTGCCGCCATCGACGCTTTCCTGAAGCAGCGCGACGGCAAGACATTCGTCGAGCTCCAGCCGGCCGACCAGGATGCGTTCCTGACCGCCATGGAAGCCGGAAAGGTCGAATTGCCCGGTGGCGTCAAGGCCGCCGGCTTCTTCGGGCTTCTGCTGCAGAACACCATGGAAGGGTTCTTCGCCGATCCGGTCTATGGCGGAAACAAGGACATGGTCTCGTGGCGCATGCTCGGTTTTCCCGGCGCGCGCTATGACTACCGGGACCACGTCAGCAAGCACAATCAACCCTATCCGAGGCCGCCCGTCTCTATCGAGGGCAGCCCGGAATGGCTGGTGAAAAGGAGCTGACCATGACGACGATACTGCCCCGCAAGGACGTCGTGATCGTTGGCCTCGGCTGGACTGGGTCCATCCTTGCGCATGAACTGACCGATCAGGGCCTGGACGTGCTGGCCATCGAGCGTGGCCCCTGGCGCGACACGGCAACCGATTTCAACATCGGCTACGCTCAGGACGAACTGCGCTACAGCGTGCGGCGCGACCTGTTCCTGCAGCCCGCCGTCGAAACTCTGACGATGCGCAACGACCCTTCGCAGACGGCGCTGCCGATGCGCGATTTCGGCTCGTTCCTGCCCGGCAACGGCGTCGGCGGCGCAGGCGTCCATTGGAACGGCCACACCTGGCGGTTCTGGGATTCGGATTTCCAGATCAAGACCAACCTCACCAAGAGGTATGGCGCGGCGCGGATCGCCGATCTCCAGGTCGAGGACTGGGGCGTGACCGGCACCGAGATGGAGCCCTATTACGACCAGTTCGAATATCTGGCGGGCATCTCGGGCAAGGCCGGCAACATCAAGGGGCAGATACAGGAAGGCGGCAACCCGTTCGAGGATCCGCGGTCCCGGGATTATCCGAACCCGCCGATGGAGATGACCTACGCGCCGACCCTGTTCGCCAATGCCGGCCGGTCCATGGGATTGCACCCGTTCCCGACACCGTCGGCCAACATGTCGCGGACCTATGTCAATCCGCTCGGTATCACCATGGGGCAGTGCACCTATTGTGGATTCTGCGAGCGGTTCGGCTGCGCCAATTATTCCAAGTCGAGCGCCCAGACCACCATCCTTCCCGTCCTGATGAAGAAGGCCAATTTCGAGGTCCGGACCGACAGCGAGGTGCTGCATGTCGATCTCGCCGCCGGCGGCAAGTCCGCGCGGGGTGTCACCTATGTCGATACGTCGGGACAGGAATTCTTCCAGCCGGCCGATCTCGTGCTGCTGTGCGCCTACGGCCTGCACAATGCCCGGCTGATGATGCTGTCGGGCATCGGCAAGATCTACGATCCCGTCACCGGCGAGGGCACAGTCGGGCGCAATTATTGCTACCAGACCAATGCCGGCGTGCAGGTGTTCTTCGATGACAAGAACTTCAATCCGTTCATTGCCGCGGGCGCGCTTGGCCAGACGATCGACGACTATAATGGCGACGCCTTCGATCATGGCGGGCTCGATTTCGTCGGCGGCGCGGGCATCAACTGCATCCCCACCAATGGACGTCCGATCGGGACAAGGCCGACGCTGCCCGGCACGCCGAAATGGGGCAGCGCCTGGAAGAAGGCGACCGTCGCGGGCTACAAAAGCACGCTCGGCTTCTCCTCGCAGGGCAGCAGCTACGCGACGCGCACCAACTATCTCGACCTCGACCCGACCTACAAGGATCGCTTCGGCCGGCCGCTGATGCGCATGACCTTCGATTTTCCAGACAACGATATCAGGATGTCGAACTATCTCTGCGACCGGATGGAGGAGATCGCCAAGACGCTTGGCGGCAAGCAGTACAATGTCGGCCGCCGCAAGAAGGGATGGGACAGCGTCCCCTATCAAAGCACCCACAATACCGGCGGCGCCATCATGGGAACGGACCCGAAGAAGAGCGCGGTCAACAGCTTCCTGCAAAGCTGGGATGTGCCCAACGTCTTCGTCATCGGCGCCTCGGCCTTTCCGCAGAATGCCGGCAAGAATCCGACGGGAACGGTCGGCGCGCTCGCCTATCGCGCTGCTGACGCCATCCGCAATCACTATTTGCGCAATCCCGGCGCGCCGCTGGTGCAGGCATGAAGGCGCTCGCAGCGTCACTCTACGCCGGCGCGGCCCTGCTGGCGATCACGCCGGCACTTGCCGCCGACCAGGCCGACCAGATCATCCGCGGCCAATACCAGGCCGTGCTCGGCGATTGCGCGGGTTGTCATACGAGGCCGGGCGGCAAGCCGTTGGCCGGTGGCCTGCCGCTCGAAACGCCTTTCGGCGCGCTGGTGCCGCCCAACATAACGCCGGACCACGAGACGGGCATCGGCAATTGGTCAGAGATCGATTTCCGCAACATGATGAAGACCGGCGTCGGCCACGATGGCGTGCGGCTCTATCCCGCCATGCCCTACCCCGCCTATACCAAGATGACCGAGCAGGACATTTCCGACCTCTGGGCATACCTCACCACGGTCGAGCCGGTCTCGAACAAGGTCGAGGCCAACCAGTTGCCGTTTCCCCTGAACATCCGGCTGTCGATGTGGGGCTGGAACCTGCTGAACTTCAGCGAGGCAAGCTTCAAGGCCGATCCCTCCAAGTCGGCGGAGTGGAATCGCGGGGCCTATATCGTCCAGGGCGCCGGGCACTGCGGCACCTGCCACACGCCCAAATCCTTCCTGGGCGCCGATCAGGACTCCAGCTTCCTGCAAGGGGCGTCGCTGCAGGGCTGGTTCGCTCCCGACATCACCAACAATGCACAATCCGGCCTTGGCAAATGGTCGCAAGAGGATGTGGTCGCTTACCTCAAGGCCGGCGTCAATGCGCATTCGATCGCGTCCGGTCCGATGGCCGAGGCGATCGAGAACTCGACCTCGAAGATGACGGATCCCGATCTCAAGGCCGTCGCCGTCTATCTCAAGAGCCTTGGGTCGGACACCGGCAATGCGCAGGCGCCCAAACCCGACGCGGCGCGGATGGTGGCCGGCGAGGCGATCTACCACGACAATTGTTCGGCCTGCCATGGCGGCGATGGCGCCGGGGCCGGGGCGTTGTTCCCGACGCTGGTCGGCAATTCCATCGTCGCCCAAGGCAATCCCGAAACGCTAGCCCGCGTCGTTCTCGCCGGAAGCCAGGCGGTGCACACGGCCGGCGCGCCGACGACGCCTTCGATGCCCTCGCTGGCATGGCGGCTGAAGGACCAGGAAATCGCCGACGTGCTGACCTATGTGCGCGGCAGCTGGGGCAATTCCGCTCCGGCAGTCTCGCCCGACGATATCGCGGCGGTGCGCAAGGAATTGGTACCGTAATTTCGGCGCGCCGTCAGAGGCGGGAGGTCCCGCGCCCGCTGTATTCGGCGAGCCCGATGCCGCCCAGAACGAGGACGAGCGCCAGCGCCTGATAGAGCTGGAACGTCTCGCCGACGATCAGCACCGAAAGCAGCGTGCCGAAGATCGGCACCAGATTGATGAACAGGCCGGCGCGGTTGGCGCCGATGAACTCGTTGCCCCTGATATAGGTTATCTGCGAGATCACCGAGGCGCCGATCGCCGTGTAGACGATGACAGCCCAGCCGCGCGCATCGGGCACGATCACCTTGCCGGCGGCGGCTTCCCACAGGAAAAAGGGCAGCGAGGTGATGAGTGCCGCGAAGGACATGGCCAGCATCAGGCTCTGCCAGCGCATCGCCGGCTTCAGCCGCAATCCGACCGAATAGCCGCTGTAGAGGACGACCGCGACCAGCATGATGGCGTCGCCGAAATTGAGCTCCAGCGTCAGCAGCCGGCGCGGATCGCCATGACAGGCCGTCAGGATGACGCCGAGGATAGTCAGCACCACGCCGGCGATCTGCGCCCAGTTCACGCGCAGGCGGAAGAAAATGAAATTGGCGGTCATGATCAGGATCGGCATCGCCGCCTGTTCGATCGAGACATTGATCGCGGTGGTGTAATTGAGCGCGGTGTAGAAGATCGTGTTGAACAGCGTGAAGCCGCTGGCGCCCAGTGCAGCCAGAACCAGCCAGTGCCTGCGCACGGCAGGCCAATCCTCCTGGATCGTGCGCCAGCCGATCGGCAGCAGGATCGCCACGGCCAGCATCCAGCGCAGAAAGACGAGCGTCATCGGCGAGACGTGGCCGACCGCCAGCTTGCCGGCCACAGAATTGCCGCCCCACAACAAGGTGGTGAGCAACAGGAACATGTAGGCGTTTCGATGCATGGCGGGCTTCCGGCCGCGGCATGGGCCGCAGTGTTTGCCGGCCTATTGCCCCCGTCGGCCCAAGTAAATGATGTCAAAGCCGAAAATTGTTGTGCCTCAGGGCATTTTCGGCGCCAAAGAAAGGTCGCACTCGCGAGGTCTTGACGCTATAGAGGCCTGTCGTTTCGAACCATATCCAAGCCGCGCTGCGGCGTCTCAAGGGAAAAGAAACATGGCCAATGTGGTGGTCGTCGGCTCGCAGTGGGGCGACGAGGGCAAGGGCAAGATCGTCGACTGGCTGTCGGAGCGCGCCGATGTCGTGGTGCGTTTCCAGGGCGGCCACAATGCCGGCCACACGCTGGTCGTCGACGGCAAGATCTACAAGCTTTCGCTCTTGCCTTCGGGCGTCGTGCGGGAAGGCAAGCTGTCCATCATCGGCAATGGAGTGGTCTTCGATCCGCATGCTTTCGTCGCCGAAGTGCAAAAACTCAAATCGCAGGGCGTGGACGTGACGCCGGATCGCCTGAAAATAGCCGAAAACACGGCGCTTATCTTGTCCGTACACCGGGAGCTGGACGGGTTCCGCGAGGATGCCGCTTCAAATTCCGGAACAAAGATTGGCACGACCCGCCGGGGCATTGGTCCGGCCTATGAGGACAAGGTGGGTCGGCGCGCGGTGCGGGTGATGGATCTGGCGGATTTGGAAACGCTTCCCTTGAAGGTCGACAGGCTGCTGACGCACCACAATGCGCTGCGTCGCGGGCTTGGCCATGACGAAGTCACGCATGATGCGATCATGCAGGAATTGACCACGGTCGCGAACGAGATCCTGCCCTATATGGACCGTGTCTGGAAGGTGCTAGACGACAAGCGCCGCGCCGGCGAGCGCATCCTATTCGAAGGCGCGCAAGGCACGCTGCTCGACATCGACCACGGCACCTATCCGTTCGTAACCTCGTCGAACACGGTCGCCGGCCAGGCCGCCGCCGGCTCCGGTGTCGGCCCCGGGACCATCGGCTATGTCCTGGGAATAACCAAGGCCTATACGACGCGCGTCGGTGAAGGCCCGTTCCCGACCGAGCAGAAGAACGAGATCGGCGAGTTCCTCGGCACGCGCGGCCATGAATTCGGCGTCGTCACCGGGCGCAAGCGCCGTTGCGGCTGGTTCGACGCGGTGCTGGTGCGCCAGGCTGTCGCCGTCAACGGCATCAAGGGCATCGCGCTGACCAAGCTCGACGTGCTCGACGGGCTGGACGAGATCAAGGTCTGTACCGGCTACAGGCTCGATGGCGAGACGATCGACTACCTGCCGGCAAGCCAGGGCGCGCAGGCCCGCGTGGAACCCATCTACGAGACGCTGGAAGGCTGGAAAGGCACCACCGCCGGCGCACGCAGCTGGAACGATCTGCCGGCGCAGGCGGTCAAGTATGTCCGATACATCGAGGAGCTGATCGGCGCGCCGGTGGCACTCCTTTCCACCAGTCCGGAACGGGACGACACGATACTTGTGACCGATCCGTTTCAAGACTAGTTTCTGAAGCCTTTCCGGGCATCGCGGCTGATTTGCGGGGGCCGGCGCGGAAGCAAAATACAGGTCGACTGAAGCATGGCAGATTTCGTTGCTGTTCTGAAAAACGCCTTCGAGAAGCACGGCGACGAGACGCCCGAGAAGCGTGCGCGCATCTATAGCAGCGTTCGTTCCATGCTGGCCAAGAAGCTTGCGGAATATTCGCCGCCGATGGCTCCCGAGGCCATAGACAGGCAGAAACGCTCGCTGGAGGACGCTATCGCAGGCGTCGAACGGGACTATGCCAAGGCTGTGCCGGAAACGGATCCGCTCGCGGAGCTGGAGCACATCTTTTCCTCCATCGACCGTAACAAGAACCAGTCGAACCACACCAAGCAGCCAGTGAAGGCGGAGGCTGCCGCCATTCCCGCGCCGTCTCCGTATCGGCCCGCCCCTGCCCCGGCCAGGCCAGAGCCGTACAAGCCGGCGCAGCCCGTGGCGAACCCCGAACCCTACCGTCCCGCTCCAGCCGCCAAGGCCGAACCGGGCTGGCAAAGGCCGACGCCGGTGCAGCCCGTTCCGGACTTTTCGGAAAAGCCCTTGGCGGGGATGGAAACGGATCGGGAGGACGACCAGGACGACGTCTTTGCCAATGACGAAAGGCCGGCGGGCACCGACACTTTCGAGCGTTTGCGCCCGGCCGAACGCAAGCGCGGCTATGGCGGGTTGATCGCCGCCGCCGTCGCGCTGCTGGTCGTTGCCGGCGGCGGTTACGGTATCTGGCTGAACAAGGACGCCTTCGGCAAGATGCTGGGCCTGGGCGACAGCAAGGTTGTCGCCAAGGTCGAACCGGTGAAACCGGCGCCGGCCAAGCCCGCGACCGATGCGGCGGCGACGCCACCGGCGCCCGCGGGTGCCGAAGGCACGAAATTCACGCAGCGGCTGACGCCCGAGGGTGGCGAAACCGATCCCGGCCCGGCCGGTGGACAAAGCGGCATAGGCGAGGGTGAATCCGTCGCCGCGCTGACGACGCCGCCAACGGCAACGAATGCGCCGGCCACCGCGGCGCCGGCGGTTCCGGCACCGGCCGATACGCCCGCGGCAGGCAGGCCGACCGCGACCACGCCCGCGCCAGGCGCCACGCCGGCGACACCGCCCGCCGCCGGAGCCGCGCCCGCGGCACCGGCCGATGCGGCCGCCACACCGCCGCCCGCGCCGGCAGGTGCCACGCCGGCGGCTCCGGCCGTGGCTCCAGCCTCGGTTCCGGTCGGCCAGAAGGCAATCTTCTATGAGGAGCGCACCAGCACCGCCCAAGGTTCGGCCGAGCCCGGCAACATCGTCTGGTCGCTGGTGCAGGAATCGCCCGGCGGCGACCTGCCGCCAGAGCCGGCGATCCGCGCCGAGGCGACCATTCCCGGCAAGGACATCCAGCTGCGCATGACCATCCGCCGCAACACCGACCAGACCTTGCCGGCCAGCCACATCATCGAGATGATCTTCCTGACGCCCGACGGCTTCGAGGGCGGCGGCGTCGACAACATATTGCGCGTCGCCATGAAGAGTTCGGAACAGGACGCCGGCAGCCCCTTGATCGGCATTCCGGCCAAGATCGCCGACGGTTTCTTCCTCGTCGCGCTCAACGACACCAAGGCCGACGAAGACGCCAATATGACCCTGTTGCGCGGCCAGGACTGGATCGACGTGCCGGTCGTCTACAAGACCGGACGGCGGGCGCTGCTGACCATGGAAAAGGGCATTCCCGGCGAGAAAGTGTTCGACGAGGCGATCAAGGCCTGGCAGGCGAAGACGGCGGGTTGAGCAGGCGGCGCAACGGCCGCCTTCGATCAGAAGCCCTGGAACAGCATGTCGAGCGCGGCGACGATGTCATCGTGATGTTTCGTCAAGTTCAGCCGACTTTCACCCAATTCGCTTGCCGGAACGGTAGCAATCAGGTGTGTCGCCATAACCAGCTTCCGGCCGTTGATGTCAAAGATCGGATGAAGCTTTCGCATCGGCGGCGGCACCGTTGCGACCGGCAGAAGCGGGACGACCACGCGCGTCCTGAAATTGTCGAGCAGATCGGATTGAACGTCGAGCAAATAGTTGCCTTCGACGCGACCGGCGAAGACATCATAGCGGGGCATCAGAACTGCCGGTACTCTTCCAACGGGATTCCGTTTTTGTCGATGTAGTCGTTCCACGACTCCATCGTGGCACGGTTCTCAAGCTTCCATAACCGCGTTTTTTCGGCCGCCACCGCTTCCGCGATACCGGCTTCCGCGGCGCGCGAGACATTCACATCAAGCCCCTTGGCTTCCCTCATGAGGTTAGAGTCGATCGACAGATTTGCCGGTTGGCGGATCGCATTCAGGGCAATCTTACGCATAATAGCCTCCGCAACATGCGCATAATGTATGCGCATTCCGGTGCGGAGGCAATAATCAGTCAACTCTGGCTGCGGACGGAGCGTCGGGCCTTCGCTGCGGCTCCCAGCCTTTCGGGCGTTCAAGCTTTCGCCGTTTGTGGCTTCAATCGAAAGATCGTTGTCGATCGCGATCGGCCTACGGCCGAACGCTCTTCACCCTTCCATCTCTTCCCGCAGCATCTCCAGTTCCAGCCACTCTTCCTCGAGCGCCGCCAAGGTGGCGCGCTCCTTGTCGAGGGCGGCGATGGTTTTCTGGAACGAGACCGGATCGCGCTCGTAATAGGCCGGATCGGCGATGTTGTTCTCCAGGCGCGAGATCGACGCGGTCACCGCCTCGATCTTCTTGGGAAGCGAGTCCAGCGCGAATTTCTGCTTGAACGACAATTTTTTGGCCGGCCCCTTTTGTGCGGCGGGTTCAGCCTTGGCAGTGGGCGCATCGCTGGTTTCGGACTTGGCGCGCGCCTTGCGGTCGTCGAGCCTGGTACCGCCCCGCTGCGCCAGCATGTCGGAATAGCCACCGGCATATTCGACCCAGCGGCCCCCGCTTTCGGGCGCGATGACGCTGGTGACGGTGCGGTCGAGGAAATCGCGGTCGTGGCTGACCAGGATGACAGTGCCGGCGAACCCGGCGACCAGTTCCTGCAGCAGTTCCAGCGTCTCCATGTCGAGATCGTTGGTCGGCTCATCGAGCACCAGCAGGTTTGCAGGGCGCGCCAGCACGCGCGCCAGGATCAGCCGCGCCCGCTCGCCGCCGGACAGTTCGCGCACCGGCGTGCGCGCCTGCTCCGGCTTGAACAGGAAATCCTTCATGTAGGAGACGACATGGCGCTGCTCGCCATTGATGACGAGGTTCTCGCCGCGCCCGTCGGTCAGGTATTGCGCCAGCGTCTCCTGCGGGTCGACCGCCTCGCGCTTCTGGTCGAGCGTGGCGATCTCCAGATTGGTGCCGAGCCGCACCGAGCCGGCATCCGGCGCCAATTCGCCGGTCAGCATCTTCAGAAGCGTCGTCTTGCCGGCACCATTTGGCCCGACCAGACCGACGCGGTCGCCTCGCTGGATGCGGGTCGAGAAGCCCTTGACCACGGTGAGGTCGCCAAAGCTCTTCTCGACGTTCTTCGCTTCGATCACCAGCTTGCCGGACTCGGCGGCGTCGCTGGCGACCATGGTCGCGCTGCCTTCGGCGCCGCGATGACCGCGAAACCGCTGGCGCATGGTCTGCAGTTCGCCGAGGCGTCGCATGTTGCGCTTGCGCCGTGCCGTCACGCCATAGCGCAGCCAGTGTTCCTCGCGCACGATCTGGCGGCCGAGCTTGTGCTGTTCGCGCTCTTCTTCTTCCAGCACAACGTCACGCCATTCCTCGAAATGGCCAAAACCTTTATCCAGCCGACGGGTCTGGCCACGGTCGAGCCAGACGGTGGCGCGCGACACGCGCTCCAGGAAGCGGCGGTCGTGCGAGATGACGATCAGCGCCGAGGACGTGCGGACGAGTTCCTCTTCCAGCCATTCGATCACCGAGAGATCGAGGTGGTTAGTCGGCTCATCAAGCAGCAGAATGTCGGGCTCCGGCGCCATTACGCGAGCCAAAGCGGCGCGCCTGGCCTCGCCACCGGAGAGGTCTGCTGGCCGCTCCTCGCCCGACAGGCCGAGATGTTCCATCAGATAGCTGGCGCGGTAGGGATCGTCGGCAGGCCCGAGCCCGGCTTCGACATAGGCGCGCACTGAGGCAAAACCGTCCATGTCGGGCATCTGCGGCAGATAGCGCACCGTCGCCGAAGGTTGGCGGAACACCTCGCCGTCCTGCGGTTCGATCAGGCCGGCGGCGATCTTGAGCAGCGTCGATTTGCCCGACCCGTTGCGGCCGACCAGCGCGATCTTGTCGCCGGCCGACGCGGTCAAGGCGGCGCCGTCGAGCAGCGGCGTGCCGCCAAAAGTCAGTCTTATCCCGTCGAGATTGAGAAGAGGCGGGGCCATGTCAGCTTTCAGGTGAGGGATAGGGATGGGCGAGCAGCAGCGCGCGGCCGTTGCCGAGCGCTATCTCGAGGCGGCCCCCGGTCTTGTCGAAGTTGACCTCGTTGGAAATGGTCAACGACGAACCGAAAGCCACCTCGACCTTGTCGAGTGGCCATTTGGCGCCGGTGACGGTCAGACCGGAGAGTTCGGAAAAGCCCAGAATGGAAAACAGCGTGCCGTCGGCATAATCGAAGCTCGCCCTGCCGTTGAGCAAGGGGACAGCCTCCTGGGCGCCGCTGGTCAAAAGCACATCCGTTCCGGCCTCGGCCAGCCGCAGGCCAAGTGCCAGATGCAGGAAGGCGTGATCGGCGCGCTTGCCGCCGAAGGCGCCCGCCAGCACGAGACGGGTCGCCCCGTGCCCGAGTGCCGCCGCGATCGCCAGTTCGCCGTCGGTCTTGTCCTTTTCCGCCGGGAAGGTCTGGCGGGGCACGGCGGCGAGGTCAGCAGGCAGATCGGCCGGAACCGAATCGAAATCGCCCACCCACAATTCCGGGACAAGGCCCAGCACCCGGGCATGGCCGATGCCTGCGTCGGCGGCGATGACGCGCGAGCCTTCGACCTGGCGGTCGAGCCGGGGCGTGCGGATGAGATCGCCGCCAAGCAGGATGGTGAATATGCTCATATCCCGTCGCCTTACCAGCCCGGCACGGGAAACGGAAGGCGGCAAACTCCCACTTGCGCGGGTCTTCGGGCCGGCCTATGTGTCGGAACGCTCTAACGGGGTGCCGGACGCGAATTTCGCGGGCCGGCTGAGAGGCAGTCTCGCCAACCCGCTGAACCTGATCCGGTTTGTACCGGCGGAGGGATTAGACGTTTCGGACAGTCCGACGCCTCAATTCCTTTCAACGCAAACGAAGGAGGCGCCGATGCGCGCAATTTTATATTCTCTCATCGCAGCCACGGCAGTGGCCTTGTCCGGGCCGGCCTTGGCCAAGGACAAGCTCACCGTCTACACCTATGAGAGCTTCACCGCCGACTGGGGTCCAGGTCCCGTGGTGAGGAAGGCATTCGAGGCCGAATGCGGCTGCGATGTCGAGTTCGTCTCGGTTGCCGATGGCGTGGCGCTGCTCAACCGCGTCAAGCTGGAAGGCGCCTCGACCAAGGCCGACATCGTGCTCGGCCTCGACACCAATCTCACCGCCGATGCCAAGGCCACGGGCCTGTTCGCGCCGCATGGCGCGGTGAGCGATGTCGATGTGCCGGGCGGCTGGAGCGACGATACTTTTGTCCCCTTTGACTATGGCTATTTCGCCGTCGTCTACGATACGCAGAAGCTGACGATGCCGCCGAAAAGCCTGAAGGACCTGGTCGAGGGCAGCGCCGACGACAAGATTGTCATCCAGGATCCGCGCACCTCGACGCCCGGCCTCGGCCTGCTGCTCTGGGTGAAGTCGGTCTATGGCGACAAGGCGCCGGAAGCCTGGGCCAAGCTCAAGACCAAGGTTTTGACCGTGACGCCGGGCTGGAGCGAGGCCTATGGCCTGTTCACCAAGGGCGAGGCGCCGATGGTGCTGTCCTACACTACCTCGCCGGCCTATCACATGGTCGCCGAGAATACCGAGCGCTACCAGGCCGCGTCGTTCGAAGAGGGCGAATACCTGCAGATCGAGGTCGCCGGCATCACCACCACGGGAGCCAAGAATCCGCTGGCGGAAAAGTTCATGGCCTTCATGACCGGACCGAAATTCCAGGACGCCATCCCCGAGACCAACTGGATGTTCCCGGCCGGCAAGACCGACAAGCCGCTAAACCCGGCCTTCGACAAGCTGGTCAAGCCGACCAAGACCTTGCTGTTCAGCCCGGAGGAGGTCGCGGCCAACCGCAAGGCCTGGGTGGACGAATGGCTGGCGGTGATGAGCAAGTAGGTTTTATGGGCTAATCATCCTGAGATGAGTGCTCTAAGCTTGGCCCATTTGCTGACGGTGCGGCGTGCAACGCGCGTCTGATCCCCGCATCACCGCCGGCGTCGTCGCGCTCGCCGGGATCGCGCTGCTGATCGGCGGCGCCTTTGCCGGGCTGCTCCTCGAAGGCGCGCATGACCTCTCCGGCGCCTGGGCGGCCTTCGATCCTTACCTGCTGCGCGTGGTGCGCTTCACGCTCTGGCAGGCAACCCTCTCGACCCTGCTTTCGGTGATACCGGCGCTGTTCGTGGCGCGAGCCCTGTCCCGGCATCCACGCTTCTTCGGCCGCGCGTTCATTCTGCAACTCTTCGCCGTGCCGCTGGCGCTGCCGGCGATCGTCGCGGCGCTCGGCATCCTGGCGCTCTATGGCCGTGCCGGTTACTTCGCCGGCATGCTCGGTGCCGTCGGCGGTCAGGGCTGGCCGGGCATCTACGGCCTGTCCGGCATTCTCGTCGCCCATGTCTTCTTCAACCTGCCGCTGGCCACCCGCCTGTTCCTGGAAGCGTTGCAAACCATTCCCTCCGACCAGTGGCGGCTGGCAAGCCAGCTCGGCATGGGCGCGCGTCCGGCGTTCCGGCTGATCGAATGGCCGACGCTGCGCGCCGCTCTGCCCGGTGTCGCCGGGCTGGTCTTCATGCTCTGCATCACATCCTTCACCATCGTGCTGACGCTCGGCGGCGGGCCGGCCGCGACGACGCTCGAAGTCGGCATCTATCAGGCCTTGCGCTTCGATTTCGATCCGGCGCGTGCCGTCGCGCTGACATTGCTGCAGATCGCCTTGACCTTCATCGTGGTGTTGGCGCTGGCGCGGCTCGGCGCCAATGTCGTCGGCGACGCCAACCTCCCGGTCGCGCCGCGCCGCTATCTCTCTGTCAACGGGACCGAAACCACACTGAATGCCTTGCTCATCGTGCTGGCGCTGCTGTTCGTCGCGGGACCGATGGCCGCGACCGTGATGGCCGGATTGGGCGCCGATCTCGGCCGGTTGGCCGGGGAGGCCACCGTCCGGCAGGCGACGCTGACCAGTGCGGTGCTGGCCTTCCTGTCGGCATGGCTTTCCGTGATGCTGTCGCTGGCGCTGACCATGGCGCGCCGGGCGCTGGCACTGAACCGACGCGCCGGTCCGAGGACGCTGCTCGAACATGCAACCGACACCGGCGCCGGCTTTGTCCTCGTGGTGCCGCCAATCGTCATCGGTGCCGGCTGGTTCCTTCTGTTGCGCCATGCCAGCGACGTCTTTGCCATCGCCCCGATCATGGTCGTCACCGTCAACGCCGTCATGGCGATGCCTTTCGCGCTGCGCGCCATCCGCCCCGCCTATGATGCGGCGAGCGAGCGCCACGAACGGCTCTGCGCGCAGCTTGGCATTTCCGGCCTGGCCAGGTTGCGGCTGGTGGACTGGCCGTCGCTGCGGCGCCCGCTTGCCACCGCCTTTGCCTTCGCCATGGCGCTGTCGCTTGGCGATCTCGGCGTCATCGCCCTGTTCGGCAGTGATTCCGTGCAGACCTTGCCCTACCTTCTCCTGGCACGCATGGGCAGCTACCGCACGCAGGACGCCGCCGGCCTGGCGCTGCTGCTCGGCCTGGTCTGCCTAGCACTGGTGCTGGCAGCGGACTGGCTGGGAAGGGAGAGGGGCCGCGATGTCTGACGGAGCGATTGCCACGAAAGGTGTTCCAGTGCGGCTGGAGAAGGTTTCGTTCACCTATGGCGAGGCTCCGCTTTCCTTCGATGTCGCGTTCGCGGCGGCCGAAATCACCGCCATCATGGGGCCGAGCGGATCGGGGAAGTCGACGCTGCTCAATCTGCTGGCCGGGTTCGAGACACCACTGTCCGGCCGTGTGCTGATCGGCGGAGCCGATGTCGGCGCCGAGCCGCCAGCCTCGCGGCCGGTGTCGATGATGTTTCAGGAAAACAATCTTTTCGCCCATCTTTCCGTCGAGCAGAATGTCGGGCTCGGCCGCTCGCCATCGTTGCGGCTGACAGAAGCCGACCACGCCGATATCGCGGAGGCGCTTGCGCGCACCGGCCTCGCCGGCAAGCAGAAGCGGCTGCCGCGCGAACTCTCGGGCGGCGAGCGCCAGCGTGTCGCCCTTGCCCGCGTGCTGGTGCGTGACCGCCCGGTGCTGCTGCTCGACGAGCCCTTCGCCTCGCTTGGGCCCGCCCTGCGAAACGACATGCTCGACCTGGTTGCCGACCTGCATGCCGAGCGTGGCATGACGGTGCTGTTCGTCACGCACCAGCCGCAGGATGCCCGCCGCATCGGCCAGAATGTGGTGTTTCTGGACAATGGCGCGGTCGCTGCCGCAGGCGCCGCGGACGATTTCTTCGCCGGGGCTGGTCCAGAGGCATTCCGGCGCTATATCGGCGCCAGTGCCGGGGATTCCGTATCACGAGATATTGCCCGGAAGCCGACATAATTTACGGTCAAACCGGCTTCTGGCGAAGGGACGCTTGCTTGCCATGGTCCATGTAGTGTGGCTAGGTCCGCCCTATTGGTCCGGCACAGGCCGTGATTTGCCTACAGCATCCGCCGCACGCCCCCGAGGGACGCGTGACGGATGCTGTAGCAGTTTGTTTTTTGCGCATGACGGCTCCGAAGATCGCCCCCGATTTTCATGGTCATGCGCCCAGGATCTGAAAGGAAGCCGTTCTGGCGATCGGCGTTGACAGAGCAAGACGCAATCCGCTGGCGCGCTTTCTGGCGCTGGCCGGCTTTGCCGTGGCTCTCGCCAGCTGCCAGATGTTCACGCCGCCGGACGTGCAGGAATCCGGCTTCCAGCCGTCCGACAAGCCGATCACGGTGGATAATGTCGCCGCCAACAGCAAGCTTGCCGAACTCGCCAAGGCGCAGCATCCGCGCATCCTGGCGACCTATGGCGGCGAGTATTCCGATCCCAAGCTCGAGCGCATGGTCGCCAAGGTGGTCGGCAATTTGACCGTGGTGTCGGCCAACCCGACCCAGACCTATCGCATCACCATCCTCAATTCGCCCAACGTCAACGCCTTCGCGCTGCCGGGCGGCTATCTCTACATCACGCGCGGCCTGCTCGCGCTGGCCAATGATTCGTCCGAGCTCGCCGCCGTCATCGCGCATGAAATGGGCCACGTCACCGCCAATCACGGGCTGCAGCGCCAGCAGTTGGAGGCCGAGGAAGGCCTGGCAACCAAGGTGGTTTCCGATGTGCTCGGCGACAGCCCGACCGCCAAGGCGGCGCTGATCCGCGGCAAGCTCAGGCTGGCGCAGTTCTCGCGCAACCAGGAACTGGAGGCCGACGCCATCGGCATCAAGTCGATTGGCGAGGCGGGCTACGATCCTTACGCGGCCGGTCGCTTCCTGCAGTCGATGTCGGCCTATACCGATTTCCGCTCGATATCAGGCGCCACCGACGCCAGCCTCGACTTCCTGGCCACGCATCCCAACACACCGCAGCGCATCGACCTGGCGCAGCGCCACGCGCGCCAGTTCGGCGCCCCGGGCTTCGGCACGCGCGACCGCGATTCCTTTCTTGCCGGCATAGATGGCCTGCTCTATGGCGATACGCCGGAAGAAGGGTATGTGCGGGGCGAGACCTTCCTGCATCCGGGCCTTGGCGTGTCGTTCACGGTGCCGGACGGTTTCATCATCGACAATTCGGCGGCAGCGGTGACGGCGACCGGTCCCGGCGACATAGCGATCCGCTTCGACGGCGTTTCGATCGACAAGAACCGCGCCTTGACCGACTATATCAGAAGCGGCTGGGTGGCAGGCCTCGACGACAGCACCGTCAAGCAGGAAACCATCAACGGCAATGAGGCGGCGACCGCGCATGCCGGCGCCGAGGGCTGGCAGTTCGATATCGCGGTGATCCGCGCCGGCGGCCAGGTCTATCGCCTGCTGACCGCGGCACCGTCGGCCAGCACCTCGCTGGAAACGGTGGCGCGTTCGGTCAGCGGATCCTTCCGCATCCTGAGCCCGGCCGAAAAAGCGGCCCTGAAGCCGCTGCATATCCGCGTACTAACGGTACAGCCGGGTCAGACTATGGGCTCGCTTGCCGCGCAGATGGTGGGGGTCGATCGCAAGCTCGACCTGTTCCGCGTGCTTAATGCGTTGTCGCCGGGTGCCGCGGTTTCGGCCGGCGACAAGGTCAAGATCGTCACCGACAAGTAGCGCTCGTTGCGAGAATCAGGCGGCGGTCGCCAGGAATTCCGGGTTCTGCTTCACCAGCGCCACCTTCAGCTTTTCCATGGCACGGGCCTCGATCTGGCGGACGCGCTCCTTGGAAATGCCGAGAGTCTCGCCGAGCGCCTCGAGCGTGGCGCCCTCATCGCTCAGCCGGCGCTCCTCGATGATCCTGAGTTCACGTGCGTTGAGCGCGCCGAGCGCTGTTTTCAGCCATCCAGAACGGCGTTCGACATCGATCGTGTCGCTGGCGACCTCATCGGGCAGGGGGTCGTCCGCAACCAGGAAGTCCATCCGCTCGGTGGCGCCGGAATCGTCGGCAAGCGGCATGTTCAGCGAGGAATCCGGCGCGGACAGCCGCGAATCCATCATTGCCACATCGGCCTCTGAAACGCCGAGCGCAACCGAAACCTCACGATAGAGCGTCTCGTTGGAAAGCGGCTCGGCGCCGTTCGCTAGGCGGGCGCGCAAACGTCTGAGATTGAAGAACAGGGCCTTCTGCGCCGAACTGGTGCCGCCGCGCACGATCGACCAGTTGCGCAGGATATAATCCTGCATAGAAGCGCGGATCCACCACGTCGCGTAGGTCGAAAACCGCACCTCGCGCTCGGGTTCGAAGCGGGCGGCTGCCTCCAGCAAGCCGACATGCCCTTCCTGGATCAGGTCGCCGAGCGGCAGGCCGTAATGGCGAAATTTGGAGGCCATGGAAATGACCAGCCGCATATGGGCCACGGTGATGCTGTGCAATGCGTTCTGGTCGTTGTCCTCTTTCCAGAGCAATGCGAGACGATGTTCCTCGTCGCGCTCGAGGTAAGGCGCCCTCATTGCCGCGCGGACCATGATCCGACCTGCCGTGTCTTCCATCATAAGGCGCTCCTGGCTCAGGCGGTGCGAATGACAGGCACCGGCTTGAAATGACGGCGTCGTGCCCTAGAACAGCCAAAACTGCCGTGCGCGGGAAAGGTTCCGCCGCCGCAGGCCGGCGCGCGCCGAAGTCCGGGCAATTCGGCGCGGCTGCCTGGAGCCTCCGAATGCGCAAAGAAATATCTTCAGAGAATTTGATTTCTGGAGTTGCCTGTCTTTGAAATTTCATTCCTTATTTTTTCGCCCTGCATCTGTCATTTTCCAGCCCTCACAACATGCCTGACATCAGGGCCAAGGACGGGATCACAGAAAAATGAAATGGCTCAAGTCGCTCATCATCGCCGGAACGCTGCAGGCGCTCGCCGTTGCATCGGGCCATGCCGGCGCCAATCTCGACCAGATCAAGCAGGCCGGCATCATCAAGGTCGGCACGGAAGGCACTTACGCGCCCTTCACCTATCATGACGCTTCCGGCGCGCTGGTCGGCTTCGACGTCGAAATCGCCAAGGCGATCGGCGACAAGCTCGGCGTCAAGGTCGAGTTCCTCGAAGGCAAGTGGGACGGGCTGATCGCCGGCCTCGACGTCAGCCGTTATGATGCCGTGATCAACGAAGTCGGCATCACCGACGCCCGCAAGGCCAAGTACGACTTCTCCGATCCCTACATCGCCTCCAAGGCGGTGCTGATCGTGCGCGGCGACAACACCGACATCAAGACCTTCGCCGACCTCAAGGGCAAGAAGTCGGCACAGTCACTGACCTCCAATTTTGGCAAGCTGGCCGAATCGAACGGCGCCGAACTGGTCGGCACCGATGGCTTCGACCAGTCGATCCAGCTTCTTCTGACCGGCCGTGCCGACGCCACCATCAATGACAGCCTGTCGTTCCTCGACTTCAAGAAGCACAAGCCCGACGCCAATGTGAAGATCGCCGCCCAGGAAGAGAATGCCGATTACTCCGGCGTCATCGTCCGCAAGGGCGACCCGGAACTGGTCGCGGCCATCAACAAGGCGCTGGCCGACATCAAGGCCGATGGCACCTATCAGAAGATCGCCGACACCTATTTCGGCCAGGACGTGTCGAAGTAATTTCACGCACGGGGGCCTTCCGCAGGTCCCGAACCCCGCTCAGGGGGGGGGGGGGGGGGGGGGGGGGGGG